>JBEKXX010000006.1:0-41998 GCA_049511595.1 Occallatibacter sp. | reverse complement strand
TTCGTGAGGTTCTGGAACTGGTGCGCAGCAAGGTGAAGCCAGGCGCCACCACCTACGATCTGGAAAAAGCGGCCGAGGCGCGAGTGAAAGAATTGGGAGTGAAGGCCGCGTTCAAGGGCTATCACGGTTTTCCCTGTGCGCTTTGTACTTCAGTCAACAGCGAGGTGGTACACGGCATTCCATCGCCGAAGCGGGTCCTGAAGGAAGGGGATATCGTCTCGGTCGATTTTGGTTTGGTTGTCGACGGCTACTACGGCGATGCGGCGATCACGGTGCCGGTGGGCTCGATCGATGCCAACGCCGCACGGCTGCTGAAGGCCACGGAAGACTCGCTGAAGGCCGGCATCGCGGCGGTAAAGCCGGGCGCGACATTGGGTGATGTAGGAGCGGCAGTACAGAACGTGGTCGAGGGTGAAGGGTTTTCGGTGGTTCGAGACTTCGTGGGTCACGGGATTGGCGTGCATATGCACGAGGATCCGCAGGTGCCGAACTTTGGCGAAGCCGGCCAGGGCATGAAGCTGAAAGTGGGTATGGTCATCGCGATTGAGCCCATGGTGAATGCCGGAAAGCCGGATGTGCAGGTACTGGATGACGGTTGGACAGCCGTGGCCAGCGATGGAAGCATGAGCGCTCATTTTGAGCACACGGTTGCAGTGACTGCGACTGGAGCGAGGATTCTGACGGAGTAGCAATACTCCCGTCCAAAACGTGAAGGCGCGGGATGCGCCAGAAGTGGACACTGATTGTCGAAGGAAGATGCGATTGAGGTCATGGCAACCGTCCTGGAGACGTTGCCCAATGCCATGTTCAAGGTCAAGCTCGAGAACAATCACGAGGTTCTGGCCCATGTCTCGGGAAGGATGCGCAAGAACTTCATCCGGATTTTGCCCGGCGACCGAGTGGCCGTGGAGTTGAGCCCCTACGACCTGAATCGCGGACGGATTGTGTACCGATACAAGTAAGCAGCCAAGAGCTGAAGAAGATTCCGCGCCATCGTTTGTTGCGCGGAGAAGGGTAGCAGCAATGAAGGTCCGGGCATCGGTAAAAAAGATTTGCGTCAAGTGCAAGGTGATTACCCGCGGAGGCGTGGTACGCGTCATCTGCGAGAACCCGAAGCACAAGCAGCGTCAGGGATAAGCAAGCCCTGGCAAGGAAGGGAGACTTCCAAGCCAGTGGTCAGTGAACAGTGATTGGTGGTCAGTAAGAACGGTTCGCATGAGGAAAAGGAAACTGATCACTGACATCTGACCACTGACCACTGTTACGAGGCGAGTTAGCTTGAGTCAAGGCTTGCGATGAACCTCGGGAAGTTCTCTCGACAACCCGTGCGAACCGGCTGAGGCCGGGGGCACACAACCTGCAGCAGCAAAGGAATTCTCATGGCACGTATTGCTGGCGTGGATCTGCCCCGCAACAAGCAGGCAAGAATCGCGCTTACTTACATTTACGGTATCGGCCAGCCGCGCGCCCGCAAGATTCTGGACAAGGCCAATGTTGACGCCTTCAAGAAAATCCAGGATCTGGGCGAGGACGAAGTGAACCGCATCCGCCAGGTGATCGAGGACCAAGGGGACGTGGAAGGCGACCTGCGCAAGGATGTCACCATGCACATCAAGCGTCTCATTGACATCCAGAGCTATCGCGGCACGCGCCATCGCAAGTCCCTGCCGGTGCGCGGCCAGCGCACCCACACCAATGCCCGTACTCGGAAGGGCCCGCGCAAGGGCACGATTGCCGGCAAGAAGAAAGCGACGGCGAAGACCTAATGGCGAAACCAGAGCAAAAGAGCGAGTCCGGCAAGAAGGGCAAGACCAAGAAGTTCAAGAAGCGCGAGCGCAAGAATGTGCCGTTCGGCATTGCGTACATCCAGGCCTCGTTCAACAACACCATCGTCACCATCACCGACCAGATGGGCAACACGCTGAGTTGGAAGAGCGCGGGCTCGCTGGGATTCCGCGGATCGCGCAAGGGCACGCCCTTCGCGGCGCAGCAGGCAGCGTCGAACGCCGCCGGCATGGCCCGCGATCACGGGGTGCGCGTTGTGGATGTGCGCGTCGCCGGTCCGGGTTCGGGCCGCGAGTCGGCCATTCGCGCGCTGGCCGCCGCAGGCATCGAGGTGAAAACCATCCGCGACGTAACGCCGGTGCCGCACAACGGCTGCCGGCCGCCGAAGCGGAGGCGCGTATAAGAAGCAGCTATTAGCTCTTAGCCTTTAGCTCTTAGCTTGATCGTACCCGGGATAAACTTGTGGCTTCGATCGAGCGGAGACAAGCTGGAACTAGCAGCTAGAACGAAACGGGCCGGGACGAAGCGTCCCATGCAGCTATGCCGGAGATCTTGACGAAAGCCGGCGAAATTGAGCGATCGGCTCAATTCCGCAAGAGAGGCTAAAAGCTAAGAGCTAACGGCAAAAAGCTGCTTTACGCGTAAACCGGCCGACATCCGAAGTCAGGAGAAGAAATGGCACGTTATACCGGAGCAGTTTGCCGCCTTTGCCGCCGCGAAGGCACTAAGTTATTTTTGAAGGGCACCAAGTGCACGTCGGACCGCTGCCCGCTGGAAAAGCGCAACTTCCCGCCCGGCCAGCATGGCAAGGACCGCAGGGCCAAGATCGTGGGCTACGGCCTGCAACTGCACGAAAAGCAGAAGGCCAAGCGCATGTACTTCACGCTGGAGAGCCAGTTCCGCGAATACTACGAGAAGGCCAACCGCGCCCAGGGCGTGACCGGCGAGCTGCTGATCCAGCAACTGGAACGGCGCCTGGACAACGTGGCCTTCCGCCTGGGCTTCGCCATCTCGCGCCGGCAGGCACGGCAGGTGGTCCGTCACGGGCACGTCACGGTGAACGGCCGAAAGGTGAATATCCCTTCGTACCAAGTGAACGCGGGCGACGAGATCGCCGTTCGCGACAGCGCCAGGAAGCTGGTGATCATCGAGCAGGCCGCGCAGTACGCAGCGCAGAACCCTGTTCCCGCGTGGCTTGAAGCGAACTTTGAAAACCTGTCCGGGCGCGTGCTGCATCTGCCCAGGCGCGCGGACGTTAACCTGCCGGTCAACGAGCAGTTGATCGTCGAGCTGTACAGCAAGTAAGTTCTCAGTTCGCAGTTCTCAGTTGCCAGCGGAACATTTCCGCGAAGCGCTGTGAACTGTGAACTACGAACTATGAACTCAAATTCAAAGGAGCACTTGCGCGGCCGCCGCAAAATGCATCGCGACGTACATGCCGCGCGGGAAACGGGAGAGATCTATGTTGTGGAGAGGATTTCAGAAGCCGAAGCGCCTTGCGGTGGATGCCGAGACGCTTACCGACACTTACGGAAAGTTCAGCGCCCAGCCCTTTGAACGGGGCTTCGGCACCACCATCGGCAACGCCCTGCGGCGCACTCTGCTCAGCTCCATCGAGGGCGCGGCCGTTACCGCGGTTCGCATCGAGGGCGTGCTGCACGAGTTCCAGTCCATCACCGGCGTGGTTGAAGACGCCACCGACATCATCCTCAACCTCAAGCAGGTTCCCTTCAAGCTGCAGGGCGAGGGACCCAAGGCGCTGTATCTGCGCGCCGACCAGCCCGGTCCGGTGACCAGCGGCATGATCGAGGCCGACAGCGACGTCGAAATCCTCGACAAGAACGTGTATATCGCTACGCTCTCAGAAAGCGGCAAGCTGGACATGGAGATGCGTCTCAAGCGCGGCCGCGGTTATGTCTCCGCCGACAAGAATTTCGACGCCGATCTGGGACTGGGCTTTATTCCCGTGGATTCGGTGCACTCGCCGGTGCGCCGCGTTAACTACGTGGTAGAGGCCGCCCGCTTGGGCCAGATCACCGACTTCGACAAGCTGACGCTCGAAGTGTGGACCAACGGCGCCGTGCTGCCAGCCGATTCCATCGGCCTGGCCGCCAAGCTGCTCAAGGACCACATGAACATCTTCATCAACTTCGAAGAGGAGATCGAGGCGGAAGCGCGCGGCGAAGAAGGCCGCATCCTGCTCCGCAACGACAACCTCAACCGCTCGGTGGAAGAGCTGGAGCTTTCTGTCCGCAGCTACAACTGCCTGAAGAACGCCAACATTCAGACTATCGGCGAGCTGGTACAGAAGACCGAAGCCGAAATGCTGAAGACCAAGAACTTTGGCCGCAAGAGCCTGAACGAGATCAAGGAAATCCTGGCGCAGATGGGCCTGTCGCTGGGCATGAAGATCGACGAGCAGGGCAACGCGGTGCCCGGGCCAACCAGCATTTCGCCGCAGACGGCGCTGGCCGCGGGTTTTGGCCATTACGACGATGAAGAGGAACCGCTGGACTCGGTGGATCTCCAGTTGCCCACCGAAACGGAGAATTTCTAACAACAGAGATCAGCGGTCAGGGATCAGGGATCGGTTTTCGACGCTCAAGTTCGAACGATCCCTGATTGTGGACTCTAGACCGCCGAACGATATTTTCGAAAGCGAGTAGTAACATGCGCCATCGCAATGCAGGATTCAAACTCGGGCGGAACACCAGCCATCGTCGAGCGCTTTTGCGCAACCTGGTCACGTCCGTCATCGAAGAAGACCGCGTGGAGACCACTGTGGCCAAGGCCAAGGCGGTTCGTCCGCACATCGAAAAAATGATCACCCTGGGCAAGAAGGGCGATCTGCACTCGCGCCGGCAGGCGCTCGCCTTTCTGCGCACCGATGAAGCCGTCAAGCGGCTCTTTGAAGTTGTGGCCCCTCGCTACGGCGACCGCAACGGCGGCTATCTGCGCATCGTTCGCACCGGCTTCCAGCAGGGCGACGGCGCGGGCAAGGCATTCATCGAGCTGCTGGGCGCCGAAAAGCAGTTGGAAGTGAAGCGCCAGAAGCGCGCCGACCTCAAGGCCAAGAAGCGCGCCGAGCTGGAGAAGCAACTTGAAGAGCAGAAGAAGGAAGCGGAAGAGCCCGAGGGTGGCGAACAAGCCGCGTAAACGCGGGTCAATCGGGCATCTCTTTGTTCAGGAAACAAGCGGGCATATCTCATTCGAGGTATGCCCGCTTTTCTTCTTCTGCCGTTCCAGGCGCGAACTCTCTTTCGATCGTGACGCCGCAGGATCACGAAGGACTGCGCCCCTCTGCTACGCGCGGAACACCGTCGATTTCCTTCTTTCCCAAAGCACTTCCCCGGCGATCGGCTTGCGCACGATCTCGATGTCGTCCAACTCCACTTCCAGTGAAAAGCACTGCCTGGTTGGGGCAAGGGCGATGATGACCTTGCATTGATGGCGAAGCTCCGTCACAATCCCTTCCACTCCCTCGAACACGCCGCGATGCACGCGCACCCGTTCACCGATAGAAACCGCGGGATGGGGCCGCAGGATGTATCCGCCGGCAAGGCCCTCGCGGATTCTCTCGATTTCAGCGGCGCTCACCGTTTCGCCCGCACCGTTCCCCAGCAGGCGCAGAACACCCGGAGTGCTGACGACAGAAATCCGCGCCTCGCCCGGGAAACGGACAAAAACGTATCCGGCAAAGAGCGGGCGCTTCAGGTCGACCGTGCGGTCGGTCCATTTGGAGCGCACTGCATAAAGGGGAAGGTAGTGTTCCAGCGACCGCGCCCCGAGATGCTGTGCAACGCGCTTTTCATGGTTCGCAACGACATGCAAAACACGCCATGGGCTATCGAACATTGCACGCTCCGAGAAAACTGCCCAAACCGGGAAAAGCCTCAACCACTGCAATCACAATGCCGGCTGTGCCCTGTGTGTCGTTCCAGACGCTCTCACTCGCGGCGGTTCCAGGGGCGCCGCAAAATCTTAACGGCAATACGCGTCAACTTTGCCTGGGCAACAGTGCAAGTATATCGCGGATTCGGAAACAAGACGATTTCACTGAATTCAAGCCCTACAGAAAAGAAAATGAACCACTGCGCGAACTCGGTGTTGCCAGGCTCTATTGGAAGAGCCGTAAAGCGCACGTTGACTTATTCGACGCCGTAAAGAACACGGCGAACCGGCCTTTCATTGATAGTAGGGTGAGGCGCCGGAACTTGCAGGACGCAAGCGACAAGTGGCGCTGGAAGGAATGAAGGAAACGGCTAACCTATCTTACCGATCAGCCCGGCGATCGAGCCGGCGGACAGAACGCGAGTCACAACCGCGCAAATTGGAAAACCAAGGTAGATCAATTCTATTCGGATACGGCGCGAATCGGCGCGCCTTGCGCCATGATGCGCTTGAGCAAGTGGACACTTGGACTGTAATCCGGGACGAGCTCTTTGAGCGCGACGACCAAACGCCCCATGTCCCGCGCTACGCAGATTTCGCGGAGCGATTCGAGCCAGGTCCGCATGTCTTCCTCCGGAAGGCCGTTGCCGACGAAGATGCGAATTTTGTCGTGCTTCGACGGCACGGTGCCTTCAAGTATCGTGCCAAGCTCTTCCGAGAGTTTCTCGCCGGGGCGAATTCCCGTGAATTCGATTTCGATGTCTTCCTCCGGCCTGAGCCCCGACAGGAGAATCAGCTGCGTGGCGAGATCGACGATCTTAACGGGTTGCCCCATGTCCAGAACGCAAATCTGGCCGCCTTTCCCGATCGCCAGGGCTTGCAGCACGAGCTGGCAGGCCTCGGAAGTGGTCATGAAGAAGCGGCGCATGTCGGGATGCGTCACGGTGACGGGCCCTCCGGCCGCGATCTGCTTCTTGAAGATGGGAATCACGCTGCCGTTCGATCCCAGCACGTTGCCGAAACGAACGGCCACATACCTGGTGCGGCCGTTCTGCAACGCCAGCAGGATCAGCTCGGCGATGCGCTTCGATGCGCCCATCACGCTCGTGGGCCGAACGGCCTTGTCCGACGAAATCAGCAGATAATCCTCCACGCCATGCTCGGCTGCCGCCGCGGCCACGTTATAGCTTCCGAAGACATTATTCTCGATGGCCTCAAACACATGATTTTCCATTAAGGGAACATGCTTGTAAGCTGCGGCATGATAGACCACAGCCGGTTTGTAGCGCTGAAAGATTTCGTTCAGCCGTTCGCGGTTCTGAATGCTGCCAATTTCGGGATAGAACGAAAGATGAGGGAAAGACTGACGCATTTCGAGATCGGTCTCGAACAACGATGATTCCGCAATCTCGAAACCGACAATCCCGGCAGGACGAAAGCGCGCGATTTGCCGGCAAAGTTCGCGGCCGATGGATCCGGCCGCGCCGGTCACAAGGACGATCTTGCCCTCCAGCGTGCTACTGATCGATTCTCCTTCGAGGTGCACCGGGGTGCGCCCCAAAAGATCCTCGACTGCCACCTCCCGGATCTGACCGGCCAGGCCGCGGCCCTCGATCGCCTCGCCCAATCCGGGCACGGTCTTAAACTCGACCTCTGCGTCATGGCAGAACTTGAAAATCAGCGCCATTTCGGCGCCCGTCGCGGAAGGAATGGCAATCAGAACGATAGCGATTCTGTGCCGCGCAACGAGCTGGCCCATCTTGCCGCCTCCTCCAAGCACCGGCACGCCGCCGATGCGCAGGCCCACTTTGCTCGGATCGTCGTCAATAAAGCCGCAAACGCGATAAGCCAGCCGCGCGTTGTTGCGAATTTCCCTGAGAAGGCTCATGCCAGCGTCGCCGGCTCCGTAAATGAGGGTTCGTTTCAGGTCTTCTTTCTTGCTCCGCGCTTGCGAGCTGAGCCGCGATGTTGCACGGGCCAGAAGACGAAGGCCGCCGGTGCCGAACATGCACACCATCAAATCGAGTATGTAGAGCGATCGCGGGAACCCCGGCGGCGCCAGCCAACGAATGAGGAAATAGCCAATGATGGAAGCAATGACATTAGCAACGGAAATCCGGATCAGATCGATTGCGGACACGTAACGCCAAAAGCCACGGTCGAGCTTTGCCCCATAAAATACGAAGATCTTAACGGGCACCCAGATCGCCAGAGCGTAAGGAAGGTAGCGGAGGTAGTGCTGCGGCACGCTGAAGTCGAACCGGAGCAGAAATGCCGCCACGGCGGAGACCGCGAAGATTGCGGTTTGCGTAGCCCAGATAAGAATCCGGCGTACCGCGATATTCCGGATAAGAAAACCCGGTTGTTTGCGCATTGTCTACAACTCGCTTTCCAGAATCACGCAGCTGGCGAAAGCAATCATTTGCAAAGTCATTCGGTTCCGCATCTTTTGGATGGCCCCATCTGGATGTTTTCGTTCTTTTCAGTTTCCTGCATTTTTTGCCCGGCCAAAGCCGTGCCCTTGTTACAAAACTTATTTTTGAAACACGCTCTAAGACGTCAGGAGCTTGGTTCGCACGATCGCGCCCGGACCGGGAAGGGTGTTCGGCCGAGGAATCAATCCTGCAGAACAACCTCGGGAGATGGTTCCTCGAGGCCCCCATGAAAACGAAATGTCAGGTACACCAGTGGAGCGATCGCAACCGCGGCGAACGCGGGTGCAACTACAGGATACCGGCATGCGCCCCAGGCGAAAGGGAACAGCCACACGATGTCGATCGCTGCCGCCGCCAGCGTCACCTTCGCATGACTGCCCCACATGCGGGCGGCGTGTTGATAGGCGTGACTGCGATGAGCCTCGTACCAGCGCGCCCGCGAAAGCACCCGGCGAAATAATGTCACGGTTGAGTCCACGATGAAGACGGCGAGCAAAATTAGCCAGGGCCAAAGGAATGCCGTGCCAGCTTGCGAGGAGAAGAGAGCCAGCACGCCCAGGGAAAATCCCAAAAAGCCGCTTCCGGCGTCACCCAGGAAGATTTTCGCCGGCGGCCAGTTCCAAATCAGAAAGCCCAAACTCGCCGCCGCCAGAATGCAGGAAACCTGCGCGTACCCCGGCAATGCATTACGCAGCAGCAGCAATGCGCCGAGACCGCTGACACAGACGGCCTCCATTCCGGCCAGGCCGTCGATGCCATCCATGAAGTTGAAAAGATTCGTGAGCCAGACCAACCCAATGAGTGCGGCGCCCCGGCCGGCCCAGCTCCAAAACACGCCGCAATGGTCAAAGGGCGAAGGCCGCATTGTATGAAAGCACCAAAGAGCCCATGCTGCCGCGAGCGAGTGAACGATGAGCCGCGGCCAGGGAGCCAGCCGGAAGCGATCGTCGAGAAAGCCGACGATGCTGATCGGTACGCCTCCGCCGATGAGCGCCCACACAAGCGCGTCAGGGACAATCTGCCGGTGGAGAAGCCAGGCCGCTGCCGATAGAAAAACCAGCACGATGCCCAGGCCGCCTCCGCGCGGGACCGGCGCCGCGTGGGAACTGCGGGCATTGGGAAGATCCATGACACCGCGACTGGCGAGACAGACCCGCGCCCCGGCAGTCGCCAGCGCGGAAGCAAGGAACACCAGAACGAAAAGAAGCATGAAAGAGCCTGCCCTCATCCGGCGCTTTTCCATTCCCGATACCATCGGGCAGTTGCCGCCAGCCCGCTGTCAAGCGTGACCGGAGGCACCCACTCCAGCCGCTGCTGCGCCCGGCTGCAGTCCATCACAAGGGAATCCAAAACCCTGCCCGCCGCCTCTTCGTTCCCTGTCACTTTTGCCGCCAACCGAATCAGGGCCGCCGGAACCGTCAGCAATCGGATGGGCCGCTCCATGGTTCTTGCCAATCGCGTAATCAGTTCGCGCGTCGATACGTCTTCAGCGTCCTTCACCAGAAAGCTTTGATTGGCGGCATGACGATAGCCGATGCAATGTACCAGAAAATCCGCAAGGTTTTCCGCCCCAAGCAGACTGCGGCGATTCTCGCTTTTGGGCATGGGCAACGGCAGGCCGCGATCCACGAGCCGGATGAGCCGCAGAAAATTCCCACGTACTCCGGCGCCATAGATCTGCGGCGGGCGAACCGTCACCACCTCCAGTCCGCTCTCCGCCGCGAAGGCGCGGAGCGCCGTTTCGGCCTCCCACTTCGAACTCGCATACAGGTTCAGGGGATTGGGGCGCGAATCTTCGGTAAACGGCTTCGCGGTGGTTGACTCGCCGTGTACCTTTACCGTGCTCACAAAAATAAGCCGGCGAACCCCTGCCGCAGCGGCGGCAACAGCAACGGATTTCGTGCCGTCAACATTCACGCGCCGGTACTCCAGGGATGCTTCCGCGGCGTTTTCGTCTGTCACCGGTGCGCGAGCCGCCAGGTGCACAACCGCGGATACATTCGTGAACTCAGCGCGCAAGTCTCGATTGGTGCTCAGGTCTCCCAGAAGGCGAAACTCATGCAACCCGGGAACGGCGCGTTGCAATTCCGGCCATCGCGCCAGATCCCGAAGACCGGCGCACGGCACATATCCCGAGTCAATAAGCCTGCGGCAGACAAACCTTCCCACAAATCCATCCGCGCCTGTAACCAATACACGTTCTGTCATCGCCGCCTTTTGCCCAGTCTCTTACTCATCGCAACAAATGAGTTGAAGGCCACCGATTCTTTCAGCAGTTGGCCGGCGCTTCCAGCCCCAGGGCGCGAATCACTCGGGCTACTCCGTCGGGCTTGTCGTAATTTTGTTGGAACGCCTCAAGGCCGTTTTGTCCTTTTGTGCGGATTTCCTCCGGATGATCGAGAAGGCGCAGGAGAAGCGCCATCACCCCCGCTTCATCGCCACACTCAAAATGCCAGCCGCAATCGAACCGCCGGATCAGAAGAGCCGGTGTAGCTGCCGCGGGACCGATATAAAGAGCAGGCCGCGCTGCCGCCATCAGCCCATACAGCTTGCTCGGCACCACGCAGCCAAGAGTCTCAGACTTCTGCGTGATCAGGCCCACGTGGCATTCCGCCAGGCTGGCTCCCAGATCCTGCTGCCGGGCATAGCCGCGGAAGGAGGCATTCGTCATTCCGTGCTCACGGCAAAAATCCATCAGTTTTCCGCGCTCGAGACCGCCGCCCGCGAAATCAAAACAGATATCGGGGTTGCCAGCCAGGCGCTCCATTACGACGCGAATGGTTGCCACATCGTGCGCTAATCCCAAATTCCCAGAGTACAGGATGCGTAGAGGCGGCCAGGCGGGAAACGGGAGCGGAGAAATCATCCGCCCATCGGCCCAATTCTCCGCGACGGCGATTCGAGCTTCCGCAACCCCGTGCCGCAGCAGGCGCGCCTTCATGCAATCACCCAGTACGATCACGGCATCGGCCCGCCGCCGGGGGAAATCGAACAGCCCCGCAGTCCAACCCGCGAAAGGTATGCCCAGCGAAACCGCGATATCCGGATAGACATCCATCTCCCACGTCACGTGACGGCACCCGCGCATCCGCTGCAGAAGCCACCCGATCCAGGCCAACCCAGGCGGCGCGGTCAGCGTCACAACAATATCCGGCCTCGGGATCCTTAGCGCTTTCCACACCGCCCCCGCATAGAAGGTGGCGTAGGAGAGCAGTTTCCTCGAGCTGTTCTGTGAAAACGTCGCGGTTTTCACCCACTCCACGTCCACTGCGGGCCGTTCCTTGGGCCATGCGCGGTCCTTGTTTGTCGAGTGCTTCCGGCGCCGGTTGCCGCCGCGCGCCGCAACCTCGTCCGAGGCATAATCGTTCGCGCCGCAGATTACCCGGACATCGTGGCCCGCCTCCGAGGCTCCGCTCGCAAAGTCAGCCAGAAATTGCCCCACGGCCGACTGATCCTGCCCAAAGAACTGGCTAATGACAACGATTCGCGCGCGGCGGCCCGCATCGGATCGCTCCGTCATGGCTTTCCGCTTTTCCCTCAATCCGCCGCCAGATCTTCTCTGCGTTCCCGCACTCTCTTCACCTCGCCGCCTTGCAGCCGTCCCACTCGAACAGCGCGGAATCCGAATCGACTTCATGCCGGTTACAAGCGATGTCTCCACTTCACGCTGCACTTCTCAAGCCATCACGCATTCGGGCTGTGCTCCGCGGCCGAGGATCCAGTCGTATACCTCGGTCATGGTCTTGCCAATGCGCTGCCACTGGAAACGCTCTTCAACCAGCCTCCGCCCATTCCTGCCCATGGCTTCGCGCTCTGCATCCGTCATGGTGAGCAGGCGGCGCAAGGCCGCCGCAATGCTCTCTGCCTGCGGATCCATCAGGATTGCGGCCCCTGCGTCAGCGCCCTCGGGAAGGTTGCACTCGCGGGTCATCAAAACCGGCAATTGCCGCGACCACGCCTCCAGAATACTCACCGGCAAGCCTTCGCTTTTGCTGGGCAAGATCAAAGCGCATGCCGTGGCAAGGCAGCGATCCTTCTCCGCATCAAACTGCGGGCCGAGGAAAACGGTGCTGGAACGAACTTGAAGCTCATCGGCAAGCCGCTCCAGCTCGGCGCGATGGCCATGTTGGTCCCATCCCGCAAGCACAAGACGCCAGCCGGCCGCTTTTGCTTCGCCGGCAACCATGCGCCACGCCTCAAGCAGATCGCGCAATCCTTTCGAGGGATGAAATCGTCCGAGGTAGAGAACCGACCGCTCCCGCCGCGGCTCGGGGCGTGCGATCCCGTGGCGAAGATTTGTTCCATTCGGGATTACGCAGATGGGATTCTTCAGTCCGTAATTTCTGAACGCTTCCGCCTCGGCCGCATTCAACGCGTGCAGGCAGGCGGCGCCGCGCAAGTGCCTGTCTTCATAAAGCGCGGCCGCGATGCGCTTCTTCCAGCGGGAATTGCGCAAGGCCCAAGGCTTGAGCAGGCCGTGCGGGCTCACTATGTACGGCCGTCTGCCCCGGGACCAGCGCAGGACCGCGACAGACGGATACATCCAGATGCCATGGACGTGGAGTATGTCCGCGCCACTTTGTTCCAGCGCCGCCGCAAGCCCCGGCGCATAACCCAGGATGCGTGGACCGAGAACGGGAAAAGTCCTTGTTGCGATGTTGCTCCACAACGCCCGATCGCTCGTTGTGTGGGCATCGCGCGCACTCAGGACCATGGGCAAATACCGCCCCTCCGCAGCAACCGCAATGGTGAGGTCGCGCATTGCATCGAAGATTCCGCCGTTCAACCGCGAGATGGAGTTGGTGAGAACGGATAGCCGAAATTGAAAATTCGACATGTCAGGCCAGAGTGCGTCAGGCGGGCGATGGCTCAAGGAGCGCGAAACTCCCGCGAAACCCCGGTCCTCTCTCTCGAACGCAGGTGCGCCGCGCCGCGCTCGATCGCTTCCAGATAGCCTTGAACTTCCAGATCCACCCGGCAATACCGATCGACGATTTCCCGCGAGTGAGACCCCATTCTGGCGCGGAGCTCAGGATCGAAGAGTTTCCTCATCGCCTGGGCTAGCTGAGAAACATCGCCGGGTTCAATCACAAACCCGTTGACTCCGTCTTGCACGATGAGTCCTGCTGAACCGCAGGCCGTCGAGGTCACCAGCGGCTTGCCGGCTAGTCCGCCCTCTACTAGGACCTTCCCGAAGGTATCTCTGTGCGTCGGCAGCAGCACGGCGTCCGCCGCGCAGTAAAGCTCCGCGAGTTTCTCCGGCGCGACGGGGCCAAGGAAGCGCACGCGCTGCTCGACTTCGTTCGATCGGGCGAGCTCGGTGAAGTGCTCAATCGTCGAGCCTTCCTTGCTGGCCGGTTCCTCTGGACCAACAAACACGCACAAGAAGGATGCTTCCCTGGGAAGCAGCGCCGCCGCCCTTATGATGTCGGCTACGCCCTTGAACGAGTGGAGATTCCCCGCGTACAGAAAAATGACGTCGGAGCCCGGGCCAAGATTGCGCCGCACGTCCGCATCGGTTCTCGCTCCGCTGAGAATTCTCTTGAAGAGCGCGGCCCCGCCCTCATACGGCGCAGAGATCAGCCGCTCAGGCGCGCACCCGTAAACTTTGGTGAGAACTTCGATTGCGGCGGGATTTTGATAGATATGAAACTGGCACATGCGAAGCAGCAACCGCTTCGACAGCCTGATCCACCAGCGCCGTTTCCTTTCCCACTTTGCAGGCAGCGTTTGGTTGGTTGAGATTACCACCCGCCCCAGGAGACAAGCGCAGAGCGCGCACCAGATTGCTCCCAGGCCCAGCAACCCCTTCAGAACCACCACGTCGGACTCGCGCGCGCATGCCACGCCCACGGCCCATTCCGGATTGGATACGAGCCCTTCCGGCGTGCTGCCCTTCATGCTGACCCCAAGGTGCCTGCCTTTCGCGGTGGCCGGACGATATGCGATTCTTGCAAGCTCCTGATCGTCGTGCCTGTAGAGCGGGAATGCTTTTACTGAAAGCGCCGTCGCGCGAGCCACCTCGAAGAGCGCGTCCTCTGTGTTCCGCTGCAGATCGTACGCCAGGAATCCAACTCTCAAAGGCGGCATTGGCGCCACGGGTGGTTTACCCCCGGCAAAAACGGAGACTGCGCTGCGGTTGGTCATGGGATAGAAGTGAGTTGGCGACGATTCCCGCGAAAAAATATGCCGGTACCGCGGCGCATGATTTGCGAACTTACCGTCGGCTCAGCTTTTCAGTTGTTTTTCCTCTCGCCATTCCGCAACATCGGCGAGCCATTGCCGCATCCTGCTGTAGATATCGTTTCCAGAGATAATTACGCGCGCGTATCCGGCCGCGGCAATCCGCTCTCTTACGGCTTCATTGCGCAGGTAGAACCGCACTTTGTCGATAAATTCTTCGGGGCTTTCAAAGAACTCGGCTTCCTTCCCCTCACAATAAAACTCCTGCATGGCAGGAGTTCGCTCGGAGAGAAGAAAAACCCCGCAGGCCGGAATCTCCCATGATCGAGTTGTGTACCGATCGCGATTCCATTTGCTGAAAAAACAGGCGCCGATTTTGCCTGCACAAAGCGCCCGCCGGTAGTCCGCTCCTCTGGCGTAGAAAATCGGCCGCACGGTCTGATACACATCGCGCGGCAGCACTGACCGCCATTCCGCTTCCCCGCCGAAGATTCTGCACTTCAGCCCGGCTCGCACAACTCTCGTCAGGCATTCTAGCCGAAGGTCGGGCTCCATGTGCCCGGCGTAGACCACGTCGGATCCCCAGGTCCGTTGCTCCTGGGTGCTGAGGGAGCCGGGGTAATGAAGCCACGGGATGTAATACATCATGAGAACCCGCACACGCTTGACGCCGTATGCGGCAGCCTCGGCCACATTGCACTGGCGGAATACGTGGTACCCATCGTACTCCGGCAGCGCCTTCTTCAGAAGCCGATACTCACTTCGCCGCGGCCTTCCGAACGGATCGTCGCAGTGCGAGCCGGAGGCAAAGCCCACTCGTGCAACCTGCGCAATGGTTTCGGCGGTGTAGTGGTGCCCCTGATAAAAGTGCGCGACATCCGGGCGCATCTCTTTCGTTCGCTCGACCACCATGCGATTGACTTTGCCGATATGAGGGCCAAAGATGAAATGCTCTTCGATCCGGCCAACCAGATTCGCCGGAATATAGGAATGAGTATCGAAGAGTTCGGCTTTGATCCCAAGGTCGCGCAGCGCCCTTAGCCAGGCCAGCTCGTGGATTTCTCCGAATGCCGATCGGACGATGAGGACAGACTCAATTTTTCGTTGACCTTGCGCCATCGATCTTCCAGGGAAAGGCACGCCTACGAGAGGCGAATCCCGCGAGACCCGCCCATCGCCGGGGTTGATCCAAACAGGCGTTTGAGTGCGTTAATGCAAGTGTCACAGAGCCGGAACCCAGCGAGAGTGAGAGCCGCGCGGTACACGCGAAAAAATATGTATCTGCCGAGCCCCAGATCCGACAATGCCGATGCGTAGTGTTGGAACGACGATCGGGAGCCCGATCGCGCCTGGATGGCAAGAAGCGGGTAGGAATACCGGGCGATGTCGCATCGTATCCGCCGGCCAACCTCCGCTCCATGCGCGGATTCGAGGCTCCCGGCGATCTCGAAAAGACCGCGCACAAAGTTCAGCGAATGCTCCGGCAAAAGCTGTCGCGGGGCAAACCTCTCGCGCTCATTCTCGCTCGATCCAAAGTAGTGCTCGCCCCCGATCCGGCGCAGTGCGGTGATTTGCGATACGTAGTATCCGGGCATGGTCATAAGTAAGTTGCCGACTAGGTGCAATTGATAAAGCAGCGTACCGTCGAATCGTTCGGTTCCAACTGCGCGCGCGGCGTCTGTATTGATCACAAGGCCGGAGATAAAGACCGACCTGCGGAAGAACGCCGCAACGGTTTCGGGACCGGGTCTGAACACGCGATCGCCGCGAAAATAGCGGTGCACATCGAGCACCTCGCCGGTGTTTTTTGAAATCGTTTGCCACGCCCGCAGAATGACGCCCACTTCTGGTACAACGCCGATTGCCTTGTTGATCTCGCTCAGGGCATCTGCGCACCACAGATCGTCGTCGCCCATAAACACGCAGTAGCGCCCTTCCGCATGGTCGATCAGAAAGCGCAGATTGGCGTCATAGCCGAGGTTAGTGGGCGTTGTGAATAGCCGGATCGCAAGAGATTCGTGCTGCCGGGCAAAACGATTGACCACCTCTACGATCTCCCGCTGTTTCGGCGAACAGTCCTCACTGATGAGGATCTCCCAATCGCCGGGCTCCTCAGAAGCGATGCTGTCGAGCAACTCCGACAGCTCTTGAGGGCGGTTGAACGCGGGAATACAGATCGAGAGTTTCTTTCGCATTTCTTTGTCTTTAACGGGGAACGGTGGATGAAGCTGGCATTCCTGGCGGCCAGACGGGCCGATGAGCTGTCCTGTGCGCTCCAGGAGCCGGTTATCCGGTTCCATACTCTCATCATGCCGCTGACGCTAAGAGAACGCGATACCCGCGGCACTCTGCGGCAGCCGACTCACGGAACGAGCTACAATCTGTTCGACCACGCAGAAAGCGAGGACCGGAAAGCCGGTAGTGGCCAGAAGGTAAACGCCGAGGGTTGCGGTCATCGGTATCGTCCAGACGCAAAGCAGAGTCAAAACATAAAAACCAAGGAGCGCTGTTCCCATGTCGGCAGCAGAATGCGTGAGGGAAATACAATACCTCGCAATCCTGCCAATGACGAAGAAACCGCCAATCACGCCAACAAGGCCAAAGTTAAAGTACAGCTCGGCGAGAGTGCCGGGCACGACTCCGGTCTTTGTTGGATCGCCATAGATGTACTGCCCAACAAGAGCCGTGATCGCCTCCGGCTCCGGCACTTTTGCGGAAATGTGCAGCAATGTCGCCGGAGCGTTGATGGTCATTGTGAGTCCCTGGAGCAGGGTTGAGCCGAAAGCATGGCCATAGCGATGCACCATATCGAAGGCCAGGCTGATGGTCGTGTATCTTCCCATCTGCCAGTCGAAAACGGCAGCTATCTGATTGGCGACAAATTGGCTTGTGCTCAATCCGCCTTGAACGAGATAGTCGAGGCCGCTGTTCAGCATGGTGGTGGTTCGTGCGATCGTCTCAAACACGACGATTCCAGCCACTCCCGCAACGATGACCGCGGTGAAGGGCCGGAAATGCCGAGGGGCAATCTTCTTCACGACAAAGATCAGGGGCAATACCGCCAGCAGGTTTTCAGCCCGGCTGCCTGTCCAAAACAGATTCAAGAGCATGCAAGCCGATCCGCCAATGAGCACGGCAAGAGCGGCCTTGGGATGATTCTTGCCGGTTCGCGAAACCAGGAACGCTGTCAACAGGAAGACGATGCCCCAGGAAAGCCACTCGGACATAAAGACAAAACGGGCGGTTCCTGCCGCAAGTTCCCTTGTGCGGTCCAGGGCCGCTATGTCCTGAAGCGATTCGCCGGAACTGGAGAACAGCAGATAAGTGCCGGTAGCGCCCAGGAGTGTGAACACAAACCCGGCAAGAACAAGCAACGTGGAGCGCACTCGGACAAGGTGCGGGTCATTCGATGACGCTTGAGGACGCGCGGGGGCAAGTCCCCACCAGAGAGCCAACTGCGCAAGGAGAACGAGCGCAAGCGACAAGTACACGTGATGGGCCTGCGTGTGCGGGTCGAGCGCCGCGATCTCGTAAAAGCCGAGCGACACATAGTCCTTCCCGGTGAGGTGTACGAACGCGGAAAGCGGATAGACCACAAGGAACGCGCCGAGCGCCAGCGTGTATCCATTCACCAGGCTGCCGGTCCTGACCGCCGCGCGAAGCAGCATCGCCGAAGAAATCACGAGCAGGATCGCGGCAAGCGCCCCTGCGCCCGGCGCGCCGATCCGTTCGCCGCGCACAAACAGAGTGGCCGCGACTAGCGCGGCGATGGCCGCAAAAAGGCCGCGCCACGGAATGGCCCGCGTCTCTCGGTGTTCCGTCAGCACCGGCTTTCAGCAACCTCCCCGCTGTTTTCCGCCACGAGCTTCTCTCTGAAAAGTTCCACCAACGCCAATGTCATTGCGCGGACGATCCCGGGCCGGAGGCCCCAGAGCGACCGCAGGGGAAGATGCTGTTGCGCTGTGAGGTACCACACAAGAGAGGCCAGATAGACCGTCTCCGACACCAGGCTTGCACAGCAGAACCCCAATGCTCCCCAGCGCGGCACAAAAAATACGCTGAGAAGCACGAGGACTGCGAGATTGATGGCAGCCCCGAGCGTTCCCGGAACGACGAGGCGCAGTCCGCGCAGGTTGTTCTCGAAGGTTCTCGTCATGGCTCGCAGCGACATGGCAAGCGCAAGAGGATATGCGGCAGGAATCGCGTTGAGGTACGCCCTGCCAAATCCGAAACGGATCACCGGGTCGATGAGAGCGCAGGCGAAAAGGAAGCTCACTATCGCAATCACCTGAGCCATTTGAAAGCGGCGCAGCATGAGGGAGAGCGAAGCATCCTCGCTTTCGGCGCTGGAAACCTCCACGAAGCCAATCTGTGTGAACGCTTCCGTTGTCATGGTGATCGGCATGGTCACCGCGAAGGCTATGGCGTAGAATCCGATCTGCTCCAGCGTGGTGGTGCGAATGAGGATGGCGCGATCGGCATTCAGCAAAACGACGGCCGCCAGGCTGGGCGCGGCGAAACGCAATCCGAGCCTGAGACACTGTGCGTAAGCGCCCTGCGGCAGCTTGCTGTTCAACCACCTCGGCTTGATGTGCGTGAGGTGGAGCAGGCACTGCAGCAGTAGCGAGCCGAGAGCGGCAAGCGCGGCGCTGAGAGGCGTCAGAGCTCTCCAGAACCACAAGCCGAGCAGCGCAGCCACATAGCCGGCCTGCCCGGCAAGCATCACGGCATTCACCCAGTTGAAGCGCTTCAACCCATAGGCCATGGCGTTGAAGTAGGGCGCAAGAACCATGAAGGCGCCACATGCGCAGCATATCTCGACCTGGAGCGCGAGGTGACGATTGTCGCCGGTGAGCGTGAACGGCGCGCACAGCATGAAGAGCGGAACCGCCACGAGAACCTGGGCAAGGGCGAGCCGGAACCCGGCAGTCAAAACCTCTTGCGTGTCCGCGGCCCCTTTGGAGATCAGTGCAGTGATCGCCTGGGGTGTCCCCATGCTGAAGAAAGCTCCCATCAGCGTCGGGAAGTATAGAAGAACTGCCAGTTCGCCCCGTCCTCGCGGCAGCAGCAACCGCGAAACTATCAAGCCCGAGACGGCGCCAAGTCCTACGCGGAGAGCATTGGTCGCCGACGTGGAAACATAGGACCAAATCAAATGTTTGCGATGCTGGCTCGTCTTGTTTCTCCATGATCCGATCCGCCGGAATGGGCGAAGACAGGAACTAAATGTGAGCTCAAAGATCAGCCCAGGCAAGCTGCTTTCCTAGGCCGAGCCCGATGACTAAACCCGGAGCATGGGGTCAGTTTTGCGCTTGCGAAAGGCTTATTCGTTGACCGGCACCGACTTGAATTCAGCCAGCAATTGCGAGATACGAGGATTGCCTGCGAAGAGGTTGAGCAACAGTATGTACGACCACGCCCCGAGCATCCCGAGCGCCGTAAACACCAGGACGATGACTGTCCGGTGCGGCGCGGATTTCCGATCCGGCGGAATGGCCTCCTCCACAACCTGAATAACCGCCGCGTTCCTGGCCTCATCCCACCGGGCGGCGTCGTATTGCTTCATCAATAGATCGTAGAGGGCCTGGCGGTATTCGAGCTCGTGCTCCGCGCGCAGGTAGTCCGCACCGGCGCCGGCCAGTTCCCCCAGATCGAGTACGGCAGACGCCGAAGGACCGCCGTGCTCTTCCAGCCTGGCCGCCTGATCCTGCAGTGAGGCGAGCTGGCTCTCGATTAGCTGCACCTCGGGATTTTGTTCCGTCGAGTAGGAGCGCAGCGCCTGCAGTTGCACTTCCTTGGCCGCGACCTGGGCGTGAAGATCGGCCAGGGAAGTGATCAGCGCTTTGGCTTGCGCGTCCAGTTGGACCAGGCCCTTTTCCTTCTGAATCCGTTGGAAGGCGAGCTCTGCCGAAACCAGGTCCTCCTCAGCGTCCTTTAATCGCTGCTCGTAGAAAAGCCGTCTCTGCGAAGCTTCAGTCACCGCCAGGTTTTTGGTCAGCGCACGAAGCTGTTCGGGGTAGGCATTCGCGATATCGGCAGCCCGTTTCCTGTCTGTATCTGTCACGGAGATTGCGATCAGTGTGCTTTTCTCAGATACGATCGTCGTGTTGTCCGCCAACTCCTTGCGGGCCGCGGTCATGTCTTTTGCGTGATAAACGCCGGTGAGGCCGAATTCCCCGATCACCGCATCCGCTATGGGACGCGAGGCAAGAAGCCCCAAATAGAGTTCGTTGGGATTTCTCAGGCTCAGCGCCGTTCCGCCGGTTGCTGCTGCCAGCGGGTTTGTGGCGGAAGGGTTCATTGACAATTCTCCCATCAGAAATGCCGCTGACGGCTGCGTTTGGTGCGGCGTCATGATCTTTGCGGTTGCGGTGAACTGGGGAGACAGCAGCAGGCTGATCGCGACTCCGGCGAGCATCGAAATTCCGGTCACTGCGGCCACCAGCCGCTTGCCGCGGGCCAGCTGCGCAAGAGCGCCAAGAAAGGTCAGCCTGCGCGCCGGCCCGCTTTGCCCGGAAGAAGATTCCACGTGTACGGGGGATTCCTCCCGCGGGATTCCCGGATTCTGTTCCTTCATGATTTGCCTTCTTGTCAGTAGGCCGTACCCAGCACGGCGCCGGTGAGGGCGGTTTGTGACAGGATTTGCGTGAAGTACGGAAGCTGTTGGATGAAAGTGCTCGGGCCCTTCAACTTGGGTGGGACGATGATCGCGTCTCCGGGCAGCAAGGCCGTCTTGTCGAAGTCCGACCGCCAGAACTCGCCGTGGGTTTGCCGGCTGATCACGGTGCCGTCCGCCCGAATCAGGAAGATGCGCCTGGTGTCGGCTTGCCGTGTGGGGCCGCCGGCATCGTTCAGGTACGCGTAGAGCCGCTTTCCCCGCTCGTAGCGGAACGCATTTTCGTTGTACACGGCGCCGGAAACCTGTACCGTGTTCAGCTCCGACGGGATGTAGAACGCATCGCCGTCCTCCAGCGGGAAGCCGGGGATGTCCTCCACGCTGCCCGCGTCGGGCTTCATGGCCAGAACCACTCGCCCCGTAGGTTGAACCGCGGCAAGCTGCGCAATCAATGCCTGCTGCGCGTTCAACTGCGCCTGTTGTTCCCCGCTGTTGGCGGCGCCAAGCGAAGAAGCGGCCGCATTGCGCGCCAGGAGATCTCTCTGCATCTGCGCGGTCGATTGCCTGATTTCGAGCTCCTCGGCGCGGCGAGTGGAAATGCGGGTGAGCTGCGAAGCATAAAGATAGGAGTGCGGAGTAAGTCCACCGGCGCGCTTCACCAGATCCCGCAACGTTTCCCCGGGGCTGATACGGTACACACCCGGCGCGTTCACCTCGCCGTCCACACGCACGAATGCCGCGTGCTTATCCACGGGAAGAGGGATGTCCTTTTCAGAAAAGATGGTGACCACGTCTCCAGGCTGCAGGACGGCGTTATCCGCCGATGCAGGGTTGTCAATGGCATTGGCCAGGTTGAATGCGATCAGCCGGGTGCTCAGGTCGTGCTCGTCCAGGCGTTCGATGGCCGCGTAGTCCCAGTTGATCTCCTCGCTGTTCCGGGCGGCCTCGAAGCTGGTTTCGCTGCGCATTCCGGTTTCGTTTTGCGCAATGATCCCGGCCTGCGGGCTGGTTCCCGCCTGTTGATTGGCTCCTGTTTGCGCATTCATCCCCGCCTGCGGATTGATTCCGGTCTGCGCATTGATCCCCTGTTGAATGTTGGCTCCAGTCTGCCCGGCTGGACCTGCCTGTGCGTTGGTTCCGGTCTGCGCATTCACGCCAGTCTGCGGGTTGAATCCGTACGGCGTGTTGAACTCGGTCTGTCCGGCGATCCCGGTCTCTGTATTTGTCCCCGTCTGGGGATAGAACTGATTCGGCGAAAGGCCGAAGGGATGGCCGTTTCTTACGGGCACGAGAAAGTTCTGCCGGTTCCAGTAATCCCGCGACAGCAGAAACTGGCGGGATGGAATGAGGTCGGAGATGTGCATCCCTTCGCGCCAGGCATAGCGTCCTGGCTGCGCCACGTTGCCGCGGAGGGTCACCGCGTTGTCGAAGCGCGGGGAGAGCGGATACACACGCAGCAGATCTCCGTCCCGCAGCACTCGCTTCATCCCGGAGGCATCCAGAGCGAACGATTCCACGTGCCGGCTTTCGTGGTTATCAATCTGCTCCAGCAGAACGCGATCCTCGTCCGCCAGGTTGGTCAGGCCGCCGGCATCGTCCAGGGCCGAAGCCAGTGACTCGTCGCCCTTGATTTCGTAAATTCCAGGCTCATTGACGCTTCCGATCATGGCCACTTGCGCCCCGGCCGGCGGAATATAAATCACATCGCCGGGAAGCAATGGAACGTCATGAGATTTGTCGCCTCTTCGTAACAGATCGTAGAGGTCAAATTCCGTAATCGTCCGATCGCCGCGCCGCAACTGAACGTGGCGCATCGTGCCGGTGGCCGAGGGCCCGCCGGAGGCAAACAGCGCGTTCACCAGCGTGCTGAGCGAGCTGATGGTGTAAACACCGGGCTGGCGGGCGCTGCCCAAAACGAAGACCTGGATGGAGCGAAGCTGGCCCAAGGTGACGTTCAGGTCAAAATCCTTGTAGAGTTTCGCGAAGGCCGACCGAAGAAAGCTCTGAAGCTGCTCGT
Source organism: Occallatibacter sp. (assembly GCA_049511595.1). Lineage (GTDB taxonomy): Bacteria > Acidobacteriota > Terriglobia > Terriglobales > Acidobacteriaceae > Telmatobacter. The sequence continues at coordinate 19,071 of JBEKXX010000006.1, read as the reverse complement.
AAGGCAGACCGGCCACGGTCAAGGTTCCTATGGTGGGAACAAAGATCTGCCCGTTCCGATCCACGGTTGCGCGCGTATCCAGATCGATCTTTCCCCACACGTGAATGAGCAATTCGTCGCCGGGCCCGAGAACGTAGTTCGCGGGAACCGGGATACGGTCCAGCGGGGCAAAGGTAGTGGGCGCTTCGTCAAACAGCTTTCTGCCGAACACGGGGAGAGAATGGCCGGCCTCGTCCTCGGCAAAGATCTCAAACTCCGTTCGCGTGGTAATCGGCGCAGGCGCTTTGTAGGGAGGCGGGACGATCATTGTGGCGGCAGGAGCGATTCCAGGGGAAAATGTTCCCGCGCCCGGCGTGGTTCCAGCAGGCGCCGGCATGGCTTGCGCCGCGGGCGCAGTGCCGGATGCCGGCGGACACAGTGCCGCGGCGCCTTCGGGAACAGGACCTGGTCCCGTTGGACAAACCACTGTTTGCGCTCCGGGAGCCATGGGGGCCGACTGGCCGCCGCATAGCGCGCCCGTCAACAAAAGGAGAATCAGAACCTTCGTTTTCATCGTGATGGGGTCTCTCAACTCAAACCTGCTTGCAATCGCATTCTCTTCCGCGCCGGGAAACGGCCCGGTCAGAGGTTACGATCCGCCTTGAACAGCTCAATTTCAGCACTCAGTTTCTCAACCTTCTGCGTCAGGTCCTTCATTTGAGCGAAATACTCGCTTCCCGGCGAATCTCCAGCGTTCTCTGGATTGCCTCCGTTCAAAAGGCCGCGCATCGCCTGGCGCGCCAGATCCGACACGCTGCGCGCACCGGTCGCGGCGCAAATTCGCCGCAGAGTGGAGATCTCTTCTTCAGACATCCGGATGCTGATCATACGGGATCGTGGTCTCAGGACTCTCATATGGAACTCGAATTCGGAATGCAGACCCCAGGCGGTGGACCGCGCGAGGGTGGGACGGGTTACAGAACGTTTGCCGGGTTCGAAGCGAGTGTCGATTGGATGGCAGCCGCGATAGACGCCTGGACAGGCTTCGCCCCCGCCGGTCCCAGACCTCTTGACGGGCCGCATGCAATTGCTACAAGAAACACACGCGTGTGCCAGCCGAATGCCTCTGGGGTGAGCGCGTTTCTAAGCTCGATGCGCGACCTGCGCGCAATCCGTGGTTTCGTGAGCGAACTTACCTTAGCACGCGGAAACAGGGGACGCAAGAAAAACGTATGACAAATGCATTACGCTAGTAAGTGATTGATTATATGTAAGCAATGCCAGATTTGGCCGATGGAAGCGGCGCCGGAAGACTCCCTATTGTCTCCTGGAATGTATTCAATCGCGATCGTGAAGCAGGGTTGGCCTGAAGAGCCTGACATGCATGTAAATGGCCCACTGCATCGCCAGGGCGCCGCAGCAATCCAGCAGCACGTCCCAGCCGGATCCGCTGCGGTTCGGCAAATAGGTCTGGTGCCATTCATCGCAGGCGGCCACCAGCGCCGTGCCCACCAGCGCCAGTTCGGCATCGAATAGAAATCGATAGCGAGGCAAACTCATCCACCAGGCGCGCAGCCACGCCAGTCCGAGAGCCCCATAGCCCAGGAAATGCCCTGACTTGCGAAGGTAATGATGGATTATGTTCCAGTTCTCGTCGCTGACCGGCCCGAAGATGGCCTGAAAAAGCCAGCGCAGTGGGCCCGAGGTATGGTTAGCGCCGAACCACTCGGTCGATTCTAGAACGATGATCGCAACACCCGCCGCAACGGGCCACCATGCGCCAATCCAGAACCTGGTGCCGCGCCGATTATTCAACATGGTAGTTTGGCGCTTCGCGGGTAATGATCACGTCGTGCACGTGACTCTCGCGCAGGCCGGCGCCGGAGATGCGCACAAACTTCGCCTTCTCCTGCAACTCGGCAATCGTGGCGCAGCCCAGGTAGCCCATGCCCGAGCGCAATCCGCCCACCAATTGGAAGACCATCGCCTCCAGCGGTCCGCGATAGGGCACGCGCCCCTCAATGCCCTCCGGGACAAACTTGGCCAGCCGGTTCTCATTCGCGCGCTCGCGCTGCACCACGTCGGTGGGTCCGCCTTCCGCGACGGCCAAATCGGCCGAGCCCTGAAAGTAGCGCTCGCCCGAGCCCTGGCTCATCGCCGTCAGCGAGCCCATGCCGCGATAGCTCTTGAAGCTGCGCCCCTGGTAAAGGATGGTCTCGCCTGGGCTCTCGTCCACGCCGGCAAAGAGCGAGCCGATCATCACCGAACTGGCTCCCGCGGCAATCGCCTTGGTGATCTCGCCGGAGTACTTGATGCCGCCGTCGGCGATCACCGGAATTCCGTGCTTCTGCGCGGCGCGGTAGGCTTCGGCAATGGCCGTGATCTGCGGCATGCCCGCGCCCGTGACCATGCGCGTGGTGCAAATCGATCCGGGCCCGATGCCCACCTTGATGGCGTCGGCGCCCGCGTCAATCAGCGCCATCGCGCCCTCGTAGGTGGCCACGTTGCCGGCCAACAGCGCTACGCCGGGGAAGCGCTTCTTCACCTCGCGCACCGCTTCCAGTACGCGCGACGAGTGCCCGTGCGCCGAGTCGATGGCCAGCGCGTCGGCGCGGTTGCGCACCAGCTCCGCCGCGCGCTCCAGAAAATCGCCCGTCGCCCCGATCGCCGCGCCCACGCGCAGCCGGCCCTGATCGTCCTTGCTGGCGTTGGGATACTTCAGCTTTTTCTGGATGTCTTTGACCGTGATCAGGCCCATCAACTCGTACCGCTCGTTCACCACCAGCAGCTTTTCTATGCGGTGCCGGTGCAGAATCAGCTCGGCCTCTTCCAGCGTTGTGCCCACGGGCACGGTGATCAGGTCTTCCTTGGTCATCACGCTGCCCACGGGAACGTCGGTGCGGGTCTCGAAGCGCAGATCGCGGTTGGTCAGGATGCCCACCAGCCGCCTGCCCTGCGTCACCGGCACGCCGCTGATGCGGTAGCGGCGCATGATTTCGAGCGCGTCGCCGATCGTCTTGTCGGGAGCGATGGTCACGGGATCGACGATCATGCCGCTCTCTGAGCGCTTCACCTTGTCGATCTCGCCGGCCTGGTCGGCGATGGAGAGATTGCGGTGCACAATGCCGATGCCGCCCTGCTGCGCCATGGCGATGGCCATGCGCGACTCCGTGACCGTATCCATGGCCGAGGAGATGAGCGGCGTGTTCAGCGCGATCGCGCGGGTGAGTTGCGTCTGCGTGCTCACCTGGATGGGCACAACGTCGCTATAGGCGGGGACAAGCAGGACATCGTCAAACGTAAGAGCTTCAGACAGATTTTCGGGTAGCATAATGTGCCAATGCTCCTGGCGCACCAAGGACTCGGGTTCCCGGCTGGCAGGAGCTTCCCACTATTGTAGCGGAGGGGGCGAGCCAGCGAGCACGATCATGTGTTCCAGGCGCGCTCAAGCGTCGAGCAGACGATGCCGACGAAAGTGGAATGATGATGGGATCGAACAAGACTCAGGGATAGGATTCGAGATTGTCGATATGGGAAAATATATGTTACTATTATTTAGATGATCGGCATCCGCGAGTACGTGCGGCTGGATGGGCGCAGTTTGTTCGGTGAGTGGTTCGACCGTCTCAACTCCGAAGCGGCTCGGCGGGTGGCGACGGCTCTTTACCGCCTCGGGTTGGGGAACTTCTCCAATGTGAAGGGCGTCGGCAGCGGAGTCTTTGAGTACCGCATCGATTTCGGGCCGGGTTACCGCGTGTACTTCGGGAAAGATGGCGAGCAGATTGTGATTCTGCTCTGCGGCGGAACGAAGCTGCGCCAGCAGAACGATATTGCATTGGCGAAGGAATACTGGCTGGACTACAAGCGGCAGAAAAGGAGTGAGCCATGGCGTTGACGCGGGATTTTCGGGAAACAGTACAAGCGCGTGTGCGGAAAGACGAAAGGTTTCGCCGCGGGCTGCTGCGCGATGCGATTGAAGCTTTACTGGTCGGCGAGGGAGCGCTGGGGCGCGAGATTCTCCGCGACTTCATCAATGCAACGGTGGGCTTTCCCGCGCTTGCTGAAAAGACCGGCATCCACGTGAAAACACTGCACCAGATGTTCGGCCCCAAAGGCAATCCCACGGCGGCGAATCTCTTCCACATCATCGCCTGCTTGCAGGAGCAGGAAGGCGTGCGGCTGAGGGTGGTGGCGTAGGCGCTTTGCGGTATCCCAGGTCCGCAAATCCGGACCTGGGGCATCTGGCTTGACGGCCGTATACAAAAAGACGTATTTGTATATATGTGAACGAATCGTCGCGCCCGCTCGTTTGGCTCGGCTCCAGCCGGAGAGATCTGCGCGCATTTCCCCGCGAAGTCCGGCGAGAAATGGGTATGGCATTGTATGCCGCGCAGCAGGGGGAGACCGATCCGGCAGCTAAACCGCTCAAAGGCTTTGGTGGGGCATCGGTGCTCGAGATTGTTGCCAAGGATGAGGGCGGCGCGTGGCGAGCCGTGTACACGGTTCGCTACGCCGAGGCGGTTTACGTGCTGCACGCGTTTCACAAGAAATCCAAACGCAGGATCGCGACGCCCAAACAGTATCTTGACTTGATCAAACGCCGCCTCTCCGAGGCCGAGCGTCTGCACAAAGGGAGGTCGAACTAGCATGAACACGAGAACCAAGAAGCCGATCGGGGCGGAAAAGAGCAGCGGCAACGTCTTTGCCGACCTTGGAATTCCTCACCCGGAGCAGGAATTGTTGAAGGCTAAGCTCACGCTTGAGATTTACCGCCTGATCCGGAAGCGCGGCCTCACGCAAGTTGAAGCGGGGAAGATTCTGGGCATCCGGCAGCCGCACGTATCGGCCCTCATGCGCAACCGCGCGGGATCGTTCTCGGTCGAGCGCCTCATGGACTTCCTCACCGCTCTCGGCCAGGACGTGGAGATCAGCGTGAAACCGGCGCGTGGCCGGCTGGGCGAGGTGTCGCTGGTGGCGTGATTCCTGCCGAATCTCTTCCACATCATCGCCTGCTTGCAGGAGCAGGAAGGCGTGCGGCTGAGGGTGGTGGCGTAGGGCTGCCGCCTACTTCTTCAGCGGCTTGCGGGCGAAGTAATATAGCGAATACGCGAGCAGAGCGAAGGCCGCGACACTCGCAACCCCTGTGCCGCGGGTCTTCTGAACGTGGGAGTCCGCTTAAAGCAAGTTCGCCAGCTCGTCGGCAGACAGCTCAACATCGCGCAGGATCGCTCGCAACAGACCAGGCCCAATCGTCTCACCGGAATGGATGGGAACTGTAGTGGTCCTGCCGTCGGGGTGCTTGAGAAAGACGTGACTCCCGCGGCTCCGGTTCACGGCAAAGCCTGCTCTTTCGAGCGCGCGGACAAGTTCTTTTCCCTTGATGCGTGGAAGGCGCGTCATACAGAGACTTGCTGAATGCCTACCAGTTCAAGCGCGCCGGAAGGGTTACCATCCTCTTCGAGGCACAGGGAAATGACCTCGCGTACTCGCTTCATCAGGGTGTCGAGGCTTTTGGCTTGTGTATGGCATCCCCGAAGGGCGGGGACGGTGGCGACGAGATAGCCCTCCTCGTCTAGTTCGATCACGACGGTGAATTTTCTATTGGACCTCATGCGCTGCCTCGCGTACTTACTTTATCACGATATGCTTTAGCAAATATCCCCCGGGCAGCAGCCAACTTTGCCGCCGTGCGGTCCACCGAGGCCACGAATCCTAGCTACTTCTTCAGCGGCTTCCTGGCAAAGTAATACAGCGAGTACGCCAGCAGGCCGAACGCGATCACCGACACCCAAGGGTTGTACAGGAACGTGTGCGGCCAGCCGATGGGGTTGGGTTTCTCGAAGGTGGTCTCGTAGCCCTGGAGGGCGACGCCAATGAGGCCCACGATGCCGCCGGCGGCGATCAGGCCGGAGGCGTAAAGCGAGCCGGCCGAGACGTCGGAGCCGGCTTCTTCCGAGTTGCCGGCGCGCTTGGCGGCCCAATCGACGAGCGCGCGCACCACGCCTCCAGTAAAGATCGCCAGCGTGGTTCCGATCGAGAGATACGCGCCCACGGCCAGCGAGAGCGAGCGGATGCCGAGCAACTCGATGGCGATGACCAGAAAGACGCCGATCATGACCAGTCCCCAGGGCAGTTTCCTACTGAGGATGCCGTTGATGACCGTGGCCATCAGTTGCGCCTGCGGCGCGGCGGCGCGCTCGCTGCCGATGCCGGGAATCCAGCGCACTTCAATGCGGCCCGTCGCGGGCGAGTAGAGGTATTTTCCGCTGGCCAGCTCAGAGGAGCCGATGGCGTTGAGCACGATGTAATCGCTCTTGTGGTGGATGGTTTTGGAGCCGTCGGGGGCGATTACGGGGAACTCGTCCACGAGCCCCTTTACATCGTGCTGAATCGCCACGCCCGGGTGCTGAGCGTTGATATCCCATGGCTGCGGCGCCATGCGGAAGGTCTGAAGGCTCTGGTTCATCAGCTGCAGCGTGAAGCCGATGGCGACCGTGGAGACGGCGATACCGATTAGGAATGCGAAACGCTGCGATTTTGGCGTTGCGCCGACGATGTAGCCCGTTTTCAGGTCCTGCGAGGTGTCACCCGCCTCGGCGCTTGCGATGCAGACTACGCCGCCGATGGTGATGGCCAGCGCGCCAAAGGCCGGCGCGGTCCAGCCGCTCACGAGGAAAATCGCCGAAGTCGCCATCAGCGTGGCGATGGTCATGCCGGAGATGGGATTGGCCGAGCTGCCGATCAACCCCACAATGCGCGAGCTGACGGTGACGAAGAGGAATCCGAAGGCGATCACGAGAACGGACGCGGCGACGTTGGCGAACAGCCCAACCTGCGCGCCGGGCACCGGCTTGAACTCGAGGAAAAAGAACATGAGTACGATGAGCGCGAGGGAGCCGACGACGGCCGTGCTCATGGCAAAGTCGCGTTCGGTGCGGATCGGCTCTGCCACGGCGGCGGAACGGCGCCGCATCTGCGCAAAGCCGGAGCGCAGCGCGCCCACGATGGTGGGCAGAGTTTTGAAGAGCGTGATGAGGCCGGCCGCGGCCACGGCGCCCGCGCCCATGGGGCGAATGTAGGTGATCCACAGATCGCTCGGGCCCATTTGCGCAATGGGCACGGTGCCGGGATAGATGGGATGCGGCAGATCCTTGCCGAAGAAGTAGATGAGCGGCATGATCACGAGCCACGAAAAGACGCCGCCGGCAAACATGGTGCCCGCGGTGCGCGCGCCGATGATGTAGCCCACGCCGAGATACTCCGGCGTGGCGTCAGCCTTGATGGACGCGCCTTTCAGCACGTGCTGCGGGCCGAAGTCCGGCTGGTACTCGGGTGTGCCGGGCCACGCACCGAAGAGATTCTCGTTTTGGAAAAAAGTGTAGATCGCGCCCAGACCAAGCCCGAAGAAGACGCGGCCGGCAAACGAGCCGCCCTTGGCGCCGGCCATCAGCACGTCGGCGCAGGCCGTGCCTTCGGGGAACTTCAGGTTGCCGTGCTCCTCCACGATGAGCGGCCGCCGTAGCGGCACCATAAACAGCACGCCGAGATAGCCGCCGATGAGCGCCAGCATGAAGATGCGCGAGTATTCGAGATCGAAGCCGAGAAAGATGAGCGCGGGGAGGGTGAAAATCACGCCCGCGGCAATAGACTGGCCGGCGTTGCCCGCGGTCTGGACGATGATGCACTCGAGGACGGAGACCTTGCCCTCGCTGCGCAGAAAACTGATGGAGATGACAGCGATCGGAATGGAGGCGGCCACGGTGAGCCCGGCGCGCAGGCCCACGTAGACGGTGACGGCGCCGAAGATAATGCCGAAGACAGCGCCCAGCAGCACGGCGCGAAGGGTGAACTCGGGTGGTTTCCGGGAAGCGGGAACGAAGGGCTGAAAATCGGGCACAGAAAGCCTCCGACGGTTGGCAGGCGAAGTCTTTGAGAAATCCCTGAAGGGCGAGTTTACCAGCGCGAGGGGCTGGGCGTCACAGGGAACAGGAGGCCGCGTGGGCCGCGCCAGAATCCGGCCAGCCGCCAAGATCCCACAAAAGTAATAGGAAGCCGCCTTTCCGCCGCCGGATTTCAGTGGACAGAGATGACTTAACTGACTGAAAATCCAAATCCATGGGGTCCGCGTCCGCCAGGACGCAGTCATATTCAAGTCATTTTTTCTTGGTTTTGAAGATTGCGTAAGCCACTCCCGCCGAACAAGACACCGGGTTGCGCGGGAGCGCATTTCTGCTATAGGGAAGAATGCCATCGAAGCAAAAAGGAGAAAAACATGTTGCGCATCATGGGGAGATTGGGGCTGCCAATCGCTGCTTGCCTGTCGATTGCCTTAAGCGTTTGCCACGCTCAAACCGTATTGACGCATCACGCACGCCCGGCGACGCAGGATGGAACTGCTCGTTCCGTTGCACGCCTTCCGGCAACTCAGGCCATGAACCTGGTGATTACGCTGCCGCTTCGCAACCAGGACCAGTTGGATCAGCTCCTGAAGGATCTCTACGATCCCACCAGTCCGAGCTACCGGCAGTTCCTCTCCGTGGAACAGTTCACTGAACAGTTCGGCCCCACGCAGAAGGGATACGACGCTGTCCTCAACTTCGCCAAAGAGAACGGGCTCACCGTAACGGGCACATCGCCGAATCGCCTGAATGTACAGGTATCGGGAACCGTGGCGAACGTGGAGAGCGCCTTTCATGTCAACATGGGCGTCTATCAGCATCCCACTGAGAACCGCACGTTCTACGCGCCCGACCGCGAGCCCACCACGAACCTGACGTTTTCGCTGTGGCACATCTCGGGGCTCGACAATTACTCGCTCCCGCATCCCGCCGGTCTCGATAAAAACCCGGCAAGCTCCGGCTCGAAGTCCGGCGCCACCACCGGTTCCGGCCCCTCGGCCTCGTTCCTGGGGAGCGACATGCGCGCGGCCTACTACGGTGGATCGCTGACGGGTAGCGGCCAATCACTCGGTTTGCTTGAGTATTACGGCGCCGACCTGGCCGACCTGACCACCTACTACAAAAATGTTGGCCAGACGGAGAGCGTTCCCATTACGTTGCTCTCCACCGACGGAACCAGCACAAGCTGTGTCGACACTCGCGCCGGCGGCAACTGCGACGACACTGAGCAGACGCTGGATATGACGCAGGCGCTGGGCATGGCGCCGGGCTTGTCGAGCCTGGTCATGTATGTGGGCTCGACCGATGCGGCGATTTTCAACGCCATGGCCACCGCCAGCCCGCTCAACGCCCAGCTGAGCTCCTCCTGGACCTGGAACCCTGCCGATCCCTCGACTGACGATCCCTACTTCAAGGAGTTCGCGGCCCAGGGGCAGAACCTCTTCCAGGCCGCCGGCGACGACAAGAAGTGGACGACCTCGGGAACGGCTTCGGAGATTTACCCGGCCGACGATGATTATGTAACCTCGGTCGGAGGAACGGACCTGTCAACCACATCGGCCGGCGGAGCATGGGCTTCAGAGACCGCATGGGCAGACAGCGGCGGCGGCATCTCGCCGCACAAGATCGCCATCCCATCCTGGCAAACGGCGGCGGCGGCCGGGTGCGCGAGCTGCTCGCAAAGTTATCGCAACGGCCCCGACGTTTCCGCCAACGCGAACTTCACCTTCTACGTGTGCGCCGACCAGACCACCTGCACGGCCAACGAATATGGCGGCACCAGCTTTGCGGCGCCCCTCTGGGCCAGCTATCTGGCGCTTGTCAATCAGCAGTCCGTAGCCAACGGCAACGGGAAACTGGGCTTCATCAACCCCGGCCTCTATACGATTGGCGAAAGTTCGAGCTATTCCACCGACTTCCACGACATCACCAGCGGCAGCAACGGCTACTCGGCCACCACCGGCTACGATCTGGCCACCGGCTGGGGCAGCCCGAACGGCAGCGGCCTACTCAACGCCCTGGCCGGAACCGTGGCTACACCCGGCTTCAACCTCTCGGCATCCCCAGGTTCGCTATCGGTGGTCCAGGGGAATTCGGGGACCTCTACGATTACCAGCACGGTATCAGGTGGATTCAACTCGAGTGTTGTGTTGTCGGCGTCGGGAAATCCCTCGGGCGTAACTGTCGGCTTCAACCCGTCGTCCTTTGCAACGGGAGCGGGCAGCTCGACGGCAACCTTTACCGTGAGCTCGGGCGTGACTCCCGGAACCTATCCGATCACGATTAGTGGAACGTCGGGTAGCTCCGTTAAGACCACAACGGTGAATCTGACGGTAACGGCACCGGTGCAGGCGAACTTCACGATCTCCGTTTCGCCAAGTTCGGGTTATTTGAGCCGGGGTACGAGCGGCTACGCCACCGTGACCACGGCCATCTCCGGCGGGTTCAACTCGGCTATCTCGCTGAGCGCAACGGGAGTTCCTGCCGGCGTGACGGCGAGCTTCAGCCCAAATCCGATTGCCGCGCCCGGATCAGGTACTTCGCATTTCAACCTGACCGTGGCCAGAACCGCCAAAACCGGCACGTATTCCATCACCATCACCGGCACGGGAGGGGGCCAGAGTCACTCAACCACTCTTACCTTCCAGGTGCGCTAAGGACGGAAGCCAAAGTCCGATCTCGCCGCCCGGCGGGATCAAAACAAAAGGCCCGGAACGCTTAGGTCCGGGCCTTTCCCATTGGAGCCGCGTTTCAATCGCGCGCGCTGGGGGGCTCTGGCGACCGCTCGCCTTATCGGGAAGGCACTGCTTTGTTCCAGCTTGGCGTAAACCGGCCCTGTCGCGTAGCGTAGATGCATCGCAAGTAGGGAGCGTTGTTGTTATGAACGATCCGGCGTCTGTTTCTTCACCCAGGCGGCTGCTTTCGCTTGACGTACTGCGCGGTTTGACCATCGCTTTCATGATTTTGGTGAACAATTCCGGCGTCGGCGCATGGACGCAGTTGCACCACGCCGATTGGAACGGGATGACGGCTACCGACCTGGTGTTTCCCACGTTTCTTTTCGTGGTGGGCGTGTCCATCGTGTTCTCCACGGATGTGCGCCTGAAGCGCGGCGGCTCACGCGCCATGCTGGCCTGGCATACGGTTCGCCGAGCCGTCATTTTGTTCCTGCTGGGCATTGTGGTCAATGGCTTTCCCTATTTCCATCTCGACCACCTGCGCATCTACGGCGTTTTGCAGCGGATCGCCATTTGCTACCTGATCGTCAGCCTGTTTTACCTGTGGGACCGCCGCGTGTGGACGAAGATCGGCCTGCTCGTTTGCGTGCTCCTTGGCTATTGGGTCCTGGTGCGATGTGTTCCCGTGCCGGGAGCGGGTATGCCCGGCCGCGACGTTCCCTTCCTCGACAAGGACCAGAACATCGTCGCCTGGGTGGACCGCCAGCTCATGCCCGGCCACCTCTACGAAGACTGGACCACACACAATACGCGCGATCCCGAAGGCCTGCTCAGCGATATTCCCGCCGTTGGAACGACTTTGCTTGGATTGCTTGCCGCGCTGTGGCTGAGCGGCGAGCGCTCGGTGAAGGCGAAATCCCTGGGCCTGGCCGCGGGCGCGGCGGCTTGCCTGGCCGCAGGCTTCTTCTGGTCGATCTGGTTTCCGCTCAACAAGAAGATGTGGACCAGTTCTTATGTCCTGGCGGCAGCGGGGTGGTCGCTGGTGGTGTTTGCGCTTGTCTATTGGGCCATGGAACAGCGTGGCTGGGGCAGATCGGGAGGGAGCAAGGCGCTGGCTTGGCCGTGGCTGGTCTTCGGCTCAAACGCCATCGTTGCCTACATGATCAGCGAACTGCTGGCCCCGGCCATCGGGCTGGTTCATTTCACCTCTGCGGGACGGCGGACCGACGCGCTCGCTTATTTGTACATGCATATTTTCACCCGCATCCCCGACCCCGGATGGAGAGCCTTCGCCTATGCGGTCTTCTACACCGCGCTTTGCTTTCCCCCCGTGTGGGTGCTTTACCGCAAGAAAATTTTCGTCAAGGTGTAGCGGCGCGGCGCATCCGCGGTAGATGGCCCGCGGCCGGTCACGGCGAAACGGAAGGATTGTTCTCCGCCGCCGCCTTTCAGCCTTGATGAAGTGAGCGCGGTTTCCCGGTTGCCCAGAAGCTGGTCCCAGAATTGCCGGACAGCAAGCGCGAACTCAAACCGATTCGATGGCGTGGATACACTCGTCCACTTCGCCCTTGAGCGTTTCCGCGTCAGGATGGAACACTCGGCGTTCCCGCGCCGGCAACTCCGCAAGCAGATCGCCATAAGCCTCCGTCTCGCACCCCGGAAACGCGGCAAAGCCCACCGCTGAAGCCATAGCGCAGCTCACTTTCACCAGTTCCGCCACGTCCCACGCGCCGTCCTTGCGCCGGGCCTCGTGGTGTTCCGCGACCACCGCCTCGAAGTTCTCGGGCAGCTTCCAATCGCCGATCAGTTGCCGGCCTATCTCGCAGTGATGCCAGCCGAACAGCTCGCGCTCGGCTTCCAGCATGATGCCAGCCGCCCCGTAGTGTTTCTCCAACAGCGCCGCGTACCCCTTGGGCTGAGTCACCGCCAGCGCCATGCGCCCGATATCGTGCAGAATGCCGGAAGTGTACGCCAAGTCCTTGTCGATGAAGCCCACCTTCGCAATCCGTTCCGCAATGATGGCGCAGGCCAGGTTATGCCGCCACAGATTGCGCATTGCCGGGTAGCTCATGGCTTTGCCGAGATAAGCGCGCACACCGACCGTGACGCACATGCCCTGCAGCGTGTTGGCGCCCAGCACGGCCACGGCCTGCATAATGCTCGTGGAGGGGTAGCGCGGAGCGTAGAGAAGCGAATTGGCGACGGTCAGAACCTCGCTGGCGAACGCCGGGTCAGAGGAGATCAGATCGCACAGTTGGTGCAGCTGCAGGTTCTCATTGTTTGTTAGTTGCAGCACCCTCACGGCAACCAGCGGAAACGGCGGCAGGCGCAGATAGGCCCAGGGCAGAGTGGCCGTCTGTCCGCTTCGATCGCCCATCCCCACTGCTCCCATCGCAGGAGCCCCCTTTTGTCCTGAAACCCTCGCATACGGCGCAAAGTTCGGGTTCCGCGCCGTCGTCATCCGCCGCACGGCGCACCGCCGCCGCCACGAATACCCTGATAAGTGCTTTTTCGGCAGTCAGCAGGAGTTTCTATAGTGGGAATTGCACTATGCGGTACGGGAGCGTTCTGCTTCCATTCAGGCGTTGCCGCGCTGCTCACTGGGAGATCCAATTCTTTCCATCGGTACTTACCCACGCCAGACCGCGGTCATTCAGAATTTCAAAGACTGTAACTGGCGGGGGTGCAGCGCTTGTACTGCCGGGGGCACTCCCCGCCGTTTCCGCTTCAGCGGCAGGCGTCGCTTCGGTGTTGCCGCTGCCTGGTGCTTGCCTCCGCACCTCCACGGCTCGGCCCGTCCACTGCTTCGTCACAGGCTCCCAGGTGTTCCCCGAATCGCCGCTGAGAAATAGCGCGCCGGCCCTGTCGATGACGAGCATAAGGTGACCCGCCGCCGCGGTCGATACGGCGGGCAGGCCGCTGGGCAGGTGGATGGGATGCACCATGTCCGCCGCGGAGAATGCGCCGGAACTTAGCTTTTCGCGCTGCACAAAGCTCGTGCCCCTGGCGCTTTGCTCCTCAAGAAGCTGCCGCGGAACAATCACAGCCTCCGTGTTGGCGCTGCCCGGCGCACCGCTGTCTGCGCCGGGCGCACCGGCTGTCGTCTTTGCCTTGGGCGCGAGCAGTTGCCTCTCCGCCGCTTCAGCTTCGGTCTGCTCCTGCTTTTTGTTAGACGCTGTTGCTCCCGGCTCCTGGCTGGAAAAGCCCGCGCCACCCCGCTGCGCGACCCCGGCAATGCCCGCGCCCGCAAATCCCTGCCCGCCATTCTGCGCAGGCGGCGCTGCCTGCTCCGGGGGGGCGGATTCCAGCCCGTCCAACCTGCCCACCGCCGGCATCGCAGTTTCTGCAACAGGTTCTTGCGAAACCTCGCCAGGCGCCGCGCCGGAGCGTGCGGACTTCGATGCTTTTGTCCCTGTCGCAGGCGCCCCGGGCGCAGCCTCGGCCCGCTGCGGCTGCGCGGGATTCGCGGCGGCCATTTCGCTTTGCGTAACCTTCTGCGACTCAACCTTCGCCATCCCGGTGCTCTGCTCCACATGCCGCACATGCACAACGACCAACACCGTGGCAGTGGCGGCCAGCGCTGCGGCCGGAGCCAGGGCAAGCCCCCAACTTCTCCACCAGGCGCGCGGACGTTTTGCCGCGCCCCGCGCCACGGCCGCCGCCACAACCTCCGCGCTCGCGGCTTCCTGCGCCAACGCCACCACCTGCCTGCAGCGGGGGCACACCGCCAGGTGATCGAGCACTTCGGCGCGCTCCCGCCGCCCGAGCGCCTGCTCGGCAAACGCGTTCAGGCTCTCCGCGCCGGGATGAAACTCGTGTTGGCCGGTTACATTCATTGCCGCACTCATGGCGCCGCCTGTTCCTGGAACGCCTCCGTTTGCGAATATTGCAGTAGTTTTTTCAGGTTCACGTCCACATCTCGCGGATCGGCGCCCATCGCTTCTTCCGCCGCGCGCCTGCTCAGCCCGCCGCGCTGCAGATTCTTCAGCACCTGTTTTCTTGTGCTCTCGGCCGCGCGCCGCAGTTTGCGGCTTACAGTAGCCTCGTGCACGCCGAGCACGCGCGCAATCTGCAGCAAGGTCTGCCCGTCAAGATAATAAGCCGCCAGCAAAAAGCGCTCCTCCGCATCGTGTTCCCGCAGAGCCTTTTCGACAGCTTCTTCCAGGAGCGAAAGCTCGTGGGCCGGCGTTTCCGCAGGCGGATTCGGAGCGGGCGCGTCCACCTCGTCGAGCGGCTCCTCGCGCTGCCTGCGGCGATGATAGTCCACATGCCGCTGCGCCAGCGTCGTCCGCAGCCAGCCCATCAGCGATCCCCGCCCGCGGTACGAAAGCAGCGGACAGCGCCGCTCTCCGTCCCGCATGGTCAGGCCGTAGAGTTCGCCATACAGTTGATCGGCCAATTCGCGGCCCAGCGTCTCGCTGCCGGTGATGGCGATGGCCGCGCGAATCAGCGGCTGCCGATGCACAGCGATGAATCGCTCCCACGCGCGCTCGTTCCCGGCCGCGCAGGCGCGCGCCAGCACAAGATCGTTCAGACAGAGTTTGCGAAAGAAGGCCGCCTGTTGCTGCCGCGTCACCGGGGCCCCCGGCGATGGATTTTGGCCACTGGGGCGGGCCGCCGTTTCGCCCTCGGCTAGCCCGAAGTTCTGCGCCGTTCCCGCTTCCAGCAGGATCCGCTCAAACTCGTCCTCTGCCAGGCCCCAGCCGCCCGCATCGCATCCCCGCCAAAGCTCCTCAAGCAGGGCACGGCCGACCGATCCCGGCAGTGCCGGCATCGCCGCTTCAGCCGCGCTGGCTACGGATTCCGTCGGCGCCATCCCCACGCCCTCACGATACGCCTGATCTCTTGGACGTTGTGATGGACTCTCTGGCCGCCGGATCGGAAGCCGCACGAACTCCGTCCCGCAAAAAAATTCCGCAAGAAGCCCCCTGCCCGCCGTTCTCCGGTCAATAACCGGTGCGGAGGACCGCAGGCCGGTGGAGGAGAAGGATGAAAAACCTGGGCAGATTTGCATTGGCGGCGGCGCTGGTCGTTGCGGCAGCCGCATTTCAGCATTGGAACAGCGTGAAAGCAGCCGGCGGGCCGATGCAGGCCGGGAGCGGGTCCTACCGCGTGCTCGCTCCCATCGAGAGCGGCAATCTTGTTTTGTTCCCCGTCGTTCGCACCGACGGAAAATCTCTGGAGCAAACCCCGTTCATCACCCTCGACGAAGGCCTGAAGAGCGGCGAGGTGGAAGTGACCGAGGCTGGGCGCGCGCAAGGGCTAGTTCGTCCGCGCGGCCAAAACTCCCAGCATGCCTACCGCGGCGACGAAGTGAACACGCTGGTCCTCATCAACCACTCCAAGCGGTCGCTGCTGCTGCTCGCCGGCGAAATTGTCACCGGCGGCAAGCAGGACCGCATCATCGCCAAGGATCGCATTGTGCCCGCCGATGCCGATCCCATCGATCTCTCCGTCTTCTGCATCGAGCCGGGCCGCTGGACCGGAAGCTCGGATGCCTTCGGTGCCGCGGGCAAGTCGGCCGCAAAGAGCTTCATGGTCCAGCCCGAGGTGCGCGAGCGCGCCATGGCAGAGCAGAACCAGCAGCAGGTGTGGAATTCGGTGAACGGCGCGATCTCGCAAATGGAGGTGGCCGCAGCGCCAGCGTCCGCAGGCTCATCGGGCGGATTCGGCCGCGCAGCGTCTGCGCCCCGCACGCTCGGCACCAGCAGCTACGCCAAGGCCATGCAGGATACGGCTGTGAGCGAGAAAGTGGATGAAGCAGCAGCTCCGGTCATGAACGCCCGCGAGCAGGTGCTGGCGAAGTTGCGCGACGAGCACGCCATCGGCGTAGTGGTCGCCGTGCGCGGCCAGATCATCTGGGCCGACCTTTTTGCCTCGACCGATCTGCTTTCGCGCTACTGGACCAAGCTGGTCCGCTCCTACGCGGCCGAGAGCCTGGCCGAGGGCGAAAACCACGCCGCGCCCAGCGTAGCCGATGCGCAGCATTTCCTCGACGAGCCCTCCTCCGGGACCGAAAACAGCGAGAGCGAGGTGGGCATCTACCGCTATCGCGAGCTGAAGAGCGGCAGCGCGGAGACCTTCGTGCTGGAATCGCTCCTGCCCGGCACGGGATACGACGTGCACACCAGCAAGATGAAGCTTCGCGGTGAGGAGAGCGAAAACGTAAAACCGCAACCGATCTACGAACCACTGATCCACCGCCCGGACGTCTACCGCCCTGAGATTGTACGCTGACCTGCATGGCGCTTCTGCCTCTTCACGTCCGCCGCAGCGCACCGCGGTGGACGCGGAACAGGCGTTCGATTCGAATTCGCTATTTGCCGGGCGCCTTCTGCATGGTTCGCCCCAAGCGCGGCGCCGCGATCAGCGTGAACGCAACCAGAAAGATGGAAGCTGCAATGTAGGCCAGGTGGCCGTGGCGCAGGTCTTCGGTGACGAGCTTGACCGCGACCAGAGCCAGCGCTGCGTATCCCAGCCGCGTCAGCTCCACGCGGCGCCAATGGGCTCCGCTATAGACGAGCGCCAGTGCCGCAACGCATAGCGTCAGCGTTCGGATCAGCGCCAGATGATGTGTTTCGGGCTGTACCAGCAATGCCGTCAAGCCGATGAATCCCTGAATAAGCAGCGCCGCTACGGCGCCCGCCGCCAGCGCCGCAAAGCCCAGGTGAAGTGTCTGCTGCAGCCAGGATTCGCCCTCGCGCGGCTGCGCGGCGGCATAGCAGAGAATCGCGGCGCACGCGATCGGCCATACGCCCGCCGGTGGCGCGCCTTGCGGCGTACCCACCAGTGCGCTGACAAGAAAGCTCGGCAAGCCCGATGCCAGGGCTCCAGCAAGCAGAAACACCATCCCATAGAATTCAAAAGCCACTTGGCGCGCCCGGCTGCCCACGATTGTCGCTGCAATCGCCGCCGCGCCCAGCAGCACGATCGTCGCCAGCGGCGGCAGGCACAGGAAGCTCCCGGCCAGAAGCAGCGCCGCGCCCCACGCGGCAAAGACCGCGGCGTTGCGCTGTTCCTTGGCGCGCTCAAAGATCGTGAAGACCGCCGCATAGACCGCGCCCGACAGAACCAGGCAAACTATACCGAGAGTCGTGGTGCTTCCTCGCGGCCCGAAGTCCGCCACGCCGACAGCAGCCAAAAGAAATGCAACCGTCGTCTGCAGCGTCTCAAAGACCGCGATCGGCCTCTCCCGCAGTATCGTCTTCAGGCCCACGCTCGCCGCATACACGACAAACACCGCGACACCGGGCTCAAGCAGCGCGATTCTACTCAGCGATGGATACTCTTCGCCCGCAGGTTGGGAAGCAAAATAAACATAGATCAGGATCCAGATCGCCGCATCGGCAGCCAGCGCCGTCAGCGCGCGGATCTCAGGCAGGCGATCAAGTTCCGGAACAAACTCGCAGATCGCCGCCAGCACGAGCAGCACGACGACGAACGGCATCAGCATGTGCGAGGCAATGGCCAGCGCCAATGCCAGCCCTGCTGTGGCGATGCAGCCAACGCGCAGCACGGGAGCCACTTCGCGCTTCCGCGCGAGCCCCATTGCCGCCAGCGCATAGGCGCAAACCACGGCCGCAGCCATCGCCGGCGAAAACACCTTGAAGCGCAGGGTAAGCTCCCAGACCATGGGAGCCAGGATCAGCGCCGAAGTTCCGGCGTAGATCGCGCCGGCGAAGCGCTGCCCGCCGCGCATCCGCGCCGCCCATACCAGCCACGCAAATGCGTATGCGATGCCGGCGGCGGCCACGGCCGGCCGGGGAAGCGAACTCACCTCCTCCAGGGCGCGGAGCACGTAAGCGCCTGCGATGCCCAGCATGGCCCTGCCCAGTACAGAGAAGATGCTTCCGGCCGGTGCAAGCGATGCGGCCACAGCGGCCTGCGGCGCGGATGCTCCTTGCAATTCCGGTTTGGAATGCGGCCAACGCGCTTCCAGCGGGTGCTCCAGCGCGTGCACGCGCTGCTCCAGCGCTTCCAGGCGTTTTTCAAGCCGCTCGGTTTCGCCGGAAAGCTCGCTCATGGATCCCGCCCATCTGTCGCGAATGATGCCGTTCTCAGTCGCCCGCCGCGGCTTCGTGCAGGTCCTTATCCGGCCACGGAGGCAGCAGCTTGACCAACGCCCACAGGAAAAACAGCGGCAGGATGGTTAAGCCAATGGCCACCAGAAGGCCTTCGCGCGTCACCAGAGCCATCTTGTAGGTGGTGTACCCAAGAAAGCTCTTCGAGAAGAGCTGGCCGCCGATCACCACGTTCCAGCGCATGGCCAACACGCTGATCAGGATCAGGCTGCCGGAAAGCACGAAGATACGTTTGCGCGCAATCTCCGGCAGCTTCACCACCTGTGTGATAAAGAGCAGGATCAGCGGCACCAGCGTGCCCACGAAGATTTGCAGCACGATCTGCGAAAAATAGAGTTTGGTGTGCACCATGAAATTGAGGGTGCGGAACGATTCGTCGGCCTCGTAGATGCGGTGCACCAGGTCCAGCATCTCCAGGCTGAAATCGATGACGAA
>JBEKXX010000005.1:0-42520 GCA_049511595.1 Occallatibacter sp. | reverse complement strand
ACGATATAAACCGGCGACGTGGCAGTGCGCAACACCGCCTCGGCCACCGAACCCACCAGCAATTTGCCGATGGGGCCCGGAGAGTGTGTGCCCATCACGATGCGGTCGATCGCGCGTTCGTGCGTGTAGGCCAGAATCTCGTCGGCGGGCAGCCCTGGCCGCACCACGACCTCGCAGTTGAGCCCCGCTTCGCGGACGCGCAGCGCGAGTGGCTCCAGGTGGTTCTTTTCCGAGCGCGCGGCGGCGGCATAGTCGTAATAGCGGATACCCGAGGCCTCCGACGCGGCCACCACGAGCGTGTCATAGGCGTGAAAGAGGATGAGATCGGAACCGAATTCCCTAGCTTGCGCAAGCGCGAACGAGAAGGCTTTTTCGTTCGCGGGTATCTCGGTGGTGAAGAGGATGGTGGAGGGTTTGCTCCAGCCTGGCTTCAATACGGATGCCATGGGAACCTCCTTCGACTGCGCTCAAATCGTTGAGGATTCAGCGCCGTTATTGCGGTGTTTCATCGCGCATAACAAAGTGATCCTGCTCACTTTATCTCGCTTTGCCAGCACCGCTCGCCGGTCGCGGTCTGCCGCAAAGTCACTTTATCGAAGCGTGGCCCAGCAGGCCGACTGGCACGTGACAAAATTGTGGTCCCGTTTCCCGGATTTGTCTAGCGGGGAGCGCCGCTGCCCAGATTGGAACACATGAAGTGATCTCAATCACAGCCTAACCCCAAGGAAACTGTTTTTCTGGATGGGAATCGTGGCCCTCGGGAACGGTTTTCATGCTCTGGCGCCGTCGGTAAGTTGAAGCGCAGGCACGGTGTTTCGATCAGGGGGCCGTTCCATCCCCGGGCGTCTGGCAGGTAGGCGCGCCAAACCGCCGCGGTTCACTCGGGAGGCCCCATGCAGCCGATGCATAACATTCCCGCCCGCGGCGGAATCGACTACGACGAATCCCCCTTCCTTGCCATCTGGGAAGTCACGCAGTCCTGTGACTTGGCCTGCAAGCATTGCCGCGCCGCTGCGCAGCCCATTGCGCATCCCGACGAGCTGACGCACGCCGAAGGCAAGGCGCTTATCGACCAGATCGCCGGGATGCACGTCCCCATCTTCGTTTTCACCGGGGGCGACCCGCTCAAGCGCAAGGATGTCTTCGAGTTGATCCGCTACGCCTCGAGCAAAGGCGTGCAGGTCGCGGTCACTCCCAGCGCCACCCCTCTGCTTACCCGCGAGGCGATTTTCAAGCTGAAAGAGGCCGGCCTCGTCCGGCTCGGCATCTCGCTCGACGGCTCGACCCCCGAGGTTCACGACGCCTTTCGCGGCCTGCCCGGCGCATGGGCGCGCACCATCCAGGCCATCGAGTGGGCCAATGAAGCCGGCATTCCCATCCAGGTGCACACCACAGTAAGCCGCCACAACGTCAACGACCTCGACAACCTCTGCAACTTGTTCGAAAAGCTCGCCATCGTGATGTGGAACGTCTTCTTCCTGGTGCCCGTGGGCCGCGGCCAGCTCGACGACCTTTTGAGCGGCGAGGATTTCGAGAAGGTGTTCGGCAAGATTTACGAGCTCTCGCGCCGCGCGAACTTCCAGATCAAGACCACCGAGGCGATGCATTATCGCCGCTACCTGCTGCAGCACAATCTGGAAGAGAAGCGCTTCGGGCACGGGCACGCGCATGGCGCTGCGTACGAAGCCGGGGCCCCCACCGCTGACGCCGAGACCCGGAACAGGAGTTGGGCCACGCGCCGCGTGAACGACGGCAAGGGGTTCGTCTTCATTTCGCACGTGGGCAACGTCTATCCCAGCGGGTTTCTGCCCATTCACGCCGGCAACGTCCGCGAGACGCCGTTGGCCGAGATCTACCGCAATGCGCCCATCTTCAAGGCCCTGCGCAACACCAGCCGGCTTGAAGGCAAGTGCGGCGCCTGCGAGTACAAGGAGATCTGCGGCGGTTCGCGCTCCCGCGCCTACGCCCTCACCGGCGATCCGCTGGCCCAGGAGCCATGCTGCATCTACCAGCCCAGGAACTGGGATCCGCTGCTGGAGAACGAAGCCGAAGCCTACCGGCAAACGGCGCCGGCGGGAACCCTGGTCACACTGTAAGATCTAATCGGATGGATGGCTTATACGGCAGGCTCTAAAGCTTCTTCGCCGCTTCCTGCGCGGCTGCAATCAGCGTTTCGAGAGCCTGCTTGCATTTGGCCGGATCATGCGCCGCTTCCTGCGCGGCCGCAATCAGCGTTTCGAGGGCCTGCTTGCATTCGGCCGCACCAATGGCCGCTTGGGCCTGGTGGCCGCTTGGGCCTGGACCGGAGGCAGCCGTGCCCGCCTCGTTCGTCCAGGCCTTCAATTCTCTGATGTGCGGGCGCGCGCTAGACCAGAAGACGATTAGCAGGAAGACGCCAGCAACTCCCACCATGGCGCCGATTGGCGGGGTCGGGAATACGTAAAAGAGAAGACAGCCGCACAGCATGGCTGCTCCGACCGAACCGCGAAGCTGTGCCATGATCGATTGACGTTCCAACTCGATCAGCAGTGCGGGGTGGTCTGCCCTCAGTTTGATCAGCGCCGCCTCCGTCTTCTGAATCTTAGTCGTTTCCGCTTCCGGCACCGTACGGAAGGGCAAAGGACGGAACCATTGAAACTGCCATGTGTTTTTGGAATACGGAACCTTCCATGTGTTGTCGAATAGAAACGCAGCCTGATTCATCAAATGCCCGACTGTGTAGCAGGCGCCGACCCCAAACACCGCCGCCAGCCACGCGGGCAAATGATAGGGAGCCAGAAGCCGTTGGACATCGCCGAGCGAAAACCTTTGGCACAGTACACCGATCGAAAAAAACACTGCGCCCGACAATGCATACCCGAAGATATCCCTCAGAATGAGGAAGTTCTTTGTCAGGTCTGATAAGAATCCGGGCCAGCCATCAGCGCCGCCCCCGTTGCCATTTGTCTTTGCCATGGTGGCGAAATCTTACCGCGCCCGCCCCTATGCGTCAATGAGGAATTGGCCTTTATTTCAAAGGCCTTGCGCGCGATTTAAGTTGCGCGACCCGTCTCCAGAAGATTCGGTCAATGGAGCGCGCGCGCTCTGCACACCCGATGAATTCGATGGAACGGCTAGCGTAAGCTATCGGTGGAGGCGCATGCGGATAGCGATCATCGGCGGCGGCATTGCGGGTTTAGCTGCAGCTTACGAGTTGGATAAGGCGCGCGCGGCGGGCGCGGCCGTCGAGTACACGCTCTATGAAGAGCGGCCGCGTCTGGGCGGATCGCTTGCCTCGGAGACAGTAAACGGCGCGGTGCTGGAGCGCGGACCCGATTCGTTCCTGACGGAGAAACCCGCCGCGGCCGAGCTCTGCCGCGAGCTGGGTCTGGGCGCCGATCTTCTGCCCTCGAACGACGCCGCTCGCAAGACATATATCGTGGTGCGCGACCGGTTGGTGGCGCTGCCCGACGGGCTCATGTTCCTGGTGCCCACCAGGCTGGTTCCCACCGCCCTCACGCGGCTTTTCGGATTGCGCACCAAAATGCGCATGGCTCTCGAGCTGCTGCATCCCCCCACGGCCAATGGACACGACGAGCCAGTGGCCGCTCTGGTGGAGCGGCATTTCGGCCAGGAGGCCGTCGACCGGCTGGCCGATCCTCTGCTGAGTGGGATCTATGGCGGCGACGCCGCGCAGTTGAGCGCGCAAACGGTGCTGCCGCGGCTGGTGGAGATGGAGACGAAGTACGGCTCGCTCACCCGAGGCATGTTGGCGGCGCATAAGAAGATGCGGGCTATGGCAAGGAACTCGACAGGGCCGGTGCGAGCGGCGCCGCCGATCTTTACTGCGCTGCGCGGAGGAATGCAGCAATTGGTCGACGCTCTCGTTGCGCGTCTCGATCCCGCCTGCCTGCGGACGGCAACGCCGGTGAGCGCCGTCCGGAAGACGGCGGACGGTTGGAACGTCGAGGCCGGGGGGACGGCGGAGACTTTCGATGCGCTCATCATGGCCGCATCCGCGTGGGCAGCCGGGTCTCTGCTCGCTCCGGTCGATTCTGTGCTCGGCAGCGAGCTCGGCGCGATCCCCTACTCCTCGTCGATCACCGTGAATCTGATTTACGACGAGGCGAGCATCGGCCCGTTGCCCGAGGGATTCGGCTTCCTGGTTCCGGCCGTCGAGGGCCGATCGTTGTTGGCCTGCACGTTTTCGCACCGCAAGTTTCTGGGCCGCACGCCGCCGGGAAAAGCAGTCTTTCGAGCCTTTCTGGGCGGGATGAAGCGCGAGGCGATGCTGGCTGAGAGCGACGGCGTTCTGATTGCGACCGTTCGCCGCGAGATGGCTGCGATTCTGGGAGCGAAGACATTCAGTGCAGAGGTCGAGCCGGAGCACGCGCAGGTTTCGCGCTGGCGCCGCGCCATGGCGCAGTATGCCGTCGGTCACAAAGAGCGCATGGTGCGCATCTCCGCATGTGTCGCCGCGCTGCCCGGTCTCCGCCTCGCCGGCAACGCCTACGACGGCATCGGCGTTCCCGACTGCATCCGGCTGGGGAGGAAGGCGGCGCGGGAACTGATGGCTGCGGGGGCAAAAGCGCCTGCGGCATCGCTCTGATTCGAACCGCGCTGCGGCGGCACGGTACGGTGGCCCGCCCGTATACTCGACTTGAGAGTATGACGACCCGCGCGGACACATTTCTTGCGACGATTCTGGCTTCGACTCGCGCCACGCTGGCTGCGGCCAAGGCCGATGTGCCCGTGGCCGAGCTGGAGCGCCGCGCAGCCGGGCATCGCCCGCGCGGATGGGCCGCCGCCCTGCGCCGACAAGCCTCAAAAGGCCCCGCCGTGATCGCAGAGATCAAGAAGGCCTCGCCGTCGAAAGGCTTGATCCGCGCCGATTTCGACCCCGCATGGCTTGCCCGGCGCTACCGTGCGGGCGGCGCTGCCGCGCTGTCGGTGCTCACCGACGAGCCCTACTTCCAGGGCAGCCTGCGCAACCTGGAGCTGGCTTCGGCCGCCGCGCCTTTGCCCTGCCTGCGCAAGGACTTCATCGTCGACGAGTACCAGATCGTCGAGGCCCGCGCCCACCGTGCCGACGCCATTCTGCTCATCGCCGCCGCGCTAACAGACGGCGAACTGAAACGCTTCGCCCAGGCCGCGCGCTCGCTCTCGCTCGACGTGCTGGTGGAGGTGCACACAGCCGAGGAGCTGGCCCGCGTGCTCGACGCGCTGGGCGAAACCGGCGCCGGCGCCATCGGCGTGAACAACCGCGACCTGAAGAGCTTCGAAGTGTCGCAGGAAACCTCGTTCGCGCTGGTGGAGCGCATTCCGGCAAGCGTGGTGCGCGTGACGGAGAGCGGGATCGCGACACACGAAGACATCGTTCGCCTGCGCAAGGCAGGATTCGATGCGTTCCTGATCGGCGAAAGCCTCATGCGCCAACCTGATCCCGGCGAGGCGCTGGCGGAGCTGCTGAAGGGCGCCGCGGGCAAGCCATGAGCCTCTGGATCAAAATCTGCGCCAACACTTCGCTCGCTGACGCGCAACTGGCCGCGGAAGTCGGCGCTGATGCGGCCGGGTTCGTGTTTGCGCCCAGCCCGCGGCAGGTGACACCCGCTTGGGTGGCCGCCATCGTGCCGCAACTGCCGCAGGCGCTCGAGAAGATCGGCGTGTTTGTGGATGCGGCGTTTGAAGAGATCGCAGCGACGGTCGAAGCGGCCGGTCTCACCGGCGTGCAACTGCACTGGGACGCTCCGCCCTCGCTGCCGGCGCAATTGCGCGAGAGATTCGGGCCGAAGCTGCGCATTCTGGGCGTGGTGCACTTCGACGCGGCGGCGGCAGACAAAGACGCGGTCCCGAGTTTCGATTCGAATGTCGATGTGGTTCTTGTCGACTCGCGCACAATATCATCCGTGGGCGGCACGGGACAGACGTACGATTGGGACGCGGCGCGAAACACCATTTTTCGCGCTGATGGGCCAATGAAGTTCGTGGCCGCCGGCGGACTGACGCCAGCCAATGTCGCCGGGGCCATCGCCACGCTGCGCCCTTGGGGCGTAGATGTCGTCAGCGGCGTAGAAGCCGCGCCCGGCCGCAAAGATCCGGCCAAGGTGCGCGCGTTTATCGCCAACGCCCGCAAGGCGAAGAAGTAACCTTTCAACCCGATCCAGCGTAAATCGTAAAAGGACAGGCGTGCGACGAATTCCTGTCCGTAGACATCAAAGTCTACAAAGAGAATCCCCGGAGGTTGGCCCATGGCTACGTTTCTTCCCCCCATTGAAAATCCATCAAGCCCGATGATGAAGTTCGTCTACAACATGTCGCGGCGACAGTTCGGTAAGGTCATGACTCCGCTTAAGGTGTTTGCCGCGCGAATGCCGCTCGCCTTTGGCATGTTCACCGCGAAGATCGGCCAGCTCGACAAGAAGCTGAAACTGCCGGCCGAGATGCGGATGCTCGTCCGCGAGCGCGTGGCGCACATCAATGTTTGTCTTTTTTGCATTGACATTGGGCGGGCGTTCGTCATCAAGGCGCGAATGAATGAGGCCAAGTTCGATGCGCTTGACGATTACGCCACGAGCCCCTTGTTCAACGAGGCGGAGCGTGCCGCGCTGGACTACGTGACCGAGCTGACCCGCGACAAGAGCGTGAAGGACGAGACCTTTGCGCGGCTCAAGAAGTATTACTCCGAGCGCGCCATCTGCGAGATCGTCTGGCTGGTAGCCAGCGAACACGTCTACAACATGACCAACATCGGCCTCAACATCCACTCCGACATGCTGTGCGACATCAGCCGGGCGCAGAAACAGGCGTGAAGAAGACGCGGAACTCCTAGTACACTGGATAGTCCCCCATTTCTCTTGGGCACGTGCGCAGGAGTTCGTTGATGGCATCCATTCTTCATCCGGCAAATCCGAGCGAGTCGCGGCCCGGGCGCTTTGGCGTCTACGGCGGGCGCTACGTGCCGGAGACGCTGGTGGCTGCGCTGGACGAGTTGGAGCATGCCTACGAAGAAGCCAGGGCGGACGCGGCTTTTCAGACCGAACTGGCCGATTTGCTCAAGGACTACGCCGGACGGCCCACGCCGCTCACCTTCTGCAAGCGGCTCACCGAGCAACTGGGCGGCGCGAAGATCTATCTGAAGCGCGAAGACCTGCTGCACACCGGCGCGCACAAGATCAACAACGCGCTCGGCCAGGGATTGCTCGCGAGGCGCATGGGCAAGAAGCGCGTGATCGCCGAGACGGGTGCGGGCCAGCACGGCGTAGCCACAGCCACCGTCTGCGCACTGCTGGGCCTCGATTGCGTCGTCTACATGGGCGACGTGGACATGGAGCGCCAGGAGCTGAACGTGCTGCGCATGAGGCTGCTCGGCGCCGAAGTCCGTGGTGTAAGCTCCGGCTCGAAGACGCTGAAAGACGCCATCAGCGAGGCCATGCGCGACTGGGTCACGAACGTCCGCACCACCTATTACTTGCTCGGCAGCGCCCTGGGCGCGCATCCCTACCCGACGATGGTGCGCGACTTCCAGCGCGTGATCGGCAAGGAATTGAAGCAGCAGATCCTCGAAAAAGAAGGCCGCCTGCCCACGGCGATCGTCGCCTGCGTCGGCGGGGGCTCGAATGCCATCGGCGCATTTTACGAGTTCATCGCCGACCGCCAGGTGCGGCTGATCGGCGTCGAAGCCGGGGGCTATGGCCCCAAGCTGGGCGAGCACGCGGCCCGTTTCCAGGGTGGCGCGCCCGGCGTGCTGCAAGGCACGTACTCCTACGTCCTTCAAGACGAGGACGGCCAGATCGCGCTCACGCACTCCGTCTCCGCGGGACTCGATTACGCCTCCATCGGCCCCGAGCATGCTGCGCTGCACGATTCCGGCCGCGCCGAGTATGTTTCGCAGGACGATGCCGCCGCGCTCGATGCGGTCGTCCAACTGGCACGAACCGAAGGCGTCCTGCCCGCGCTTGAAAGCGCCCACGCCATGGCTGAGGCCATCCGCCTTGCTCCCACGCTGGCCCCAGGTGACATACTGGTGGTGAACCTCTCTGGACGCGGCGATAAGGATATGGGCATTCTGGCCCGCGAGCTAAAGCTCTAGAGAGCGCAACTCACTTCGATGCCGATCCGTTTCGACCACAAGCCGGGGCTTGTCGTCTATTTGACGGCGGGCGACCCCAGCCTCGACGCAACGCGCGAAATTGCCATTGCGGCCATTGACGCCGGCGCGGATGTGATCGAACTGGGCGTGCCCTTCAGCGACCCGCTTGCCGATGGCCCCGTCATCCAACGCGCCAGTGAGCGCGCCCTTGCCCGAGGCACGCGGCTCAAAGATGTTCTCGCCATCGCGCGCGAGATTCGCACTGCACGGTCCGCCGCCGGACTGGTGATCTTCAGCTATCTCAATCCGATCCTCCGCTACGGCCTGCGCAAATTCGCCGATGATGCCGCCGATGCCGGTGCCGACGGAGTTCTGATCACCGACCTGATTGTCGAAGAGGCGGCCCTCTACCTGGCCGAAATGGACCGCGTGGGCCTTGCGCCGATCTTTCTCGCCGCGCCTACCAGTCCCGACGCGCGCCTTGAAGCCATCGCCGCGCACTCCAAAGGTTTTATTTACGCCATTTCGCGCGTGGGCGTGACCGGCACGCAACAGAGCGTGGCCGCCGATGCCGCCGCGCTGGTGGCGCGCATCCGGCGATACACGCGATTGCCGGTGGCTGTGGGGTTCGGCATCAGCAACGCGGAGCATGTCGCGCAGGTGGCGGAGTTCGCGGATGCCGCGGTAATCGGAAGTGCCATTGTCGAGCTGGTGGAGCACTCGACTGCTGGGTCGGCCCCCGGCGCGGTGGCTCGATTTATCAAGGGCCTGCGCTTGCCTAACGCGGCGCTGGCCCGGTGAAAGAAGCGGCTTCTGGCCTTGAGCTTCTAGCTCCTAGCTTGTCCAGTGGCGAACTGGGCCACGAGAGCCTGCGCCAGCGAGATGGGGCTAGAGGCTAGAAGCTAGCAGCTAACAGCTAGCTTTTCAGAGGATGCAATGACCATCGAAGAGATACGACTCCGAATCGATGTCCTGGATCGCCAGCTCGTGGAACTTCTCAGCGAGCGGGCGCGCGCCGCGCAGATGATCGGCCACCTCAAGGCCGCTACTTCGCTTCCGGTCTATGAGCCGGAACGAGAAAAGATCATCTACGCCAACGTGCGCGCGGCCAATAAGGGCCCCTTGCCCGACATCGAGCTGACGCATATCTACGAGCGCATCATCGACGTGATGCGGGCGTTGCAGCGGAACGAGTTGGCTAGCTTGAGAAACGCCCAGGACGCCCCTTCCGAGGACGGGCTTCCGGGCCACGCCGCAGGCGCACCGGAACCCCAGCGACCCCGGCTCTACGAGCCACCCGTCGCCGGGGACCCCGGATCGGCGCCCGAGACAGGGAAGAAACAATGATTGTCGCCATGCAGGAGAAAGCCAGCGAAGAACAGATCGATGCCGTGATCAGCGCCATGGAAGAAGCCGGCGTGGACGTGCATCGCACCACGGGCGAGTACCAGACCATACTGGCCGGTGTTGGCCCCACCGCCAGCCTCGACCTCACCAAATTCGAAATGCTGCCGGGCGTGCTTCACGTGCACCGCATCAGCTCGCCCTACAAGCTGGCCGGCCGCGCCTTTCGCCCCGAATGCACGGTCATCGCGTTTCCCAACGGCGCGTCCATCGGCGCAGAGCAGGTCGCGCTCATCGCCGGGCCATGCGCGGTTGAGAGCCGCGAACAGATCTTCGCCATCGCCGCCTGCGTCAAGGCCGCCGGCGGGGGCTTTCTGCGCGGGGGCGCTTACAAGCCCCGCAGTTCGCCGTATTCCTTTCAAGGGCTCGGCATTCCCGGCCTCGAACTGATGCGCGAGGCTGCCGCCGCCAACGGTCTGGCTGTCGTCAGCGAGGTCATGGAGATTGCGCAGATCGAGCCCATGCTGCCTTACGTGGACTGCTTCCAGGTAGGCGCGCGCAACATGCAGAACTTCAACCTGCTGCGCGAGCTGGGCCAGGTGCGCAAGCCCATCCTTCTCAAGCGCGGCATCGCGGCCACGATCGAGGAGCTGCTGCTCTCGAGCGAGTACATCCTCTCCGGCGGCAATTACGAAGTGCTTCTCTGCGAGCGCGGCATCCGCACCTACGAGACCTCGACGCGCAACACCATGGACATCGCGGCCATCCCGGTGCTCAAGAAGCTCTCGCACCTGCCCGTGGTGGCCGACCCCTCGCACGGCACCGGCCGCCGCGACATGGTTCCCGCCATGGCCAAAGCCGCAGTGGCTGCCGGAGCCGATGCGCTGCTCATCGAAATCCACCCCAACGCCGACAAAGCTGTCTCCGACGCGGTGCAGACCCTTTACCTCGATCAGTTTGAAAAACTGGTGAGTGAGCTGCGGAGCTTGGCTGAGGCGGTAGGAAGGACGTTGTAAAGGACGTTCTGAAGAGGGCTATGAACTGGCGCAGAAGACGGTGCGGGAAAAGGGAATTCACATCCCCATGGCGGAAAGGAAATGATGAATGGTTATAAAGATCGTGTCACTGGTTGTTGTGGTGGCCGCTTTGCTCTATCGCTTCGGCCGTCTTTATATGTTCAAATGGCGAATTAAAGACGCTGCCGGTTGGCCTGAGACTGAGGCAACAATTCAGTCAGCAGAAATGGAATCTGTAGAGCGCGTTGGCCATCTCAGGGAAGAGCTTCCGTTTTTTACCTTTTCCTACGTAATTGACAACGAGTACTACTCTGGCCGATTTGGCCTACGGGTTCCCGAAGATCGTGCAAGTACACTGATGAGAGAGAAGGTCAACACCAAAATTACCGTGCGATACGATCCAAAGCGTCCGTCGGTATTTAGTCTTCCCGATGAGATGTCCGTTGATGGATTCCGAGTCAATACGGTTCCAGAGATTGACTTAGTTTCCCAACATTAGATTTAGTAGCCCCACTAACGCCCCCTAGTAGTCGCTTTGAAGTGCTACAAAATTCTCGCGGCAAGGAAAGAAAAATGATCTCGCGCATCTCCATCCTGGGCACGGGGTTGCTGGGCACGTCAGTTGGATTGGCATTGCGCGCCGCGGGATTCAAAGGCACGATCGCCGGCTGGAACCGCAGCGCGGAGCAGGGACAGGTAGCGCTGAAGATGGGCGCGCTCGATTCCCTCGCGCCCGACCCGATTGAGGCCGCGCGTGCAAGCCAGGTTACCGTGCTCGCCGTGCCCATTTTTGCCTCACTCGATTTCATGGAGAAGCTGGCGCCGGTGCTCGGCCCGGAGCATTTGATCACCGACGTGGGCAGCACCAAGCGCGTCATCTGCGAGACTGCCGCGCGGCTCTACAACACGCCCCAGCGCGCGGCGTTTCTTCCCGGCCATCCCATGGCGGGCAAAGAGCGTGGCGGCGCAGCCCTCGCCGACGCGAATCTGTTCCGCGGAGCGGTGTGGCTGTTTACCGACGACCCGGAAGCGCAGCGCTCGCCTCACTCGGCCGCATTAGTGAAAGGTTGGCGCGAGTGGGTCGCCGCCATGGGTTCAAAGACCCTCGATCTGGACCCGGTGCGCCACGATGACCTGGTCGCTTGGGTCAGTCATCTGCCGCAGTTCACGGCCACGGCGCTCAGCGCTTTGCTTGAAGAGGAAGTGGGCGGCGCGCCCGAGTTGAAGGACGTGGGCGGCCGCGCGCTGCGCGAAATGACGCGGCTGGGATCGAGCCCGTTTTCCATGTGGCGCGACATCGCCCACACCAACACCGAAGCCGTCGAGCGCGCACTGCTGGCCCTCGAGCAGCGCATCGCCCTCCTGCGCGAAAACCTCCGCACCTCCGAGCTGCGCAACCAGTTTGAGCAGGCGAATAAGTTCCGGCGCGAGTGAGCAGATCTCAGATCGCCGGCGACCGGCCAGCCGGATTACCCCTCCTCCTGTTTCGTCCTCGCCCCGCGCCAGTACAACATCAGGCCGATCAGCATCGAAATTGCTGTGCCCGCGGGCAGGTAGCGGTCGATGCCCACCTGGAAGGGCACGCGCGCGACGCCCGCCACGGTAGAGCCCACGCCGCCGGCGTTGCCCGCGGTGACCAGGATCGCCGCGAGCACTCCCAGGAAGCCGACGCGCAACGCGGCGGAGCCGGCGGCGATGGCTCTGGCTGAAACCATATGCACAAGCTGCATCTTGCCGCCAACGCGTGGGCAAATGCGCGTGCCATGGCGCCCAAAACCGCAGAGCAACAGCCGCTCAGCCAGTACGGATGCCGCCTGCTATCCTCGAGGTTGCGGACCTCACGCCGCATGGATTCGCGGCTCCGCCGTGCTCTGAGGAGTCTCTCCTTCATGTCCGATCCCACACGCCGCCCATCCGCCTCCGAGGCTGCAGCTCCGGAATCCATGGGATTCTTCCATCCATCCAGGCGTCCCTTCCGCTTCACCATCCTGATGTTCATCAGCCTGCTGGTTTTGGGAAGCTATTTTGCATACGACAGCATCGGCGCTCTCGCGCCCACGCTCATCGAGGCTCTCCATCTGGACCGCAGCGCCATCGGCAATCTCTACACGGCCTACTCCGTGGCCGCGATCGTCATCGTCTTCTTCGGGGGCATGCTCTACGACAAGCTGGGCCCACGCCGGGCGAGCCTCCTGTTCTGCACGCTTGTGCTGGTAGGCGCCACCATCGTGGCCCTAGCCCAATCCCGGTGGGAGCTCTTTGCCGGGCGGTTGATCTTCGGCGCCGGCTCCGAATCGCTGATCGTGGTGCAGAGCGCTATCATCAGCCGCTGGTTCAAGGGTCGTGAGATGGCCCTTGCCTTCGGCATCGCTCTTACCGTCAGCCGCGTCGGGACCCTCTTCAGCTTCAACACCGAAGAACTCATCGCCCGCTACTTCGGCAGCTACCGCATCGCGCTTTGGGCGGCGGCGGGCTTCTGCCTTTTCTCCGTGCTCTGCAACCTGGTCTACAACGCCATGGACCTCCATGGCGAGAAGGTGCTCGCGCTCCCCAAGCCGGAGGGCGGCGACAAGATCGTCTTTTCCGATATCCGGAAGTTCAACTCTTCCTACTGGTACGTAGTCCTACTCTGCGTCACTTTCTATAGCGCCATCTTTCCCTTCACGGCGCTGGCGACCGACATGTTCCACGACAAGTGGGGCATCCCGCTGGTCAGCGAGTCCACTGGCGGCTTCCTGGCGCAGATCTTTGTCAACTTCCAGCACATGTTCTCGACGGCGCCGGGAATGACCAGCATCATCATCTTCGCGTCCATGGTCTTCGCGCCCTTCGCCGGCGACCTGATAGACCGTATCGGCAAGCGGGCCACGCTGATGGTGGTGGGCTCCCTCATGCTGATTCCGGCCCACCTCATCATGGGCATCACCCACTGGAATCCAATCCCCAGCATGATCGTGCTGGGCGCAGCCTTCGTCCTGGTTCCCGCGGCCATGTGGCCATCGGTTCCGCTGGTGGTGGAGGAGAAGCGCGTGGGCACGGCCTTCGGCCTGATGACGGCCATCCAGAACCTGGGCCTCGGGCTATTTCCGCTCCTGAATGGCAAGCTCCGCGACGCGACCGGAACCTACACCGCGACCCAGATCATGTTCGCGTGCTTGGGCGTGGCCGGACTCGTCTTTTCTTTTTTGCTGTTGCAGTCGGATCGGCGTCATGGCGGCAAGCTGGAGCAGGGAAAGAACAAAGAGACGGAATTGCCCAAAACCGAAGAGGCCTTGGAACAACGCTAGGTTTCCGAGTCCGTTTTGAGCGCGGCTTCGGGAGCGGGCAGTTTCGTGGGATCGATGGCATCGAGCCCCTCGGCCCGGGCTGCTTCCAGCAGCGGCGCTGAGGCCGAGACGAAGGTGATCCCGGCGCCGGGAAACATGTCGCGGGCAAGCAGCGCCGATCCCAGTTGCAGGGCGTCGGGCCAGCGCAGCGCCGTGCGGTCCAGCAGTTGCCGGGCCGCTTCCAGCACTCCGGGGTTCAGCGGCTGCTGCACCATGCGCGCGGACTCGATGCGCAGCAGTTCCAGGGCGGAGGCCGCGGCCTCCGGCGCGATCTGGCCTGCCCGTTCGCGCCGCCGGATGGCCGCATAGACCTCCAGCGGCGTCACAGCCGAAATCAGCTTGCGGTTATCCTCCACCGGCTCCATCAGTTGGATCAGCGCATCGGTGCCGGGCTCGCGCACAAACAGCTTGGCGAACGCCGTAGCCTCAAGAAAGTAAAAGCTCACTCGTTCCCCCGTTCCTCTTCAATGGCCGCCGCAACCGGCTCGCCTTGCACCTCAACCGGATGGAAGCGCTGCGCCTCTTCGGGAATGCCGGCCTCGGCGCGGTTGAGCCGAATGGTGGTCGTGGGGTACGCGGGGGTCTTGGGGTTGGCAATTTTGCTGGTGAGCACTACGCCGCGCTGAATGGCCTCGGCCAGCACCACCTGGCGCGTGTCCGGATGCTGGTTCCAACGGAAGGCTTTGCGCGGCAGGAAGGAATCGCGGAACCACTTGAGGGCAATAAAGGCATGGCCGCCGCGCTCGGCCTCAGCCAGCGCCGCGCACAGCTCTTTCACGCGTGTGTCCATATCGGCGGGCAGCGCCCCTGCCTCTTCTTCGTCTTCCCCCACGGCGTAACTGGCGGCTGCGCGCGGCGCGCGGCTGAGGCGCGGCGCCGGTTCTTCGCCTTCGATGCGCTCAAAGTAGATGCGCACCTCGTCGTCCTCCGGCGACCAGGTGTCGGCCAACGCGTTGCGGCGCTTGCTGCGGCCGTTTTCGCTGCACAACTCCACGATGGTTTGATATCCCGGAGGCGCCAGAAATCGCAGAGCCCGCGCCATACCGGGATCTTGCGAATATGCCAGCTCGTTCAATGCTTCTTCAATAATCTCTTCGGCTGCGGGAATGGTCAGGTTGCCGTTCTCAGCGCTGTTCAGCGCAGCTCTCGTTGTTCTCATCTCTTTCTCCCATACTGCCGCCCACGTCCACGGAGCCAGCAACTTCACCGGCCGGTTTGGTCATACGGCTCGGAGCTGTGCCGCGTCAGGTAGCAGCCTTCGCATTGTGAAATTCCCCAGAAGCCCTTTGGAATGAGGAAGAGGAGCTTCAATTCCTCTATTCTGAGTAATAGAAATCCGATATCAGCGTTATGCCGTCTGGTTCTATACGCATACACCCAACCATCCGGCAGGTAAAAGGAACCCCAGTAAAGCTACAGTTAATGAACCATCATATGCATCGGCAACCGGCCTGACAACAAATATTTGCCGCCGGTTTTTGAGAAGAGAACCCTGCCTTCCGCCAACCGTACCACCGCCCGCCGGCGCAGGGGCTCTCAAGCGGGAGAATAGCTTCCCCAACGCCCGCCACGGCCTCGCTTCGCTCACGGCTGACGCCGAACTTCGTAAAATAGAAACCATGCGCCGTTGTATGCAGTTGTTACTGTCTTTCTGCCTTGCATCTTGCCAACTGCACGCCTCAGACATGCCGTTCGATCTCTCCGGTCCGAAGATCGACGTGCACGTAAAGCGGGGAAACGTCACCCTCCCCATCTCCGAGGTGTCCAACCTGCTGCCTGGAGACCGGCTGTGGGTCCATCCCGACCTGCCCGAAAACCAGGCCACCCACTTTATGCTGGTGGTCGCTTTCCTGCGCGGGTCCACCAATCCCCCGCCTCCGGAGTGGTTTACGCATGTGGAGACCTGGACGCGGGAAGCGCGCGACGAGGGTGTCTTCGTAAACGTCCCTCCCGGGGCGCAGCAGGCGCTGCTCTTTCTTGCGCCGGAGACGGGCGGCGACTTCAATACCTTGCGCAGCACAGTGCGCGGCCGGCCCGGTTCGTTTGTGCGCGCTGCCCAGGATCTGCAAGCGGCCAGTTGGGAGCGGATGCGGCTCGAAGCCTATCTCGCCGATGTGAAGATCAGCAGTCAGTTCGACCCCGCGGTGCTGAAAACGCGCACCGAGATGGCGGCCCGCAGCCTGGGAATCAAGATCAACGAGAGCTGCTTCGACAAACCAGCCGACGAGCAGGCCTCCTGCCTCTCGCAGAACTCCGAGGGCATGGTTCTCGACGACTCCAATGCGCAATCGCTCGTGAATCAGCTGGCGAGCGGGTCCGCCCTGGACCTGATGAACCAGCTCAGCTACTCGACCATGGCCGGCGGAGGGGCCTATAGCCCATACATCGGTGCCATCGTCGATACGGTCAAAATCCTGGATTCGCTCCACACCGCGCATTTCCAATACATTCCGGCGCTGGCCCTGCCTAAAATCGATTCCCTCAACGTGCGGCTCAACATGCCGCCCTCCTTCCGCAATCCCAAGTCGGTCTTCGTGGTGGCCATGCCGCCGGTCGGCCCCGCCGCGCCGGAACCTCTCCATCCGGTCAACCCCGAGGAGAGCTACTGCGCGCTCAAACCGGATTTAGAGCTGCCCGCCGACGGAGCGCCGCTGGTCTTTGCCACGCGCTTGGCTCACGACCTCGTGTTGCACGTGGAAACGGGCGGCGATGGAATCGGCCACGCGGTCGACGTTCCGGTTATTGCGGACTCGGGCCGGGGCGGGCTTGTTCCCACGCAACCCATTCCCCCGCTGCCAGACGGCAAGCTGACCGCCGTAGTGCGCGGCAAATGGGGCTTTGACGATTGGGAAGGCCCGCGCTATAAGCTCGTTTCCGCGCAGTCCGGCAAGTGGAGCCTGAATGCAGACGACCAATCGGCACTGGTCGTTGGCCGCGACGACTCCGTCCGTCTCGAGGGTCAGGACTCAGGCTGCGTGGAGAAGGTGGCGGCGGAAATCGTTGGAAACCCCGCGATCCCCGTGGCATGGAAGCCGCTCAAGCCCGGCACGCTGAAGGTAACCATCCCGCTCAAAGATGCCGGGCCGGGGCCGGTGAGCGTCGAAGTCTACCAGTTTGGAATCCCCAAGCCGGATCGTCTGGCGATGGTGGCTTATGAGGCCGCCGCGTCGCTGGATGGATTGACTCTGAGTGCCGGAGACAAGACGGCTCTGCTCAAGGGCACACGGCTCGATGAGGTGGCAAAGGCCCAAGTTGGCGGCGTCGCCTTCACGCCTTCCGTCCTGAACCACGTCGAGAATCTCGACCAGTTGCTGATGACGGCAGCGGGCTCCACGTTTGACCTGGGACCTGGCAAGCCAACCGTGGCTCACGTGGAATTAAAGGACGGCCGCACGCTCAAGGCGCCCGTCACGGTCGATCCGCCGCGGCCGCAAATCGCGCTTCTCAGCAAGGGGGTTCAGCAGGATGCAGCCACGCCTCTGCCTGTGCAGTTCGGCAGCCCGGACGACCTGCCCATCGAGGGCCGGCTGGTCTTCTTTCTCCAGTCGAAGGTGCCGCCGAACTTTCCCCGCGACGAGAAAGTGGAGCTGGCTGCGGCCGACTCGAGCTTCCACACCCTGCTTACTTTAAGCGACGGCAGCCTGATGCTGGAGGATGCATCCACGGCGGTGGCAAGCGTGGACCCGCTCGCCCGTTTCGGCTCCTCGGCCTTCGGGCCGGTGCGCCTGCGCCCAATCTCCGCTGAAGGCGCGGCCGGCGATTGGGTGCCGCTGGGCATGCTGGTGCGCATCCCGGGGTTCAACGACCTGCGCTGCCCGCGCTCCGTAACCAGACCTTGCATCCTGGGCGGAACCGATCTGTTTCTGGCCGCATCCTTTGCCGCTACGGAGTCGTTCGACAACCCTACGGACGTACCGGCGCAGTTTACAGGAACGCAGTTCGTCGTTCCCCACCCCACGAACGGCGTCCTCTATCTCAAACTGCGCGACGATCCCGCCACGGTGCAGACGCTGACGCTTCCGGTGACGCCCATTTCACTGGCCGCGTCGGAAGCGCCCACGGCGAAGACTCTTGCAGCAGTCCCGCAGCCTGCGCCAGCCGACGCTCCTCCAGCGGCTCCTCCTGGTGAAACCAGCACTCCCGCCGGACCGCAGATACCTGCCGCTTCGCCGCCGGCGCCGGGATCGCCCGCCGCGGACGCGCAAACCCAACCACCCGCGCCGAACTCAAACTAGCGTTCCGATTTTCAAGCTGCGAGGAGTCCCGGCTGGCTGCGAAAACTGGCCGGTCTAATTGAAATATGCCCGGTTCTTCTCGGCAAACTCCGCCTTATCCGCGGGCAGCTCATCCTGCGCGAAGATCGCGCTCTGCGCGCAGATTGACGCGCAGTTGCCGCAGTCGATGCATTCATCGGGATTGATGTAGACCTGGGAAACGGTTCCGGCCGCGGGATCGTCCTGGGCGGGCGCAATCGCAGCAGTGGCGCACTCCGCAACGCAAACAAAATCCTTTGTGCAGGCATCGGTTACGACATAAGCCATGGGAATCTGCTCCTCGAACGCGGGCACGCTCTCTGTCGCGCCCGCTACTTTGAGGCTAACGGCGGCGTCCGGCCCGCGACCGTGATCCGAATCACGATCCAATCGCCGCCCGAGAGGAATCTCCCTGATTACGGTACGCGGGAGATCTCAACCCTTCTGTAACCCTGCCTTGACGCGGCGTTCGTACGGGCTTGTCACGATGGATTCATGCCCTCCCCCAGCCGTTCACCGTTTCTCGCGCAGGTGTTCTCCTGCTGGAACTGGAAGTGCGCCCTGCTCAGTGCAACCGCGCGCTCAGTCGTGTACCTCGCCGCACTGGCGCGTTCCGCCCCTCACGGGCGCCTCTCCATCGTTTTGGTTGAAATCGCCTATGTCACGCTCACTGCCGGCCTGTATGCCGGAATGCAGCAGCGAGCCCTCCGGCTTCGTTCCCGCCTGCTCGGCAATGCGATCGTGGCCTTCGGCGTCCCAGCGCTCGCCCAGCTCCTCGATTGGTTCTCTCATCGCGCCGTGGGAGCCGCTGTCCCCCCGCGAGCCATGCTGGCCGTCAGCCTCTTTGCCGCGGTCTCGGCTCTCTTTCACCTTTTCGTGATGCGGCGCGGCGTCTTCCTCACCGGTTGTGGCCGCTCGCTCCTTGAGGATTTTCGCGCCATACCGCGGCTCATTGCATGCTTCGTGGTCGCGCCTTTTGCGTGGATCTCCTCGTTTGCTGTCCGTTCCCAGCAGGCCACCGAGTCAGAGGCCGCGCTCTAACGCATTTCTCCCCATGGTGCATAAGGATTGAAGACCGCAAAGTCAACGCGAACACCCGTGCGCGGCAACCTTCTCGACGCTTGGCGCTCTACTGCATTCGTAGAAACGCCTTAGAAGATGCGCACGCGAAGGCCCGGGCTGGCAGACGCGGATCGATGGCGCGTTGCGTGAGGCGATCAGGAAGAGGGCGTAGCACCGCAAATATCTCTTCGCGCTTCCTCATGTAACCATGTGCGCAACCTTAGATATTCATTTCGGATTTCCTCGGATTTTCTTTGGCAGCTTTGCCGGATTGCGGGATCAGTCTCTGTTCGAGCATCGAACCCTTGTAAATACTCCGCTGCGCCTGCCGCGGTTGTCGCAAACCTCTCAAGTACACCCCTACTTTCTTCACGATCAATCGATTCCCTTATGAACACGCAGCTTCCGAGAGCCCCTAATAATTGAGCGATCATGGCGGGAAGGTTTTTTGAAATCAAATCGTACCTTTCTTGAATTCTCGACACCGCCGGAATTGCGATCTCTATTTCAGAAACCACTTGAAGGATACCTTTCCATTCGATCCGTTTCTGGTCACGGGTCCACTCTTCGTGAGCCGCCCTCTGGGTTCGGACCCATTGCTCGTGTTCCGATTGGCGGTTTTTCCTAAACGACCACACAGCGATTGCTACGCCTGCCCCGATCGACGCCAAGCTGACTATTGTCTGAACTAGCGCAGGCAGCAGCCATTTCACCCAGGATTCAGGTGCGGGTTGTTGAGCGCACTGAATCTGCACAGGCGATGTCGCTGCTGAGTTCACGAAAAATGCAACTATTGATGCGGCATGAAAAATCATTGCTTCCACCTAGTATCCTAAGAAGTTGCTCCACAGGTTAGCACCATGAGCCAAACTCTGAAAGCCGTGCGCGGCACCCGCGATCTTCTGCCTCCCGAGACAGCCCTCTGGAACCGCATCGAGGCGGCGGCGCGTGCAGTGTTCGCCCGCTACAACTTCGGCGAGATCCGTACGCCTATCTTCGAAGACACGTCGCTCTTCGC
Source organism: Occallatibacter sp. (assembly GCA_049511595.1). Classification (GTDB taxonomy): domain Bacteria; phylum Acidobacteriota; class Terriglobia; order Terriglobales; family Acidobacteriaceae; genus Telmatobacter. The sequence goes on along the minus strand of JBEKXX010000005.1, from coordinate 22,433 downwards.
CCGCAGCGTGGGCGAGGAGACCGACATCGTCTCGAAAGAAATGTACACGTGGGAGGATCGCGCCCGCGCGCAGTCGGAGAAGTCGCAGTCCCTCACCCTGCGTCCCGAAAACACCGCCGGCGTGGTCCGCGCCTACATCGAGCACGGGCTGGGCGAGAGCGGCCAGTTGCAGAAGCTCTACTACATCGGCCCGCAATTCCGCCGCGAGCGCCCGCAGAAGGGCCGCTACCGGCAGTTCTGGCAGATCGGCGCGGAGGTCATTGGCCCTCCCTCGGCGGGAAGCGAGTCGCCCCTGCGCGACGCCGAAGTCCTCGAAATGCTCGCCACGCTCCTCGACGAGCTCGGCATCGCCGGCTGGACGCTCGAACTCAACTCCGTCGGCTCCGCCGCGGACCGCGAACGGTACAACCAGGCTCTGCGCGAAGCGCTCATCCCGCTTGCCCCAAAAATGTGCGCCGATTGCCAGCGCCGCGCCGTCACCAATCCCTTGCGCGTGCTCGACTGCAAGGTGCCCGAGGACCAGCCGATCATCGCCACGCTGCCCGTGATCGCCGACTCGCTCGACGAGGCCTCGCACGCCCACTTCGCCCAGGTCACCGCGGCCCTCGACGCGGCCGGCGTGCCCTACAAGCTGAATCACCGCCTTGTGCGCGGCCTCGACTACTACACGCGGACGACTTTCGAGTTCACCCACGGAGGCTTAGGCGCGCAGAACGCGCTGCTCGGCGGCGGACGCTACGACGGCCTTTCGGAATCCATCGGCGGGCCAAAAGCTCCCGGCATCGGCTTCGCTATCGGCCTCGACCGGCTGGTGCTCACGCTGCAGGCGCAGGAGTCCACACAGACTGCCGCAGCGCAGGCGGTGAAGGCGGATGCGTATGTTGCGCCGATCGGCGAGAGCCTCAACGCCGCCGCTCTCGTTCTGGCGCGCGAGCTGCGCCGCGCCGGCCTCCGCGTCGAGCTTGGCGACGGCAGCTTCCGCCTGAAAAAGTCCTTCGAGACCGCCGACAAGATTGCCCGCCGCATCGTCATCCTCGGCGAAGACGAGCTGCAATCCGGTATCCTGACAGTGAAGGACTTCGCCACAGGCACACAAACAAAGGTTCCTCGCGCGGCGCTGGCGAGGGCTCTTTCAGAGTCCAGTGGTCAGTGATCAGTGAACAGTGATCAGTTCTTTGGTGGCAGCTTACTGCGAGCGCGGTGAAGGACACCTGCATTCTGAGAGAGCAAGGGTGAAAGGTTAGAGTAGTGCTCGACTTTTTAGGGAATCTCGAACGAACTCACATGTGCGGCGAGCTGCGCGCCGCCGACGCAGGCCGGCAAGTGGTTCTGATGGGCTGGGTGAACCGCCGCCGCGACCACGGCAATCTCATCTTCCTTGACCTGAGAGACCGCTCCGGCATCTGTCAGATTGTTTTGGATAAAGAGCTCACGCCCGAAGGCCACGCCAAGGGCGAGCAGGTGCGCCCAGAGTACGTGGTCGCCGCCGTGGGCAAGGTGCGCTTGCGCTCGAAGGATACCGTCAATCCCAAAATGGAAACCGGCGAGATCGAGATCGAAGCCACCGAGCTGCTCGTCCTGAACGACACGCGCCTGGCGCCGTTCTCGCCCGCCGAAGAGGCTATCCAGAACGAGGAAGTCCGCCTCAAATACCGTTACGTCGATCTGCGCCGTCTCGAGATGCAGCACAACTTCCGCCTGCGCCACGATATTACGCTGGCCATTCGCGAAAGCCTGAGCCGGCAGGGCTTTCTTGAGATCGAAACGCCGATCCTGACCAAGTCCACGCCCGAGGGCGCGCGCGATTTTCTCGTTCCCAGCCGCGTGCATCCCGGCGAGTTCTACGCGCTGCCCCAGTCGCCGCAAATCTTCAAGCAGATCCTCATGATCTCCGGCTTTGACCGGTACTTCCAGATCGCCCGCTGCTTCCGCGACGAGGACCTCCGCGCCGACCGCCAGCTTGAGTTCACGCAGGTCGATCTGGAGATGAGCTTCCCGCAGCAGGAGACGGTCTTCGGCGTCGTCGAGCAGTTCATGAAGGCGGGCTTTGCCGCGGCCGGCGTCGATCTGCCGATTCCCTTTCCGCGCATCTCCTATGACGAATCCATGCGCCAGTACGGCACCGACAAGCCCGACCTGCGCCTGCCCGGACTGACCGATGTGCGCCCGGCGTTCACTGACTCCGCGCTGGCCACGCTGCAAATCGATTCTGCTCTGCCCGTGGTGGCTTTGCGGATTCCCCGCGTGGGCGAGCTCAGCCGCAAGGAGCGCGAAGAAAACCATCCCCTCTTCGACCAGAAGAAGGGCGCGAAGTTTATCGACGATTTCAAGCGGCTGGCCAAGAGCTTCCCAGACGCGGCCGCGAAGGTGCGCGAACTGGCGGGCGCCGCGGAAGACGATTTCGCGATCGTGGTCGCCGGCGATCCGGCCCATCCCGTCAAGGCTAGCGATACCAAGTTCCCCGGCCGCCTATCCGAGCGCGAGATCAATGTTTACGCCGCCGCGGGCAACTTCCGCGCCGAGTTGGCAAAAAAGTACGCCGGCCGCCACGGGGCATTTCGCATCACCGATGAAGTCGTCCAGAGCGCGGCAGCGCGCAGCGCGGCGAGTGAATTGATCGACGGCAGCCAGGCCTTCCATCCCATGTGGCTCACGGATTTCCCGATGTTCGAGTACGATCTCGCCTCGGCTCACTGGGTGCCCGCGCACCATCCCTTCACCGCGCCGATCGAGGCCGATATGGCCAATCTGGTCAGCGATCCGGCCAGCGTGCGCGCCAACTGCTACGACCTGGCGATGAACGGCCTCGAGCTCGGCTCCGGCTCCATCCGCATTCACCGCAAGGACGTGCAGCAGCAGATTTTTTCCTCGCTTGGGATTAGCGAGGAGGAAGCAAAAGCAAGATTCGGCTTCTTCCTCGACGCGCTCGAATACGGCACTCCGCCGCACGGCGGCATTGCGCTGGGCCTCGATCGCATCGTGATGTTGCTGGCAGGCGCCTCCAATCTTCGCGAGGTGATCGCCTTTCCCAAGACGGCCAAAGCCATCGACCTGATGGCCGAAGCTCCGACGCCCGTGAGCGAACAGCAGTTGAAGGAGCTGCACATTCGCGTGGCGCGATAAGCGGGCCTGCGCGCTCGCCAGATCCGCAATGGGAGGCTCAAGGGGACGCCATGCGAGGCCCGTTTCACGCGCCGCGCTTTGCGGTTAATATTGAATGTTAAGTTCATTTTGAAAGTTCTTCGCACCGTCTGGCCGGGAAGGGCGTCGGGTCTTCCCGCGCCACGGCCCACGGATGCGGCGGTGGAAGGAGCGCAGGGCAATGAGCGAATCCAGAGCAGTGCAAGCCTCAACGGCCAGCCGCGAACGGCTTCTAAAGGCTATCCGCCACGAGCAGCCCGATCGCATTCCCATCGACTTTGGCGGCACGGGCGTGACCGGCGTGCACGCCAGTTGCGTTGCCGCGCTGCGCGACTACTACGGCCTCGAAAAGCGCCCCGTGCGCGTGCACGAACCCTACCAGATGCTCGCACTCATCGAGGAGGACCTGCGCGCCGCCATGGGCGTTGACGTGGTAGGCGTCTTCTCGCGCAATACCATGTTCGGTTTTCCCGCGGAGCGCTGGAAAAGCTATATCTTCAATGGCCTTGAAGTGCTGGTGCCGGGAGACTTCAATACCATGATCGACTCGAGGGGTGACACGCTGATCTTTCCCGAGGGCGACACGGCGGCGCCGCCAAGCGGCCGCATGCCGCGGGGCGGCTACTTCTTCGACACCATCGTTCGCCAGGAGCCGGTTGACGAAGAGAAGCTGAACCCGGAAGACAATCTGGAGGAGTTCCAGCCCATCGGCGAACAGGACCTGGATCATCTGGCGCGAGCAGCGCGCGAGGCTGCGGCCACGGGTGCCGGAGTGATCGCCAGCTTCGGCGGCACGGCCTTTGGCGACATTGCGCTGGTTCCCGGGCCGTTCCTCAAGCATCCCAAGGGCATTCGCGACGTGACGGAGTGGTACGTTTCGACAAGCAGCCGCCGGGACTACATCCACAAGGTCTTCGAGCGCCAGTGCGAGATCGCGCTTCAAAACCTGGAGCGCATCTATGCCGCGGTTGGCGGCAACGTGCAAGTGGCTTTCATCTGCGGCACGGATTTCGGCACGCAAACCTCCGCCTTCTGCTCGGTGAACACGCTGCGCGATCTGTATTTCCCCTACTACAAGCAGGTGAACGACTGGATCCACGCGCACACGCCGTGGAAGACCTTCAAGCACAGTTGCGGCGCGGTCTCAAAGTTCATCCCCTCGTTCATCGAGGCGGGATTCGACATTCTCAATCCCGTGCAGTGCTCGGCCACGGGCATGGAACCCGAAAAGCTCAAAGCGGAGTTCGGCGATCGCATCGTCTTCTGGGGTGGAGGCGTGGATACGCAAAAGGTCCTGCCCTTCGGAACGCCCGCCGAGGTGCGGGAACAAGTGCTGCGCCGCTGCGAAATCTTCGCGACCGGCGGCGGATTCGTCTTCGACTCGATCCACAACGTGCAGGCCGCCACGCCGGTAGAAAACATCGTCGCTATGCTCGATGCGGTGCACGAGTTCAACGGCCGCAAATAGACCCTGCGAAGCGCACGTGATGGCTGCTGAACAGCGGGCCTGGACATCCGCTCTTCTGGCCCGCCGCGCCTTGGGAAGCACCCCGTCTCTGTGGTATATTTTTCAAGGTGCGGGAAGGATTTTTTCCCTGCACAGCCGCGCACAATCGTCTCGAACGCGGCGCTCCAACCTCTGTGGACGCGTAGCTCAACTGGCAGAGCATTCGGCTCTTAACCGACAGGTTGAAGGTTCGATTCCTTCCGCGTCCACCAAGCCCTCGACAATCTGTAGAACTCTCCGAGGCGGCTTATTACGGCTTACGCATACACGCTCCTCTGCCTGAAGCGGCCGCACATAGCCACAATGGGCAGCGGGGCGTGTTCCACATCACAGCAAGGGTGCATGAGCAGCGCTCACCATAATGGACGGCGGTGTCTTCCTGATCGCCGAGAATCCACCTGGGGGCTAACTAACGTAGTTTGAGCAGTTTCACCCGAACCGCCCAAGCCGCTCAACCCTCTGGGCCCATCCTCGCGGCAGGTCCGCGCGCGGGAGCTTCCCTATGACGGACCTTCGCGGCCCAACGCGGCGGAACTTTCTCACGCAGTGCCTCACGGGGGCTGTCGCCCTCGGGGCCGGCCCCATTCTCCGCGCGCCGGCAGAGCAGCCCGCGCCAGCAGCCAAATCCCGCGTCGTCGTTGCCCGCGATCCCCAGCTCCGCGGCACAGGCACGGCCGTCGATCCACGCCGCCTTGAAGCCCTGCTCGACCGCGCCATGCAGGCGCTCTTCAACCGCGACCACGCCGCGCCCGAAAACACCATCGCCGCGTGGCGCCGCATCGCGGGTCCAGGTGACACGGTCAGCCTGAAGGTAAACACGCTCGGTGGCCGTGGCATCTCCACGAACGTCGATCTTGTTGCCGCCATCTGCGAGCGCCTGCAGCAGGCCGGCGTCAAAGCTTCCAACATCGTCGTCTGGGACCGCGGCAGCGAAGAAATGGAGCGCGCCGGCTTCCGCATCGCCGTCGGCGGCGACCGTGTGCAGTGCTACGGCACAGACCGCGTCGATTACGAGGACGATCTCTCCGCCTGGGGCAGCGTGGGCAGCCGTCTATCCAAAATCCTCACCTGCTCCTCCAGCGTGCTCATCAATCTCCCTGTGCTCAAGGACCACGACGGCGCCGGCGTCACCATCGCTCTCAAGAACATGTACGGCGCCATTCACAACCCCAACAAGTACCATCCCAACGGCTGCGATCCCTACATCGCCGACCTGAACATGCTGCCCGAGATTCGCTCGCGCATGAAGCTCGTCGTCTGCGACGCCACCACCGCCATGTACGAAGGCGGACCCGGATTCAAGCCCGAACATAGTTGGAAGGCGGACAGCCTGCTTGTCTCTCAAGATCCCGTCGCTCTCGACTCGACCGGCTGGCAGATGATCGAGCGCAAGCGTGCGGAGATGGGACTGAAGACCCTCGAAGCCGATAAGCGCGCGCCGCGCTACATTGCCACTGCGGCCGACTCCGAGCATCGACTGGGCCACTGCGATCCCAGCCGCATCGCGGTCGTCGAGGGTTAGGCTCGCCGCCGGGAGGTACATCATGAAAACCAAATCCGTAGCTTCGGAAAATCTGGCGGGCGCGCCCTTCGATTTCTGTTCGTTCGACCGCCGCTCGTTCCTCAAGTGCGCCCTGGCCTCAGGAGCGGCGCTCGGCTCCGGCAAGCTGGCCGCGCCTGCCGCTGCCGTCCCCATGGCCTCCGGCGCCGCAACGCAGAGCGATGCGCAATTCACCTTTGAAGCGCGCTTCTATGAGAAGCTGCCCGGCCGCAAGATCCGCTGCAAGCTCTGTCCGCGCGAGTGCATCGTGGGCGACAAGGAGCGCGGCTACTGCGGCGTGCGCGAAAATCGCGGCGGAACGTATTTCACCCTCGTCCACTCCCGCGTTTGCGCCGCCCACATCGATCCCGTTGAGAAGAAGCCGCTCTTCCACTACCTGCCCGGCACCAACGCTTTCTCCATCGCCACCGCCGGCTGCAACGTCAACTGCAAGTTCTGCCAGAACTGGGATATTTCGCAGTCGCGCCCCGAGGAGATTCCCGCGGATTACATTTCCCCGCATCAGGCAGCGGCCGTCGCCCAGCAATACAACTGCCCCACCATCGCCTACACCTACAGCGAGCCGGTGGTCTTTGCCGAGTATCTGATGGACACTGCCGATGCCGGTCACGCAGCCGGCGTGCGCAGCATCGTGGTCTCGAACGGCTACATGCAGCACGACTCGCTCGTGGAGGCCTACGGCAAGATGGACGCGGTCAAGATCGACCTGAAGGCCTTCACCGAGTCCTACTACGCCAAGGTCGTCACCGGCCAGTTGAAACCGGTCCTCGAAACGCTCGTCACCCTGCGCAAGATGGGCAAGTGGACGGAGATCGTCTACCTTGTGATTCCCACGCTCAACGACGATGACGCCGGGTTCCGCGGCCTGGCCGCATGGATCAAGGCCAATCTCGGCCCCGATGTTCCCCTCCACTTCACGCAGTTTCATCCTGAGTATCTGCTCAAGAATCTGCCCATCACGCCCGTGCCTACGCTGGAGCGCGCCAAGGCTATCGCGGACGCCGAAGGCCTGCACTACGTCTACATCGGCAACGTGCCCGGACATCCCGCGCAGAACACCTACTGCCCGCAGTGCCGCAAGATGCTGGTGGAGCGCGTCGGCTTCACGGCCAGCCAGATGCTCATCCGCAAGGACTCGACCTGCCCGTTCTGCCGGCATAAAATCCCCGGAATCTGGCACGCTTAATCAGGTCCAGGAGGTCACGATCATGAAATTCGTAAGGAGCTCCACCATGGCTTGGTTGATGACGCAATGCATCGCACTCCTGGTCACCGCGCCCATCCTGCACGTTCGCGCAGCGGGAAACGCATCCGGACAGCAAAAAGTCAGGCCGCCTGCCGTCGCCGGAGCGTTCTATCCCGCCGATCCTAAAGAGCTCTCGCAGATGATCGACGACATGCTGGCCAAGGCCACGCCTCCGCCCGTCGATGGCGAGATTCTCGCCGCGGTCGCGCCTCACGCCGGCTATCCTTACTCCGGCCCTGTGGCTGCGTGGACCTACGCCGCGCTCAAGGGCCATAAGTACTCGCGCGTCGTCGTCATCGCGCCCTCGCACTACGTGGGCTTCGACTTCACCTCGGTCTACGACGGCGACGCCTACACCACGCCCCTCGGCCAGGTTCCCGTTGACAAGGAATTCGCGCGCCGGCTGGTGAAGATGAGCTCCACCATCCAGCTCTCCGATAAAGGTCACCAAGCAACCCAGGACGCCCCCGAGCACTCGGTCGAGGTCGAACTGCCCTGGCTGCAAACGGTCCTCGGCAATTTCGAGCTTGTCCCCATCGTGATGGGCGATCAGAGCTACGAGAGCAGCCGCGCACTGGGCGTCGCCCTGGCCAAGATGCTCCGCGACGACCACGATACGCTCGTGCTCGCCAGCTCCGATCTCTCCCATTACCACACCTACGGCGAAGCCGAGACCATCGACCACAAGACCCTGCACGCGCTCGAGGCGTACGACTACCTCAGCATGTCGCGCAACTTCGACTCGCGCGTGTGGGAGGCGTGCGGCGGCGCGCCCATCGTGGCCGCCATGATCTACGCCGAGCGCATGGGCGCCAACAAGGCCGAAGTGCTCCGCTACGCCAACTCTGGCGACGTTATCGGCGACCGCTCGCGCGTGGTGGGCTACAGCGCCGATCTCTTCATCAAGTCCGCGCACAAAGCCGGCGCGGTCCCGCCGTTCTCGCTCACCGATCAAGAGAAAGCCGAACTCCTCGCACTGGCCCGCAAGTCGGTCGAGTACATGATCCAGAAGAATGAGCCCTACGCGCCGCTCCCCAGCGCGAGCGAAACCCTCAACCGCGAGTATGGCGCCTTCGTCACTCTCACTGAAAATGGCTCGCTGCGCGGCTGCATCGGCTACACCGCGCCCATCAAGCCGCTCTACATGACGGTGCGCGACACAGCCACGCTGGCCGCACTGCGCGACCCGCGTTTCTCGCCCGTCATGGCCTCCGAACTCCCCAAGCTCGCCTACGAAGTCTCCGTGCTCTCGCCGCTGCGCCGCGTCACCGATATCGAACAGATCAAGGTGGGCCGCGACGGCCTGCTGATGAAGAACGGAGACTCCGAGGGCCTGCTTCTGCCTCAGGTTCCCGTCGAGCAGAACTGGGACCGGCCGACCTTCCTCGAGCAGACCTGCGCCAAGGCCGGCATGGACCCAAGCTGCTGGAAGGACGAGAACACCGATATCTTCAGCTTTACGGCGGTGGTCTTCAACGAGAAGAATAGGGAGTAAGGATCAGGTGTCCGGGGTCATTGGTCAATCGCTTGTCGCATGGAAAAGGCTGCCCGCACCGCCGGCAGCAGCGCCGCCGCATTGATCGCTACGCCCAGCCACGCCGTTCGCCAGAAGCCAAATACAGGAATCAGAAAGGTGCTCAGCGCCAGCGCGCCGGCGCATCCGCCCAGCAGATCGATGGCATAGAGCACGCCCAGCCCCGAGCGTTGGCCACGATCGCGCAAAAAGATCCCCGCTGCGACAACGAATTGATACCCGCCCAGCACGCCCGCCAGCGCCGCCAGCGCGGGGAAGATCACCTGCGCCGCAAGCCACGCGCCCGCCGTCGAGGAAAAACTCCCGAGCCAGCTGACCGCAAGCAGCAGCATCGGACCGGCAGCCGCAAGTAGAAGCTGCGCTTCCGCCAGCCTATAGCCATTTGGCGCGCCGCCATCGCTCGAATCGCCGCGCCCCATCGCCAGCCAACTGCCCAGCGCAATGCCCGCCATTAGCAGCCCGGTCAGGATCGCCAGCCCGGTGTACACGTAGCCGTACACCGCCTGAAAGCCGAGCAGCAGAAAAATCTCGAGCGCCATCAGCGTGAATCCTGTCGCCGCCACGCACGAGCCTGCAGCCGCTCGCTCGCGCCGCTCGCGCCCCGGCAGAATCGCCATCAGCCCCGCGCCCACAAGCAGCGCAATCCCCAGCGCGCCTGCAACTTTATTGAACGCGATGTGCTCCGCCGCGCGAAACCACCCGGCATACCCCGACCGGAACTGCGCGCTCCACAGCACCACGTCGAACGCATAGGCGACCGGCGTGAAGTCCCGGTTCACCGGCGTTGAGGCCGACGGCGCCAGCTCGGTTTCCACCTGCTCCATGCGGTCGGGCATCATGCGATAGGGTATGAAGTACTCGCGTACATACTGCGTGTTCAGCTTTCGCTCGCGCAGGCGCGCGACGAGCACCTGCGGGTCAGTTGTGAGAACGGCGGGCTGCATAGCGCCGAAAAAGTGAATCGTCTCGCCCGGGATCGCCGCCTGATACGGAAACACCTCGCCGAGCGTGCGCCGGATCGACTGCAAAAATGCCGCCAGATCCGGACTGATCGTCTCCTCCGACGAGCGCAGTTGAATAGCGAGCAACCCTCCCGGCTCCAGGTGCGCGCGCGCCAGGCGGAAAAACTCCGCGGTGTAGAAGCGGTTCAACTGCGCTGTCTGCGGGTCCGGCACATCCACGACGATCGCGTCGAATTTCTCCCCGGTTTCGGCCAGGTATCGCCGCCCATCCAGGAAGTGCAGATGCACGCGCGGGTCGGAATCGAAGTCCGCCGTCTGCGCGGGGAAATATTGCCGCGCCATGCCGATCAGCGCCGGGTCCAACTCCACGTAGTCGAGGCTCTCGACCGTCGGATGCTTCAGCGCCTCGGCCACGCCGCCGTTCACGCCCCCGCCGATGAGCAGCACCCGCCTGGGCGCAGCGTGTTCCAGCAGCGCGTAATCGACAGCCTCCTCGGCCGCTGCCGGATCGGGCGCGTTGGCCAGAATCGCTCCGTTTTCGTAGAGGCTGCGGATTGCGCCTCCTTCGCCCTCGCCGGTTTCGGTCACCGTCAAATTGCCGTAGATCGTATCGCGCGCCCCCACCACGTGGAAGCCGCGCCACAGCCGCGCCCGCGCCGCCGCATCCCACTGCGGAGCAACCCATGACAGCAGCGGAACCGCGGCCAGCGCCGCCGCACCCGCCAGCACGGCAACCTGCCTGCGACGCATCCGCTGCACAAGCGCCGCGGCCACCGGGAGATTCAGCAATCCCACGATGGCCGCGATCTGAAAGGCGTCGAGGTAGCGCACCAGCAGCACGCTGGCCACGATTCCGCCCAGCCCCGAGCCCGCCGCTTCCAGCAGATAGGCGGCGCTGGCGGCCGCGCGCGCCGAAAGCCCGCACTCCGCCTCGGCCATGCGCGCCGCCGCCACAAACAGCGCTCCCGACGCCGCGCAAAACACGCTCAGGCACACCAGCGAGGTAAGCAGCATGGGAACCGGACCGACCAGTTCGCCCGGCACGGTTTGGAAAAGCGCCTTCGAGCCGCGCAGCGCCCAGACGGCCGCCGGCAGGCTTGCGGCCAGCAGGCACTCGAGCGCGGCAACGGCAAGCCGCGGCCTGCTCTGTCCCAGCCCGGTCGCCGCGGTCAAGCCGCTCCCCACCGCCGTCCACAGCAGCCACGTCGCCAGCAGGATTCCCAGCGCGATCTCGTTGCCGTTGAAGACCTGGATCAGCTCGCGCATGAGCACGATCTGGCCCACGACGGCGCTGAAGCCGCAGAGGGCCAGCGCCGTGCGCGCACTCAGTGCAGGAGCAGCCGCTCCGCCAGGAACTGAGTTCTGGTTTGCCGCTTTCACTGCTACGGAATTAAAGGAGCGCAGCCAGGGAATTGCAAGGACGGCCAGCACAGTGAACAGTGAACAGTGGTCAGTGGTCAGTTCACAATTCGTGGCTTCAGGTTCGCCGCGGCTCATAGCGCAGATAGGCAAAAAGGGCTGATTCGCCTACAAAATGGCCTGTTTTGCCGGCACTTGGCGACGTTTGGCGACGAAAATCGCCGCGGTTCTTGGCCATTTCGGTAATGCTCTTGTTGATTCTGAAAGACTTAGGCAAAGAAATTAGCCGTTTTGATACCCCCACCGGGTATGGGGGGGTAGGGGGTAAGTGAAAAAGTGGTCAGTGGTCGGTGGTCAGTGGTCAGTGACCCGTGGACAGCGCACAGGGCCCGGAAGGCGGCTGGGGAGCGGTTCTGGTCTGGTCGTCCATCATGGAACCATTGTGCGCGAAACGGCGGTAATTCCCTGCAAAGTTCGGGAGGGAAATTTTTGGCCATCCGGCAATGCGGGGTTGAGTTCGTATGTGCTTAGAAACAATGGAGAAGCGAGGCGGCTGGGGGCGAGGTTCAGGGCCGGGAAGGAAGGAGCAGCGAGGCTGGAGGGCTTGACGCCGGAAGCGCACAGGCGGCAGCGGGTAATGGCGCGGAAGTGTTAGCGCATGAAGCGAAAGAGTCATTGAGCCAGCAATGGTAACGGGTTTGAATGTTACATGCGTACCCTTGGCGAAGGCGCCGGGGCGGACGCGACTTCTGCCCGTCACTGAATCGGCATCCCGCTTCATCCGCTGAACAGTAAACCTCGACTACCAAGGAGAACCGAAATGAACAGCCTGCTTCTGAATCTTTACGCGAAATTCCAGGGCCTGAAGAACGGAGAGGAAGGTCAGGATCTGGTCGAGTATGCCCTTCTGGTTAGCCTGATTGCTCTCGTTTGCGTCGCTGGCGTCGGCCATGTGGCGACGGCCGTAAACACGGTGTTCACCAACATCAGCAACTCGCTGTCGTAACTCCGGCAAGCGCGGAACAGAACGCCATCGACCGACAAGGCGTCATATCCCTCCTGATTTGGCACGAAGCCTCTCGGAAACGAGGGGCTTCTGTGCGTTTGGCCTATCGAGGTCGGAGTTGAAACTGCGCCAATGTCCCCTTCAAGGGAGTAGAGAAGTTGGGCGCCAGCGATCGGAGTTTAGGTGCAAGTGGGAAGGAACGGCGGGGGCGGAGGGCCTGACATCCGCGGGGCGGGGAAGGGGAAATGGTGCGCCCGGAGAGATTCGAACTCCCGACCTAATGCTCCGGAGGCATTCGCTCTATCCAGCTGAGCTACGGGCGCGCTTCAACAGGATACCGCAACTCGAACCGGCTCGGTACCGCGGGTAGTGGGTCAGTTTGCTTTTCCACATGCTTGCATTCGGCGCTCCGGCCGTTCACACTTGAAGCGTGCCTAAACGCTCAAGCAAGGACCGGGATTTCGCCGTCAACCTTTTAGGATAGTCGAACGGGCCATCGGCGAGCACATGGACGGGACGCCATTGGAAGACCCGAACGCTGGAAAAAACCCGGCAGCCGTGGCGCTCGGCAAACTTGGCGGTGCAAAGGGCGGCGCGGCTCGGGCAAAGTCTCTATCGAAGGCAAAGCGCAAAGCTATTGCAAAGAAGGCTGCTAAGGCGCGCTGGAAACGCAAGTAAAACCCAATATCTTGTGGTTCATCCGAATTACCCCTCCCCATATGGTGTGCAACTTTTGGCCCTTGACAACGTATAATAAATGTTGTCATTATGCCAACTATGCCGATAAATGCTGTGGCGCTGGATATCGCTCTTGACATGCTGCACGATTGCCTGAGCGAGGGCAGCGTCATCCCTGGGAAGCATTTTCGAGATGAATTGAGAAAGGAGGGCCTGACTATACCGGACGCTTGGCAAGTGCTCCGGTCCGGGTGTATTTGTGATCCGCCTGAGTGCGATATCAAATCAGGAGAATGGAAGTACACCGTTGAAGGATATGCCCCAGATGGAACATGGCTCAGGATTGTTTTCAGCTTCAAGCAAGTCAACGAGGCATATCTGATCACTGTTTTCTCGGTAGAGGCAAAAAGGAGGGCCGAATGAAAACAGCATTGTGTGGCAATTGCGGCAAGACAGCTCAGGTTGTCCGCAGGAACTATGAATTCAAGGAAATGGGCATCCCGGTCGAGTTGCAGAAGATTCAGGTGATCGATTGTTCCCATTGCGGGAATGTTGACCCCATTATCCCAAACATGGATGGTCTGATGACCATAGTGGCTATCGCTGTGCTGTGTAGTCGCTGCAAACTCCACGGATCGGAAGTGAGGTTCCTGCGCAAGTACGTGAACAAGAGCGCGGTGGAGTTTTCTCGTTTCTTGCATATCGACCACACGCATCTATCGAAGATTGAGAATGACCGATACGAGGTGGGAAAGGAACTCGATAAGCTGATTCGTCTTATGGTCATCGCCATGGATCGTCCAAGACTCGCTGTTGCAGTCAAAGGGCTGATGGAATTGATGCCGAATATCGTGGACGACTGCTCTGAGCAGAAGCAGGAAATCCAGATTGATCCATCAACGCTCGAATACCAATACGCATAACTGGCCTACGCTTGCCGCCGGCATTCTTCGACGGCAAGCGTATTTTGTGCTTGACATAGTGAGTTGCTTCTGAAGGCACTTGGAGAGAACGCCTAAACGGGCGTAGTATTCGAGGCATAAGAAAACCCGCCTGCCAGCGGGTTCTTGTGTTCATGATCTGTTGCGTCGGGTAACGCTCAAACCGAGCGTATTACTGGAGTGTGCCCAATGCAATGGGAAATCTTCCAACATGAGGACAAATCAGGCGATTGGGTTGTCGAAGGAATCAACTTTTCCGGCGACGGCGAAATCTACACAACAATCTTTAGCGGCGCTTCTGCCGAGTCAAGAGCGAGGCAATATCTCGCGTGGGCAAATGCGCCTGAATTGGTTGCAGCCTAGTAGGCTACTTCGTAATCCGCGTACACGACGCAATGCCCGCGAGTCTTGGGTTTAACATCCGGCTCGTGCCAATCGTCCTCTATAAGGGTGGCTGTAGCTATGTCTGCGACATGGTTGCAGCGCCAATTAGCAGGAGAGCCGTCATATTGAAGACCCTCTGGACGGGAAGTGTAGCCGTCAAACTGGTAGTAGATGACGTTCACTTCGCCCTTCGAGGATCGGCCAAGACGATATGGACAGATGCTTCTGCTAGGCTCTCCGGGCTTGGCAATGACGCATGGGCTTTTCGATTGAATGGCTTGGGCTATAAAACTTCATAAGCACCCACGATGCCGCCTTTCAGGACGATGGCATCCATTCTACGCTGTGCATATCCAAACTGACCCACTACCGGACCGCGACGGCGGGCCGCCCGCCCTTCACGATTGGCTGAGTTGTTGAAACACATTGTGGATGAAGGTTACGTTATCGCATTGCAGATAACGCATTGCGCCGCCCATGCGGGAAAAGCTTTTGCAGAACCGCAGGTAATAAGCGGCGTTGGTCTTGGGCGGTTCGCCTTTGGTCCAATCCCAATTCCCGCCATCCTGCAAATCGACGACATAAATGGAGTGGCCTGAGACCACGCCGCGGCCCGCCTGGAGGCGAAGATTATTCACGCAACTGAGACTCTTCTCAAAAACCTGCGGCCCCATGATTGCGGAACCGACGGACATCACAACGCCGTTTTCCAGTCCAGCCACCGATCCGCCAAACAGCTTGAAATCGCTCCCGGCCGCACGGCCGATCACCGCTCCATTGAAGATGGGATGGTTGGTGATGATGTCATAGCCAATCCCCGGATGCACCGTAAGCGGAACTCCGCGCCGCCACGCGGAAGCGAGGATCGAGGCCTGTTTCCAGCGATGGACGACCTCCGTACGGCCAGGCGAGACGCGGCCGTCCAGCATCGCGCGCAGCAGGTCGCAGCGAGCCGAAGCAAGCGGATGCCCCGGTTCGGCGCTAATCGCGTTCTCCAACTCCTTTATTGACGGAAGCGTCGCCCCGTCCTCGCAGATGAAACGCCCGAGAGCCGCCCCGTAACCGAGCCCATCCAAAGCTCCGGCCATGATGGCAAGATGAATATTCGTGGCCGTTTCGTCCCAGGCGCCAAAGGTGCCGCTGGCCACGTTCATTTCCACGCTTTCGGTGCTGGCTCCAAACCATGCGTATTCCCAGTCGTGGATTGTGCCCGCGCCGTTCGTGGCCAGGTGCGTCAGCCACCCGTTCTCCATCATGCGATCGAGAATCAAGGCGGCTCCATTGCGCAGCAGGTGAGCGCCGTAAATCAGCATCACGCTGGCGCCACGTTCGCGGGCCTTGCGAATGTCGCTTACGCAACGCTCAACAACCGGGACCAGGTCCGGCTTCAATGGCTTCGCGTTGCTGGCCGGATCGACGAGAATCTCGTCGGCACGCGTCAGGCTTTTTCTTTGTTCCAGCGGGAAAACCCGCAGCTTGCTCAAGTCCAGTGGGGCGACTGGCGGGATCGTGGCGTTGGTTTTGCTCATTCCGTCATTTTATATAAATCGCCTTGTGTGTTTCAGCAGGCCACGCCAGGATTCAAACCAGGGCAATCCCCGCGGGGGTCTTTCGTTGACTTGGGGCTGATTTTTCAGTATTCTGGAATCCTTGCGCGGTGTTGCGCCTGGGGTCTGAGTGTGTTCACCCGGACTCATCTGGCGGCGGCCCAGGCCGGGTTTCGGCGGGCACTGCCGGGCCAGGCCACCGGATGCAGGGACCCGGAGAATGGGGGGTCCGGCGCAGCCAGGGTTCCGATGAGAACGAACTCCCGCAGCTTCTCACCCGAACAGATTTGTTTGGCAGTGGGTAGATTTTGAAGGCCCGTGCGTTTGACGCGGGCAAATGCATTGTGCGTGGGCGGTTTGCGCGGGTTGGTACGATCCCACCCTAAACGCAGAATGCGCGTTTAGGATGGGGCACCCAGGCAAGATTGTGTGGGCTGGCGGTTTCCCAGGTCCCAAAAGCGGGACCTGAGGCACCCAAGGTTGTTGCAGGGCCCCCGTAGTTTATTTGAGGCGCAGGGCAGGTTTTATCGAGGGCAGGAGAGAGATGTCGACCTTTGTTCCGAGCGGCAAGGACATAAGCCGCAAATGGTATGTGATGGACGCCAGCGGGCAGACCCTGGGGCGCCTGGCGACCAAGGCCGCCAGCGTGCTGAGCGGCAAGCTGAATCCGCAGTATGTGCCCTACATCGACATGGGCGATCACGTGATCGTGATCAACGCCGAGAAGGTGCGCCTGACGGGGTTGAAGGACCAGACGAAGATGTACCGGCGCTACACGGGCTTTCCCGGCGGGCTGCGCGAGGAGTCGTTCACGCGGCTGGTGAACCGCAAGCCCGAGAAGATCCTCGAGGAAGCCATCAGGGGCATGTTGCCCAAGACCAAGATGGGCCGCGCCATGGGATCGAAGCTGAAGGTGTATCGCGGCGACAAGCACCCCCACACGGCGCAGAAGCCGGTGGCGTTGTAAGAGCAGCTTCTAGCTGCTAGCTTCTAGCTCCTAGCTTTTTGTTGCGGGAGCGAAGAGGCGAAGGGAAAAACAAGAAGGTTCGGCGGGGCTTGGACAAGCTAGCAGCTAGAGGCTAGAAGCTAGGAGCTAAAAAGGAATGGCAGAGGATCTGGTTCAGTATTACGGGACGGGGCGGCGCAAATCGGCGATCGCGCGCGTATTTTTGCGTCCCGGCACGGGCGAGTGGAAGGTGAACGGCAAAAAGTTCGAGGAACACTTCGTCACCGAGCAGCAGCGCGTGGCAGCCAAGCGCACCTTTGTGGTGGCCGAGCTGGCCGCGAGCTTCGATGTCGTGACCACCGTGAGCGGCGGCGGCGTGACCGCGCAGGCCGACGCGGTGAAGATGGGCGTGGCCCGTGCCTTGATCGAGTTCAACCCGGAGCTGCGCAAGACGCTCAAGGCGGAAGGATTGCTGACCCGCGACGCGCGCGTGAAGGAACGCAAGAAGTACGGCCAGAAGGGCGCAAGGAAGAGGTTCCAGTTCAGCAAGCGCTAAAGCGCTTGCGAGGGAATAGGGAGTAGTGAGTAGGGAATAGAAAAGCCGCGAAATTCGGCTGCTTTCTACTCCCTACTGGCTATTACCTACTCTCTGGTTTCACCAAATCTCCCCGCAAGGGGCATAAATTCCGGCCGAGCCGGAATGCAGTCCACGAGGAGGACCATTGGCCACCATCACCATGAAGGAACTGCTCGAAGCAGGTGTTCACTTCGGGCATCAGACCAAGCGCTGGAATCCCAAGATGAAGGAACACATCTTCGGCGAGCGCAACGGGATCTACATCATCGACCTGCAAAAGACGCTCAAGCTGTTCAAGGAAGCGTCGAAATTCGTGACCGAGCTGTGCTCGCAGGGCAAGACGATCCTGTTTGTGGGCACCAAGCGCCAGGCCCAGGAAGCCATTGCCGAGGAAGCCACGCGCGCGGGCATGCCCTACATCAACCAGCGCTGGCTGGGCGGGCTCTTGACCAACTGGGTGACGGTGCAGAAGTCGGTGAAGCGCCTTCAGGAACTGGATGAGATGGCCGCGGACGGCCGCTACGACCTGCTGACCAAGAAGGAAGTCATTCGCCTGGAGCGCGAGCGCAAGCACCTGCAGGCCAATCTGGCCGGCATCAAGACCATGAAGCGCCTGCCCGACGCGCTCTTCGTCGTGGACTCGAACAACGAGGCCATCGCCGTGAAGGAAGCGCGGAAGCTGGGCATCCCCGTGGTTGCCGTGGTGGACACCAACTGCGATCCCACCGTAGTGGACTACGTGGTCCCGGGCAACGACGATGCGCTGCGCGCCATTCGCCTTTTCACCTCGAAGATTGCCGATTCCGCCGCCGAGGGCGTGAACCTGCTGGGCGACAAGGCCTTCCAGGAAGAGGCTGCCGAGACCGTAGCCGCTGAGGAAGGCGTCGAGATCTCCGCCGAGTCCGCGGCGGGTGAAGACGTCGATATGGAAGCGGCGCTGGGCGGCGGCATTCGCAAGGCGCCCGCCGCGGTTGCGGCCCTCATGGAAGAGGAGGAAGTAGCGGAAGGCGGTCAGTAATCCGCGCCGCGCGGAACCATGCGCATGTTCGGGAACAGCGTGGCCGCTCCATCCCGCCGCCACGCTTTTCTTGTGCCGGAAATTCACCGGCGCGCAACAGGATTGCGAATTCTTAAACGTAATGCATCGATAAGGCCGGCTGCGGCCAGGGAAAAGAGAGTTGACGACTGTGAGTGAGAAGATTGATGCCAAGCTGGTGAAAGAACTCCGCGAGAAATCCGGCGCGCCCATGGGCGACTGCCTGAAGGCTCTGCAGGAGACCAAGGGAAACATCGAGGAAGCCTTCGTGGTGCTGCGCAAGCGGGGCATGGCCTCGGCGCAGAAGAAGGCCGCGCGCGCGACCAACGAAGGCGCGGTGGGCAGCTACATTCACGCCGGCGCCAAGATCGCCGTGCTGGTGGAGCTGAACTGCGAGAGCGATTTCGTGGCCCGCACCGAGGATTTTCAGGAGCTGCTGAAGGACGTGGCCATGCACATCGCCGCCAGCGATCCGCGGTACGTGAAACCGGAGGACGTGACCGCCGAAGACCTGGAGCGCGAGAAGGAGATCTGCCGCGCCCAGGCCGCCGCCACGGGCAAGCCCGCCGCCGTCATCGAAAAGATCGTCGAGGGCAAGATGGCCAAGTTCTACGAGGAGGTTTGCCTGCTGGAGCAGCCCTTCATCAAGGACCAAGCCATCAGCGTGAAGGAGCTGATCGCGCAGAAGGTGGGCAAGCTGGGCGAGAACATCACCGTGCGCCGCTTTGCGCGCTTCAAGGTGGGCGCGCCCGACTGGACGGTGGCGCAGACCAAGCCTGTGGAAGCGGCGGAGTAAGCGCGACCCGCGTTCAAATGAGAAGGGGCAGTCCATTGCGGACTGCCCCTTTTGTTTTGGGCCGAGATGGTTGGCTTACGGCAGGTAGTAGCGGAACGAGGTCCAGAACATGTTGTCGATGCCCTTGGCTCCGATTCCGGAGGCGCCCGACCAGCCTTCGCGCACAGCGTAGCTGTACTGGAAGCTCTGGCGGAAGCGGCCATGGTCGCCCTTATAGAAGTCGTACCAGTAGCCGGCCGTGTACTCCTGTATGTCGCGGTTTTGCGCGCCGCAGGAGCCGCCGGGATAGTAGCCCGTGGAGCTGCCGTTGTAGCCGGGCGCGGCGTTGCTGTTGCAAGCCGAGTTGCTCAAGAGACGCGATCCGTAGCCGACCGCGGCCGCGGAAGGCGCGCCCCAGTGAGCGCCCCACTTTGCGCCGGCGGCAGCCAGCGCGGCAGTGGTAGTGGTTGAGCATGTAACGACGCTGCTGATCGTAGCGCAGAAGTCAGCACTTGGCGCGCTCAGCGTCGTCGCTGTTGCGGTGGCAAAGTCGGTGCGGGCGGCGTAATCGATGCCGCCGTTGAAATAGATCAGCAAACGCGGAGTCGGGTTGATTTCCAGGGTGCCCAAGCCGGATCCATTGTGGATCGGGGCAAGGTTGCCTGAGGCGTCGGCCGTCACATCGGCCAGCGTGGAGTTGCCGTAGCGGCCCACGCCGGGTCCGTAAAGACCCTTGGCGCCGAAGCTGACCATTTTACCGAACGGAACGCGGAAGCTGGCCGCAAAGCCGCCCAGCTTGATGCTGTTCCCGTATGCGCCAGCGGTGGTGAGAGCCGGAGTCACAGCCGCGCCGGTCGCGATGTCGGTGAGCCCTCCATACAGGTTGCCGTTCGTGGTTTCGCCGGGATACACAGTTTCGTGGGCGAAGCCGCCGATGCCGATGATCTCATAGTGGCCCCAGCCGGGATCGAGCGCCAGCTTGACAATCACATCGGGCGCATAGTTGAAGGAGACGTTGGTGATATTGGCGCAGGAGTTGACGGTCTTGTAGACCGGAACCGCGACGTTGACGGTGTTTCCGGCCGAATCGGTTTCCGCCTGGTTGGTGTAGTTCACGATCGAGGTCGAGGGCGAGCAGGCGCTGATGGCGGCGTTGTAGTTACCGCCGTTGGTGCCCTGGCTGCCGAGCACGGCGTAAGGCGTGTTGCCGGCCAGCGAGGCGGTATAAATCAGCTGCGGATTCTCGGCCGCGACGCCGATTGCCGCATGATTCCAGGTCTGAGTGACGCGGAAGCCATACTGGCGCGTCCAGACGAAGCCCACGTTATAGTTCGGGTCTATGGTCTGCGGCGTCATGATGTCGCCGGAGATATTGGAGATGCCCTTCTTGTCTTCGGTAGCCAGCGACCAAAGCTGACCGCCGGTGAACGCCAAATGGCTGTTGGTTTCAGCCTGCGCCCAAAGTACGCGTTGGCGGAAGACGTAGCTGTTGGATTGGTTGTTGTTTGACGTAATGCCGGTGCCCAACCAATCACCCTCGAAGTAGCCTCTCACCGTTCCCCAGGGCACCTTTCCCTCTGCCATCAACGCCACGCGCGACTGGCGGGCTGAGCCGAAGAATTCGCTGAGCGTGTAGTTGTCGCCGTGTTCGTAAGGAAGCGAGGTGAACGGGGTGGGAATGTCGCCGCCGGTGGCATGAGCACGCCACACAGTTTCAGCCGCCGCGTAGCCTCCCGGCGTCAGGGTGATGCCTTTGTAGTGCAGCGTAGTTGGGTTGGAGATCGCCTTTTTCAGATTCGTGGTCTCGTCGGAGACCGTGGTGGCCAGCGAGACCTGGTTGGTTTTCAGGTCGCTGACCGTGCTTTGCAGGGTGGATACGGCCGCTGAGTTCTCAGTGGCTGCCTGCTGCTGCGCCGTTGCGTCGGCCTCCGCCTTGGCCGCTGCCGCTTGCGCGTCGGACGCCGTCTGCTGTGCCTGCTTCAACTGCTCGTCCTTGGCGGCAAGATCGCTCTTCAGGCTGTCGATCTGCCCCTGCATTTCGGTGCGAAGTGCTTGAATCTGCTCCTCCACCGTGGGACCTGCCGGCGCCGCCGTCTTCTTGGCTGCCGTGTGCTTCTTCGCCGGCGAAGCCGAGCCGCTGGTCTGTGCATAGGAAACTACGAGACTGGCTGCCAGAACCGCCGCGGCAGCCGCATTCGCTGTGAATTTCATTCGGGCCTCTCTTCTTCTTTGAAATAGGGTTGGAATCATGACCGCGCCCGTGTGCGCAATGAGCGCAATCCTCTCCTGCAACCCGGACGCATAAGTAGGAACAATTGCTAAACCCCATGAGCACGCGCAACGGGCGCATGCGGGCGGATGAGTTTCGCGCCGGCGAAAAACCTCTTCTCCGTTCCGCCTCCCAGACTCGCAGAGCAAGATTAAGATTTGACGAATTCACATAGATTTCACATTTCTGCTTCAGCGCGAACTCTTGGCGCGAGACAAGTACGGACCCCCCTATACGCTTCACTGGACAAGGGGGGCTGGAAAAAGGACTTGCAAATTCGTAGAGCGGGAAGGGAATCGCGAAAACGGTCTGCGCAAGTTCTGGGCAAACAATTTAAAACGCGAAACTTCAAAAGGGAAGCCAATGGGGTGGAGGATGAGACAATGGGGCCAAGGCTAACATGACCTCAAGAGAACGAGTGCTTGCAGCATTGCGGCATGAGCAACCGGACCGGACCCCGCGCGATTTTTGGGCGGAGCCGCCGACGATGCAACGGCTGTTTGCGCACATCGGCCACTCCGACAAAGACAGTCTGCTCGACTCGCTCGGTGTGGATGTGCGGCATCTGGAAACGACGGAACCGCCGGAGCGGGAGTTGGGCGGCGGTTTGTTCCAGAATTTTTGGGGCGAACGATATGTCTATAGCCAGACGCCGTGGGGACCGATGCGCCAGGACGGCAAAGGCGCGCTGGCTGGAGTGAGCAGCTTCGGGGAACTGGAGTCGTTCCCGTGGCCGTCGCCGGATTGTCTGGATCGCTCGCAGTTGAAAGCCCAGTGCGCGCGCTACGAGCGGCATGCGCTGCTTTACGGGTTTGCCGACATCTGGCAGCGCCCGGCGCTGGTGCGCGGCTGGGAGGACATGTTCGTGGACATGGCGGAGCGGCCGGAGTGGGTCCACTTTCTGTCGCGCAAGTTCACGGACTTCTATCTGGAGGATTACACGCGCGCGGCGGAAATCACCGGC
>JBEKXX010000004.1:0-43075 GCA_049511595.1 Occallatibacter sp. | reverse complement strand
AAACCATATATCGAATTCCGATATGAGTCAAGCCAAAATCGTGTAAACCGCGGTATAGTGTTTCCTGTGAAGAATCGCAGGCGGGAGTTTTTTTACGGCCTGATCCGCATCCACGTGCTGCTGCACGCGTGCCACGAGCCGATCTTCGGTCTGGCGATGATGGAGGAGCTCGCGCATCACGGCTATCGGATCGGGCCGGGCACGCTCTATCCGCTGCTCCACGGCATGGAGCGCGCCGGTCTGCTCAAGACGCTTCCTGGGCAGGCTGGCGGGCGCGCGCGGCGGCTTTACCGCATCACGGCTGCGGGGCGGCGCGCCCTCGACAGAGCCAAAGCCAAGGTCGATGAGCTATATCGCGAGCTCCACGAAGCGCACCCGAGGAAACTCAAGCTTCATTAAGCGGAATTGGCGCCGGTCAGCGGCGGCTAGCCCGGCGGGTACCCTCCGGCTACAGGCGAAAGAATCAGAAGCGATGATGTCCGCCGCCGCCTCCGGAGTGGCTCATCTTGGGCGCTCTCATGTGCCCGCCGCCGAAGCTCCTGGGAGCCTTGTACTTCGGCGCTCGTTCACCGCCGAAAGACCTCGGCGCGCGCTCACGTCCAAACCCCTTGGGCTCCTTGCCTCCGCCAAAGGGGTGGAAACCGCCTGAACGGTCATTCCGCGCCATCGCGTTGCCGTAGCCCTGAAAGGAGCGGCTGGAGAATGCGCGCGAATTGTTGCTTTCAGGCGCGCGATAGGAACCATAGGCGTTGGCGAACCCTGGGCGCGTCGCATAGGCCTGCTGTCCGGCGTACGCGTTCCTCGGGAAATTGCCCGTTGACCGGTTCGCATATCCGTACCCATACCCGTAGCCGGAATTGCTGGAGGTCTGCGGCCGGCTCATATAGTTCGAGCTTCCGTACGTCTGGGCCCGGTTGGGGTAGGTCTGCGGGCGATAGCCGTAGCTTTGTTGCGGCGCGCCGCGCGAATACGGTTGTTCCGCCGCGCGGTTGTAGCTCTGCGCCGGAAGCGCGGGATGCGTATAGCCGTAGGACGGCTGCTGGTAGCTGTGATTGGTGGCGTAGCCGGATCGCGGATCCTGATGGAGTGGTTCCGCCGTGCGCCCCTGCCATTGCCCCGGAGCTCGGTTGTTCGACCAGTTGCCGCGCTCGTAGCCGCCGCGCCCGTTGTAGGTCTGCTGACCTCCGTAGGAGCGGTACCCGGAGTCGCGCCCGCGCCAAGGCCCTCCCCGGCCGTAGTAGGCGCGCGGTCCGCCATACGGCAAGCCCCAATCGGCCACCGTCGCGCTGTGCGTATAGTAGTCCGAGTGGTCGAAGAGCAGCGCGTGTCCCAGCCAGTCCAGGCCCCAGGCCAGCCAGCCAAAGGGCATGCGATCGAAGGCCGACAGCGCGAAGCCGAGCCCGTACTGTATGGGAGCGCCGCCGAAAAAGTTGCCCAGCGCGCCAAAGAGAGAAAAGCCGGGATAAGGCGAAATGGGCTGGCCATACACGTCCCACGGATCGTAGGTAGGAACGTAGGCCATCTCTGGATTGGCGGGAGCGAGCTGGATGTAGCCCTGGTCGTTGCTCACGTCTTCCTGCGGTGTAGATTGCAGATTGCCCGCTTGTTCGGCGCGCTCGCGCAGCACCTGCACCGTCTGCATCACGTCCTGCGGCTGGTTGTAGTAGGCGTTGCCCAGGTTGGTGGTCCACTCCAGGTTGTGGTTCATCATGTCCAGCACGTCAGGGAAGGCGGTGAGCGCCTTCACGCTCGGGTCCCACGTGGTCTGCGCCTGGGCGCCGGAGGCAATCTGTTCCGGTGCCCCATAGCCCTGCGCGCGCATCTGCCCGAGCCACTGGTCGGCGACGGCTACCTGCGCAGGGTAGGTCGAGGCGGCAAGAATCTGCGCCAGCAGCGTATCCGGGTAAAGCGCGATCGGTGCCAGAAGCTGCTCCAGGTCCTCGGCGCTCAAAGCCTGAACTGGCGCGGCCGGCTGGCTCAAATCCTGCTGCTGGTAAGGGGAAGCCGCGTAAGGTTGCTGCGCGTAAGGCTGCTGTTGTGGAGCGTACTGCGGCTGACCGTATTGCGGCTGCGCATAGCCGTTCTGCGGCGTCGCGGGCTGCGCGTAAGGGTTCGCGTACGGGCTGCTGTTGTCGCCGTAGGGCGAAGCCGGATACGCCTGCTGGGCCATCACGTGCGTTGGCACGAATGCCAGCGCCAGCATGGCGATGGCCACCACGAGCTCAAGAAGGCTTGTACGGCCGGACCTGGAAATTCTGGCAGAAAACGGGAGCCGCGTTGTGTTGATCGACAGTGGGGAAAAGCACGCAACGCAAGAGACTTGCAAACTCGTTCGGGATTCCATGATCCCTCACTTTCCGCCCCGGGCCTGAGCGGTTTGCCGAGCTCCGTCGGTCCGCGCCAAAGCAATGCCGGCAGCCCTCGGAGAGGGCTGATAGGTATGACCCCGGCCGGGGGGATTAGTTTCGCCTGTAGGGACAATCGTCTTCGGGCGTCGAGCCGTGCGGGCTGGCCGTGTTTTGGCTCTTGCCGCATTCGCTGCGCTAGCCCGCTAACCCCTTCTTCACCAACTCGCTCACCGTGCGCCCATCGGCCCGCACTCCTGTCGCCTGGAGCCTAGCCTGGACGGCCTTCATCGCCGCGCCCATCTCCTTCGGGCCGGGCTTGCGGCCCAGGTTCGCCTCCAACTCGCCCAGAACCTCCGTGACCAGCTTCGCCATCCCCGCCTCGTCCAGAGCCTGGGGCAGGAACTCCTCGATCACCACGATCTCGGCCTGCTCCTTCGCCACCAAATCGGGCCGGTTGCCCTTCGCGAACTGCTCGATCGAGTCCCGCCGCTGCTTGATCATCGAGGCCAGCGCCTGCTCGCCCTCGGCCTGCGTCAGCGGCGCGCGCTTCTCAATCGCCTTGTTTTTCAGCGCGTTCTTGATCAGCCGCAGCGTGCCGGTGCGCTCGGCGTCGTGCGCCTTCATGGCGGTGACAATCTGCTGGCTGATGAGAGCTTCCAGTGCGCCCGGTTCATTCATGGATCTGCTCCTTGCTTGGAACGATTGGCCGCTTCCTTCCTTACCGCCCGCCCTCACGAGCGGTGAGTACATAAGTGCCGGCCAAAGAAGAATTGTATCGATTCGAGGCACTTCGCGGGCAAATCATGGCAAACATACGGAGAAAATCAAAGAATTCAGATTTCCACAAAGAAAATACAACCACAAAAATCATAGAATTGTGTATTATGTGATTTCGCGATCCAAACCGCTACCTTAAGGGTTACAATTCAACGCTCCATCCACGCAGGAGGAACAAATGATTCGCAAAACCCGTCTTTATACTCCCGGTCCAACCCCCCTCCTTCCGGCGGCGCAGTTTGCCATGGCCGCAGCCGACATGCATCACCGCACGGCCGAGTTTCGTGCCCTCTTCCAAAAAGTGCTCGCCCAGCTAAAGGTCTTCGTGGGCACGAAGAACGATGTGCTGCTTCTGGCTTGCTCAGGCACCGGCGCCATGGAGGCATCGGTCTCGAATCTGACCTCGCCGGGCGACAAAGTGCTCGTCCTCACCGCCGGCAAATTCGGCGAGCGCTGGACGGGCCTGGCCAAAGCCTTCAACCTCGTGCCGGAGGTCGTCAGCGCGCCCTACGGCCAGACCTTCGACCTTGCGGCAGTCCGCGCCGCCCTCAAGCCCGAGCACAAAGTTGTTTACATGCAGGCCACCGAGACCTCGACAGCCGTGCGCCACGACGTTCAGGCCATCGCCAAGCTGCGCGACGAAGTCTCACCTAACACGCTTCTTGTCGTCGACGGCATCACCGGTCTCGGCACCACGCACTTCGACGTCGACGGATGGGGCATCGACGTGCTCATCGGCGGCTCGCAGAAAGCGGTCATGATTCCGCCCGGCCTCGCCTATCTCAGCATTAGCGACCGCGCTTGGGCGGCCATGGAGACCAGCGGGAATCCGCGCTACTACTTCGACCTGCGCAAAGAGCGCAAGAACGCCGCCGCGGGCGAAAGCGCCTACACGCCGGCGGTGGCTCTGGTCGCAGGGTTGGGCGCCGCGCTCGACTACATCGCCGGACAGGCGGGCGGCGACCTCGAAAAAGGCCGCATCGCGCTCATCGACAACGCGCAGGTAAACGCCGAAGCCACACGCGCCGGCCTCACCGTGCTCGGCTTCAAGCTCTTCGCGCCCACGGCTCCGGCCGCGGCGGCCACGGCGGTCGCGGTTCCCGAAGGAATGGACTCGGGCGTCGTGGTGAAGGCGCTCAAGGCCAAGTTCGCGCTCGTCGCCGCCAACGGCCAGGGTGAGATGAAGGGCAAGATCTTCCGCGTCGCGCACCTTGGCTTCTTTGACTACCTTGACACCGTGGCCCTGCTCGGCGCAATGGAGCACATCGCCAGGGACACGCTCGGTCTGCCGGTCCAGTTCGGCCAGGCCGTCGCCGCGGCGCAGGAAGTGTACGCGAAAGCAGTGAAGGAATAGCGGGGTTCGCGGTGTTAGCCGCGCTTCGCGCGTGTCAGCGGAGCTAGCAAGAGCAGCGACAGCCTTCTAACTCCGCTAACCCCGCTAACTCCGCTTTTCCTATGCAGAGGACACATGGCAGAACTTAGTTTCGGCGAAAAGCTGCTCATCGCCCGCAAGCAGCTCGATCTCTTTCAATACGAAATGGCGGAGCGGTTGGGCGTGCATCCCAACTCGCTCACCAAGTACGAGCGCGGCGAGGGCAAGCCGCACGCTGCGGTGGTGCGGATGTTCGACCTGCTCTGCGAGCAGCAGGGCATCCGTTTTGACGACTATAAGAACGGGTCCGCCGCGGCGGACAAGGGAGCAGCCATGAAGATCGTATTGGCGGAAAAGGTTTCTCCGGCCACGCTGGCCGTGTTTGCGGGCGAGCCGGGATGGGAAGTGAAGACGCATGACCAGTTGCCCGGCGGCTTACCCGCGGCCCTTGCAGACGCCGATGCGCTCGTGGTGCGCAGCGCGGTGCAGGTGGGCGACGAGCTGATGGCGCTCGCGCCCAAATTGCGCGTGATCGGCCGTGCCGGCGTGGGCGTCGACAACATCGACGCCGAAGCCGCCACCCGCCGCGGCATCGTGGTCATGAATACGCCAGGCGCCAACGCCGTAGCCGTCGCCGAGCTCACCGTCGGCCTCATGATCGCTCTGGCGCGCAAGATGCCCGCCGCGAACTCGACCATGCACGCCGGCAAGTGGGAGAAAAAGAACCTGCAGGGCGCTGAGCTGCGCGCCAAGACGCTCGGCATTCTGGGCCTGGGCCGCATCGGTCTGGAAGTGGCCAGGCGTGCGCGTGCATTCGGCATGGAGATCCTTGGAGCCGACCCGTTCGTCTCGGCGGCCGTGGCGCGCGAAAACGGAATTGCCCTGGTTCCCGTCGAGGAGCTCTTTGCCAAGGCCGACTATCTCACCCTCCACGTGGGGCTCACGCCGCAGACCACGGGCATTATCAACTCCAAAACCCTCGCCGCGATGAAAAAGGGCGTGCGCATCGTCAACTGCGCGCGCGGCGAGCTGGTTTGCGATGCGGACCTGGCCGATGCGCTTAAGAGCGGGCAGGTGGCTGGCGCGGCGCTCGATGTGTATTCGGTCGAACCGCCCAAGGACTCACCCTACTTCGAGCTCGATAACGTGATCCTGACGCCGCACATCGCCGGCTCCACGGCCGAGGCGCAGGAAGCGGTGGGTGTGCAGATTGCGCAACAGGTGCGCGAGTACCTGAAGCTCGGCGTGGTGCAGAACGCAGTGAATCTGCCCTCGTTGAGCCACGAAGAGTACACCAAGCTGGCGCCGTACATTGACCTTGCCGGGAGGCTGGGCGCGTTCCTTGCGCAGGCGGGCAAAAGCGGCATCGAGGCCATTCATCTGGTTTACGGCGGCGCGCTGGCCGAGGCCAAGACAGAGTTGATACGTAACGCGGCCATCGCGGGGCTGCTCGAGGGATCGGAGAATGTGAATCGCATCAACGCGGCGGCGGTGGCCGAGGAGCGCGGCATTCGCGTGCACCAGGAGAAGGAAGAAAGCCATCGCGGCGCGGCCACGGTGCTCACGGTTGTGCTGCACACGGCGCAGGGCGAGAGCCGCGCCAGCGCCACTGTGATCCACGGCGAGCAGCCGCGGCTGCTCGCCTTCGACGGCATCGACGTCGAAGCGCCGCTGGAGGGTGCTTTGGTGGTCTGTCGCAACTGGGACGTGCCCGGCGTCATTGGGCGCATCGGCACGATTCTGGGCCAGCAGGGCGTCAACATCGCCAACTTCGCACTGGGCCGCGAACGCCTGGGCGCCGGTCCCGCGGGCCAGCCCGTCAAGGCCCTCGCCGTCGTTCAGGTGGACGAGCCGGTATCCGAGTCGGTGCTCGAGGCGCTCAAGGTGATCGAGGCGCTGCTCGAAGCCAAGCTGGTCAAGCTGCCCGACGGGAAGTGAGACGAGGGCTCTAAGCTATCAGCCCGAATCGCGGGCTCTCGGCGCAGAACCCAGCGTTCAGTCGAGCCCGGTCTCAGGCAGCAGAACGCCAGCTGCAAACTGAGAAACTGCCGCGAAGCCGTTCAAAGCTCTATCCATTTGGCTCACGAGGCGGTGTGACTCTAGTATTGGAGCCATCAATACGCGAAGAGCTTTTCACGGTGCTTGGTGGGTGCCCGTGGTTAGGCTTTTGTTTCGGGGTGGTGTCCCTGCTGGATGTGCTGAAGTACGCTGCGGAAGATTTCATTGAGATCACGAAGATAGTTGCGTCGATTGAGCTTGCGCCGCAATGGCTGCGGGAGGAGAAGCCTCGGGCAAAGCTGGAAGAATGCCTGGAACGGCTTTTGGAGCACACGTATAAGTTCGACCTCCAACTAACGCGGAATCAGATTGGGACGGTTAGCAACGCTTTAGCTCGGGAAGACTGGAACGCAACCCAGCGCGAGCTCGATCAGTTGCTTCGCCGGGTTTTGGAGGAGTTGAAAGCGCGGTCCTTTCGATATGTGGAAAAGCCTGGCTATGAATTAGGTTTCTGGTTGTCTGCATATCCCGGCATTCGCCACAATCACGATATTCGCTCAGAGTTGGAGTCGGCGGGGCGCTGCTACGCTTACGACGAGGACACCGCGTGCGTGTTTCACCTGATGCGCGCCGTGGACTACGGCTTGCGTCTTGTTGCCAAATCACTCGGAGTTGATTTCGATGCCCGTTCGTGGGACGGGATCGGGAAGGCTATCGAGAAAAAGATGCGGGAGAGGTACCAGGACAAAACCGACGCATGGAAGACCGCAGAGCCGTTCTATGCGGAGATTTTGACAGACATTCAGGCCATCAGCCGCGGGCATCGGAACCCAGTGTTGCATGAACTGGAGAAAGCCTATGACAAGCGCGCCGCAGAGTATTTGCTCACAGTGACGGTGGGGTTTATAGAGCATGTACTGGCGCACACAGCTATCCAAAACCCACGGGGAGAGTAAAATTGATTACCAGACGTTGGGTGAAGCAATGATCAATGCGGGTGCGATTCTGAAACGGATGACTTCGAGGGCGGTAGTCGCATGCGCAGCGGCTTCGCTGGTTGCCTTCTTTTGCGGCCTGTGGGTGGGCCGGACACATCCGGCGCGGCATTATGTACGGTTCGGCATGGTGGTGATGGACACGGCCAGCGGCCAGGTCTGCAACCCGTGGCCTCGCAGCCCACAACCGGCCGACCCTTTTGTCGCCCTGGGTGCTGTGTATGAGGATGACCAGGGCAATCCGCTGCCGGCGCCGACGAAGGAAGAGAGCGCACTGGATAGGCTACCCGGCTGTACCAGATAGCGCGGGATGGAGGATCGCCGCGGGCGGAGCGAAGGTAGAGTGTGAGCAAGACGAACCCAGAATGCGCCAATTTTATCGCCTTAATGGACAAGCTCGCCCGGGTGCCGCATGGCGAACCGAAAGCCAAACTGGATGCGGAAAAGGCAGAGAAGGCTGAGGAGGCACGTTTCCGGCGTCAGGCGAAAAAATTGAGGGAAAGCCCGGCGTCCAAGGATGTGCATTACACGGTAGAGGCAAAGGACAACCCGAGGCTCCAGGTGATGAACGAGATTCTGGCGAAGCAGCGAAGGCGGAGGGTGAACTAGGATGAGCGAAGAAGAGAGGGATGTAATGCAGCATTCCCCGGTGCAAGCCAGCTGCGTGGGCTCTCGGCACGAAACCCTGCATCGAATTGAAGCCGTTCAAATCTCTACCTGCAAATAGAGCTGGCCGCCAAAATCCCTCAAAAACTCTATCTACAAATAGACAAATTCCTGATCGCGCATTCAAAATGCGACGATTTCACGAGAAATCGGCGACCTGCAGATCACAAATTCCCCCGATTGCTCCACCTGCAGGTGCACTCTTTCGCGAGCGCGCGATGCGACGATTTTTGAGCTCGCGCGACGAACGACTTTCGTACACCCGCAGGTCGTCACTTTGTCGGGTCGGTCACGCGCCCCAGAAACAGAATTGCCCCAGTACTCGTGTCGCGAATCAGGAACAGGAACGGATGGTCGGCGTCGAAGACGATCGGCGGAGGCTCGTTGTTCGGGCGCTGCATCGCTGTCGCCACCATCTCGATCGCTGTCGCTGCCGCGGCTTCGGTGCCTTGCTCGTTCACGTCGATAAACGCCTTGTGGATCGCCGCGGAAATGGTGAAGTCGGGCTTGCCCGTCATTCCCGAAAAATCCGCCGCGCCGCTGAAGGCCTGCGGCATGCCCATCGCGGAGAGGGTGCTGCTCAATTCAAATTGTTGCGTCAGGGTGAAGCGCGGCAGGGTAAGGATGACCTTGCCCACGGGTTCGAGCTTCTGGATCCATTCGTTCGCGGCCGCGGACGTGAACGACTTCTCTAAGGCTGGCAGGCCTTCCGTATCCTTCGACAGCAACACAACCATCGACAGCTTGTTGCCCGCGTAGGGCAGCTCGAGCGCCTGGAACGTGCCGCCATCGTAGTAGCGATAGCTGCCGTTGCGGTTCATCATCGGCGTCTTGATGGATTGCTTGGCGGAGAGGTGAAACTCCTCGTCCTCTGTATAGTTCCCGTCGAACGGGTTGAGCCAGGTTCCCTTGAAGTAGATGGCGTTGGTCAGCAGCAGGCGCGTGGCCGATGTGACCGTGCCTGGACCCAGCAGGTTCTGGATCTTGTTGTTCGTCTGCTGCTCGACCCATTGATTGATCGTGGCCCGCACGGCTTCGGGCGACGACTTGAAGTCGACCGGCCGGAATCCGGCTGCGTAGTCGGTTTGAACCAGCGTCATGTAAGCCGGCAGAAAGCTCGCGTCCTTCTGCGCCCACAGCGCATCGGCCACGTGCAGCTCGTAGGCCTGGTGCTGTGCATTCATCTGGGCCAGCAGAGCGCCCATAGCCGGGTGCAGCCGGTCAGGCGGCAGCGCGAAGTGGAAGACCTTCTCGATCTCCGTCGCCGTCTGCCCGCGCGCTCCGGCATAGGCCATCGCGAAGTCGGCGGAGATGCTTTCCGGCGAAAAGAAAAGATTGCCGGGCTGACCGCGAAGCTGCGCATAGAGATCCACGGCAAAGGCATTGCTGCCCTTTACGGCCTCAGCCTGATCGGACGCAGACGACAACGGCGCCTGCGTGAAAACCACAGCCGCCTGGAAGAAGAGGATGGGAATCAGCTTGAAATGCGACGATCTCATTCGAGCCTCCATGCCGACGCATTGAGAGTAGCACCCCGGCGGGGGAAGCGGCGTCTTACGCCCGGCTCAGGTACGCGCCTTTACTAGCTAACAGAAGTTCCCAACCTCTGCCTGCGTCATTCAGCGAATGCGATAGACAAAGGCATCTTCCAAGTATTGGTCGCCAAAAACTTGGCCCCCTAGCCGCATTCCGTAAGTGTCGGCGGCGCGTGAGAACACTCCTCGCAACGCCTTAATGAATGGTTTATCCATTGGTCGCAAGGAAATCTTCGGTCGATTTCGGATTGAAATCCCCGCTTTCTCCAATGCCTTGTTAATCTGGGCGTAGCCATACAGTGAGCCTGATTGACTGAGGCGATTAGAAGCGATGACAAGTCTCCAGTCTTCGTACTCGGGAAGCTTGGCCCAGAGCGCAACATCGGGGTTCTTTCCGTCTCGGTCTAGCGCATCGACAACTTCCTTACCGTTTTCGATGTCGAAGCTTACCAGCGCAATTTTATCCACGGGAGTAGTCCTCCTGCCTGATCCTCGATTGCCTGCAGCAACTCGGTCGCTTCTTGGGCATTTCTTTTCTCATACCTGCTCGTCTCAGACCAGTCTTGAATTGCGGCCAAACTTGGTTGCATTGCCGGATTGACTTGCATCGCGGCCTCCAGCTCAATGCTCAGTTCTGCTAATTGCAGCAGCTTCCCGAGATCGTGCGTATGGCTGTCATTGACCAGTTTCTTGTCCGGAAAGTCGTGCTCCTGGGTGCGTTTCGCAATACATGCCTTCAGGGCACACTCTACTGCATATCCTGCCAGATAGTATGACCCGTCTGGGAATCCAGCGGTGAGCAGAGCCCTGGATTCTTGAAGGCGAAGCTCGGAAAGTTGCTGAAAGTCGGTCCGGTTCATGTTCTTTCGCCCGTGTTCTTACGCTCGGCTCAAATAAGCGCCTTCGCTCGTGTCCACACGAATCTTCTCGCCCTGGTTGATGAAGGCCGGTACCTGGACGACAAGACCGGTTTCCGTCTTGGCGGGCTTTGTCACGCTGGAGGCAGTCGCCGACTTCAGCCCCGGTTCGGTCTCGACCACTTCCAAATCTACGGTCAGCGGCAGCTCAATGCCCACCGGCTGCCCATCGAAATAACTCACCTTGATCTGAAGGTTGGCGGTGAGGTATTCGACCGCGTCGCCGAGCGTGGAACTCTTGAGGATAGTCTGCTCGAAGTCGACCGGATTCATGAAGTAGTAATCGTCGCCGTCGGCGTAGAGAAAATCCATGGGAACCTCGTCCACGACTACCTTTTCGATGGCGTCGGCGGAGCGGAAGCGGTGCTCGAACATGGCCCCGGATTTCAGGTTGCGCAGTTTGGCCTGGATAAAGGCGCGAAGATTGCCGGGCGTGCGGTGCTCGACCTTGAAGACCAGGTGAAGCTGGTCATTGTGCTTGATAATCATGCCCGGACGTAACTGTGTGGCGGGAATCGCCATAGGTGGTGCTGCTCCTTGCTGGAATTGCGCGCAATGCGCGAAGAATGATGTCGTTTGGCCTATGGATTGATTGTAGCCCAGGGGGGTTGGACCTGGATCGATGGACGCGCGCCACCGGCATTTGTTACCGATGGCCGTGCAGCCGCAATTGAGGCGGTGCGGGTACAAATATCAATGAAGCACTCCCATCGCCAGAGAAAAACCGGGGCGGGTTGGAAAAGAGGCTGAAAAATCGATATGCAAGCCTGCGGAGCAGGAAGATAATCACAAAGAAGGCCCACGCTGGCCGTGGGCCGGAAACCAAATGGGAAATGCCAATGAACGATAAGAATTTCGCCGCCAACGACCCTTTCCGCGAGCAGCGCGAGGCCGAAGGCGTGCTCGAAGCCTCCTTTCAAGGCAAGAAGGTTCCCATGATTTTGGGATATAAGGATGTTCGGGCCGCCGCCGCCGATTGGGAGACCTTCAGCAACGACGCGCCTTTCCGCGTTCCCATTCCGTCCGAGGAAGACGTTCGTTCGGTGCGGCAATTGCCGATCGAAACGGATCCGCCGGAGCACGCCGATTACCGGAGAATCATCGAGCCGTTTTTCCGCCAGCCCAAAGAGCCGGAGATGGAGAAGAAGGTGGATGCGCTCGTCAATGAACTCCTTCAGCAAGCCATGCTCAGGCCGTCCATTGAAATTGTGCGGGAGTTTGCGCTGCCGTTGCAATCGCGCGCATTGACCTATCTGCTGCGCGTGCCTGAGCGAGAGGCGAGCGAGTGGATCGGTTGGGGAACTCATGTCTTCCGCGACGGCGCCAATGGCCAGGCGAAGGGTGCCGCGCTCGAACGCTACATTCAGCGGCAGTTGGACCGTAGCGCCGAAAACCCCGGCGGCGATTTTTTTAGCGCGCTGACGCAGGCAAAATTTCGCGGCCGCCCTTTGACGCGCGAAGAAATGATGGGCTTTGCCAATCTGGTCTTCGCCGGTGGACGCGATACCGTCATCCAGACGGTAGCATTCATCGTCGGCTATCTCGGCGGACACCCGGAGGCATTGGACGCACTGCGGGCAAGGCCGGAATGGTTGAACAGCGCGGCGGAAGAGTTCTTCCGGTTTGTCTCGCCGGTGACTCACATTGGCCGGGTTTGCCCCCATGCCACTGAAGTCAAGGGAGTGGCGGTTGAGGCCGGCGAGCGGGTTTCCCTCTGCTGGGCCTCAGCCAACCGCGACGCCTCCGTTTTTGAAAACCCGGACGAATTGCGCCTCGATCGGAAGATCAATCCGCACATTGCCTTCGGCAGCGGGCCTCACAACTGCATCGGAGCAATGCACTCCCGGCTGCTCACCCGTTGCTTGCTGCGCCATTTGTGCGAAGACGTCGCCGTCATAACGATCCTCGACGCCAAAGCACACCTCGAACGCGAGTCTAAGTATGAGCGCCGTCTCGGCTACGATTCGCTCCTTGTTCAAATGACGCCGTATCGCCAATCGTGATCGCCTCACGCGAGCGGGTCTTGACCCTTCTGGCCGGGAAACCAGTGGACCGGCTGAACCCGTGCCCTTTCAAAACCGGATTTGCGCAACCGGTTCCAGGAAAAATGTGCCGCCGAAAACATGTCTGAGGCCTCTCCGCTCGCCGCCGATACGGGGTGGCCCGTTCTGACGGAGCCGCCGGACGAAACGGATCGTCCGAAGTATGTCCTATAAAATGTGGATGAGCCGGCGAAAAACTGGAAAGGTCCTTGATTCGCCGGTTTCGCGGCATACAACCGAAAGGGAATTGCGTAACTCCACGAACGCGCCGGTAGAATGACGCAAGGGAGAACGTACGAACACATGACCAGGCAAGTATCTATCTGCGTGATAGGGTCCGGCTATGTTGGGCTCGTGGCGGCGGCTTGTTTTGCCGACATGGGTCACAAGGTGGTCTGTGTCGATAACGACGAAGCCCGGGTCAAGCTGCTCCGCGAGGGCGGCGTACCGATCTTTGAAGAGCACCTTCCCGAGCTGCTGGCGCGGCACCTGGGCGGCAGGGTGGTCTTTTCCACTCATCTCGGCGAGGCCGTGGAGCAGAGTGAAGCGGTGTTTATCGCGGTGGGCACGCCGCAGGGCGATGGGGGCGCCGCGGACCTGTCCTACGTCGAGGCAGTGGTGGCGGAGATTGCCCGCGCCATCAAAAGCTACAAGGTGATCGTGGAAAAGAGCACGGTTCCGGTCTATACCAACGACTGGATCCGCCGCGTGCTGCACCGGAACGGCGTGGAGGCAGAGCGGTTCGATGTGGTCTCGAACCCCGAATTCCTCCGCGAAGGCTCGGCGGTGGAGGATTTTCTGCACCCCGACCGCATTGTTGTGGGAGCAAGCAATGAGCGGTCTTCGGAATTGCTGCGGCGCATCTATGAACCGCTGACCTGCGGGTCATATTATTCGCAGCGCGGCGCTGTGCCCGGAGCTTGCAGCGCGGCGCGCCCCGCCCGGCTGCTGGTGACCTCAACGCAGAGCGCGGAGATCATCAAGCACGCGTCGAATGCGTTCCTGGCGATGAAGATCTCTTTCGTCAACGCGGTGGCCAACCTGGCTGAGGCGGTGGACGCCGACATCGAGGACATCGCTGCGGGCATCGGCATGGACAGCCGCATCGGTCCCGGGTTTCTGCGTGCGGGGCTGGGGTACGGGGGATCGTGTTTCCCCAAGGACGTGGCGGCATTCCACTGGGTGGCGCAGGAGCGGGGCATCGACTTCCAACTGCTCCAGGAAGTGCGCAAGATCAACGACACCCAGAGGGAAGTGTTCTTCAACAAGGTGCGTTCGGCGCTCTGGACCTTGCGCGGCAAGCATCTGGCCGCGCTCGGCCTGGCCTTCAAGTGCGATACCGATGACGTCCGCGAGTCTCCCGCCATCGAGATCGTCAAGAAGCTGCTCCAGGCCGGCGCCGTGGTGACGGCGTACGATCCCGCGGCGATGGAGCGCGCAAAAGAAGTTCTGCCGCCGGCCGCAAACATGAAATATGCGGGTGACCTTTACGAGGCGGCCAAGGACGCTGACGCCGTTCTGATTCTGACCGACTGGAAGGAGTTTGCCTCGATCGATCTGGCGCGGTTGAACCGGGCTCTGCATTTTCCCATCATGATCGACGGGCGCAACCTGTATAAGCCGCAGGAGATGCAGAGCCACGGCTTTACGTATGTGAGCGTGGGCCGGCAAGCGGCCTATCATGCGCAGGAAGGCAAGCCGCGCAAGGCGCCGGCGTAAGCGTGCATTTTGACCGTCCCGAGTGCAATGACGCCATCCAACGCCCGCAGTCAGACGCTGCTCATTCGCATGTTCATCGTTAACCTTTTTGGGAGTACGAACCCTTGACGAAGCGCGTACTTGTCACCGGCGCCGCCGGATTTCTTGGTTCTCATCTGACTGACCGATTGCTGGCCGAGGGCTGCTCCGTCGTAGGCGTCGATAACCTGTGCACGGGCGACGCCGCGAACCTGGCGCATCTTGCGGGTGATCCGCGCTTCCAGTTTCAGGAGCGGGACATCTGCGTAAGCTTCGATCCCGGCCCTGTCGATTATGTCTTCAATCTGGCTTCGCCGGCCAGCCCGCCGGAGTATCTTCGCCTGGGAATCGAGACGCTTCGGGTAGGCTCCGCGGGCGTTGAGAACACGCTGGAGATTGCCGCCCGCTACGGCGCCAGGTACCTCCATGCCTCAACCTCCGAGTGCTATGGCGATCCGCTCCAGCACCCCCAATCTGAGACCTACTGGGGCAATGTGAACCCGGTCGGGCCGCGCTCGGTTTACGACGAGGCCAAACGCTTCGGCGAGGCGATGGCGATGGCCTACCATCGGTCGCGCGGCGTGAATACGAGCCTGGCGCGCATCTTCAATACCTATGGTCCGCGCCTGCAACCCGGCGATGGACGGGTGATCTCGAACTTCATGATGCAGGCCCTGCGCGGCGAGCCGCTGACCATTTACGGCGATGGCCGCCAGACGCGCAGTTTTTGCTATGTCGACGATTTGATCGAAGGGATCATGCGCCTCTCGCGCAGCGAGGAGCACTTGCCCGTGAACCTCGGCAACCCCGAAGAGTTCACGATTCTCGAATGTGCGCAGGCGGTTCTGGAGGTTACGGCGTCGAAGAGCGAGTTGCGCTACGTCGATCTGCCGGTGGACGATCCAACGCGCCGCCGCCCCGACATCGCCAAGGCGCGCACGCTGCTGGGATGGGAACCGCGCGTAGGGCTCAGGGAAGGGCTTGAGAAGTCGCTCGAATACTTCCGGAGCAGGGCGGCGTAGAAGCGGTTTGCGAAGGGGCCGGCCGCCAGAATCTTTTGAAGAGTGAGGACCTGCAGGTGGAGGGTTTTCGAAGCTGGGACGCAGGGAAAAATCGTCGCATCGCGAGCTCGCGGGAGATGAGACCTACAGGTGGAGCAATTGGCGGAAATTATGACCTGCAGGTATATGGAAATGGTGGATTTCGTCGCATTTTGCGTGCGCGATAGGGATTTTTGAGGGTGTAGGCGGGGTTTTGGGGGCGGTTCCCACCCTAGCGAGCTAGGATGGGGCACCTGGCCTAACCTCATCGCATTTTCGCTATTTGTTTGCTATACTACCTCCAACGATTTCGGTTCATGGAGGCACTGTGGCGATCTTCACAATTGAACTTGACGGAAAGCTGATCAAACAGATCAACGCAGAAGACTTCTTCGATAAAGGCGAAATGATCTACTTCACCGATAATCAAAACGCCAACGTTGGCAGCGTAGTTAAAAGGCCTGGAATGACAGTTATCAAACAGGAACATGAACATAGGGATTTCATTGGGTGATTCTGCCCTATCAGCCGACTTTCGGGACCTATCCGCGTGGATGAGCGCCTCGGCGATTTTGTGCTCGCTGACAACCCAGAAGCAGGTGGCGAAGGTGGCGAAAATCTGGAAACTTAGCTGTACAACGAAGGTTCGGCGATAACCGGCCGATCAGAGTGCGGCAGCTTGAGGTATTTCTATGGTCACTCGTCGTGGTAAAGAAGAACCCGGCAACAACGGGAGCAACAAAGGAAAGATCAAGTTCCGCTACATGGATTCGGAGCGGGTCGTCGACTTCAGCGTGGAAAACATGGCAGGGGACTCGGTAACTGAAGGTCTGCACTCAATCGCCAACGCGCTGGCTGGACGCACTCTCCCGCGAGGCGGAGCGCCAAATCCGAAACGCACGTTGGAGGGTGCTCGGGCAGCGGAGGTTGAAGAAGAAACCGTGGCCCCCGAGGTAGAGGCTCCTGAGGAGGAACTGGAAGAAATTGCCGACGAGGCCAGCGGTGAGGACGGTACCAGTACCCCTGTGCGTCGCCGCCCTGCGCCCCGCGCTCCTAAGTTTCTGAGCGAGTTAAACCTTACCACGGCGCCGTTGCAACTTGAAGATTTCATCGCGCAGAAGCACCCCCAGAGCGACATGGATAAGTACGCCGTGATCGCGCAGTGGTTCAAGGAGTACTTCAACACTGAAGAGGTTTCCATCGACCACATTTTCACCGCGTATCGCAAACTGGGTTGGCAAGCACAGCTGCCGGGCCCCGATCCCAGTCAAACGCTCCGGAACTTGAAGAAAAAGAATTGGTTTGACAACGGGTCAAAGCGCGGGGATTTCAAAATCAACTGGAACGGATCCGATGCCGTGAACAAGATGGGAGTCGTAAGTGCGTGAGTGCTGAGGACGACTTAAAAGCTTTCATCGCCAGTGTGAGCGGCTTCTCAGCTAAGGGCCACGCAGACAAGGTTCGACTTTTTGCGTGGCTTCAATATTCTCTCCGCAGGAAAGAGCCGTTCTTCACCAAGGACATCAACTGGTTCTATGAGAAGCTCGATTACAAGCCGGGAAACAGCAGCCAGTACCTCATCAATATGGCGAGCGCAGGAGAGCTACTTGGGAACGCGACCAAGGGCTACCGTTGCGAGGGGAAGTTCAAGGCGAAGTATGACGGGTTGTACAAGGAGCACGACGTCACAATCAACGTTCGGCAGATGGTGAAGGACCTGGAAAATGTAATCCCGGACATCGGTGAGAAGGACATCTTCAAAGAGGCTCTCATCTGCCTCCGTTATGATGCAGGCCGCGCGGCCGTGATCATGGTGTGGAATATCGCCATGTATCACTTGTACCAGTTCATACTGAAATACCACCTCAACGACTTCAACAACCGAATGCCCGCCCGGTATCCGAAGAAGTGGAAAATCACAGACCTTCCTGTCATCACGAAGTATGCCGACTTCGGCGACAACATGTCCGAACGCGAGGTGTTGGAGGTCGCAAGTTCGGCAGGCATCCTCAACGATGGCGTCTTCAAGACCTACAAGAACCGCCTTGACCAGCGGAACTCCGCCGCACATCCGTCTACCCTCCGAGTAACGCAAGTCCAGGCGGAAGGATTCATCGACGACTTGGTCCGCAACGCAGTTCTACAGCTGAAGATTTAAAGTGAGCCCCCGCCTCAAAGCAAAGGCGGGGGGGGCCTCAGACTCGACGCCCCAAAAACCACACCGAGGGTACCCCCGGTCCCTCGCTCTTGGGGACCGGGGAGACTCCGGACCTCAATCGGGAGGAAGAATCCCACGGTCTAGCAGGATCGGTCCTGACAAACGCCGTTCGCTTTCGCGAAGTCTTTGTCGATGAGTGGAAGGCCGCTGGGTCACTCGTTGACGCGGAGTTCCGAGCGGTTGACCGGAGATGCTGACACTAGTGTGGAGTCTCCAAAGTTCGTGGCATAAGTCGCAAAGAGCAACCGCAGATCTTTCGACTCCGTTTGGCCAAAAAGCGGCCAAACTCCGCTCAAGATGACAACTGGATTTATGATGCGGACTTTGGGGACAGGACACTAGTGTGGTGTCTCTGAAGTTTGCCACATAAATCGCGCATCCCAAATGCAGGTCCTTCGACTCCGTTTGGCCCAAATGCGGGCCAAACTCCGCTCAGGATGACTGCTTTGTTTTTGTTGCGAACTTCGGAGACGGGACACTAGTCTCCTGAGTCATTGGTTTCTTGCATAAGTGGCAGGTACGTATGTTGCGGGAGTTGCTGGCGATCGTCAGCGGGGCGGCTCGTAGGGTTCGGCGCGCAGCAGATTGGAGAGGATTTCGCGCTCGTCGGGCGTGAACTGGCTCTGGTAGCGCGCGGAGTTGAGCACCGTCGAGCGCTGATCGAGCGGCACGGAGCGCAGATCCTGGAATGCGCTCTTCACCTTCGCCTGCCGGTCGGGCGGAAGAGCCATGAAGCGGCCCCCGGCCTGGCGAACCTGCACCTGTTCTTGCGGCGACATGTGTTCCAGCATCTCGCTGCGCGCCAGGCGGCGGTCGCGTTGCGCCGCGGGCATCTGGTTCAACTGGTGCAACTGCTGCACAAGACGCTGCTGGGTGGCTCCGGGAAGGCGGTTGAAGCTGGGATCGTTGCGCAGCAGCCGCTCCTGGTCCTGCGCGGGAAGGCCCTGGTGCCGATTGAGCCAGTCACCGAGATGTCCCGGAGGAAAAGCGCCGGGATAGGCGGTTCCTGGCCGCGCGGCATAGGGATAGGCTGGACGGGCGTAGGAAGGCCCCTGAGCGCCATACCGGGCGCCGTTTGCAGGGGCTGCGGGCGTCATACGCTGCCCGCCGCTATATTGCGGGCTCTGCTGGTACGGGCGCTGCTGGTTCTGGTACTGCCGCTGTTGATTCTGGTACGGCCGCTGCTGGTTCTGATACTGCCGCTGCTGGTTCTGATTCTGCCGCTGTTGATTCTGGAACTGCCGTTGCTGATTCGGCGGTCTGTTCGTTCGGGGCTGGGACTGAGCCATTCGCGGCTGCGGCTGAGGAGCCTGACGCGCACCGCCGCGCTGGCCGGAAGCCTCGACCGTGGCCAGACAGAGCGACAGGACCACTGCGGCGATCGCCGCCGGACGCATTCTTTCCGCGCTTGAGGTCCAGTTCACGAGTCTTTCTCCCGGCAGGCGGCCGAAATGTCAGAAAAAATCAGTCTCCGTTTGGGTTGCTGGTGAGAGCTTCCATCTGGTCCAGCACCTGAGCATTGCTGTCGAGCGTTTGCAGGTCGTGCACCACGGCCTCATTCTGACCAGACTGTTGCGGGGACTGCATCCAGTCCGTGATGCCCAGATAGGTTCCGCCGCCCACAAGCAGCACGATCGTAAGCGCCAAGGCCGCCAGCGGGCGCACATGCAATCCAGGCCCGTAGGTTACGTTGGCGCGCAGGCGTGCGATGGCGCCGGCGAGCCAACCGGCCGGCGCGGCCTCGCGCTCTTCACGCATCCTGGCGCCTAGCCGCGTAAGAAAATAGGGGCTTGGCTCGGGAGCCTCCCAGGCATCGAGCAACTGCATTGCGGCTTTCAGCTCCTCGAT
Organism: Occallatibacter sp.; assembly: GCA_049511595.1. Classification (GTDB taxonomy): domain Bacteria; phylum Acidobacteriota; class Terriglobia; order Terriglobales; family Acidobacteriaceae; genus Telmatobacter. Next base: position 23,582 of record JBEKXX010000004.1, on the reverse strand, counting down.
CTCGCTCTGGCAGCGGTCACACTCCGCAACATGCGCTTGAACCTTGGCGGCAGCCGGGGGCGGATCGAGAAGAAGCCCGGCCAACCCGGCATCCATCCCCGCGCAATTTGTCTTCCTCTGTTTCATGGGTTACCACCCCGTTTTCCGCCGGCCGATCTTCGTTTCTCCTCGCCCGGCTTATTTTCACTCTTGCCCTCAAACAAAATCCTTCAGCTTATCCCGCAGTGTTTGGTAAGCGCGGAAGAGGAGCGACTTGGTTGCCGACTCGCTCAACTTGAGCGCCTCGCCGATCTGCTGGTAATCCATCCCCTGGTACTTATGCATCAGCACCGCCATCCGCTGCCGCTCGGGCAACGCCATCACATGCCGGCGAATAGCGGCCATGCGCTCCTCGCGCAGCAGTTGCTGTTCCGCCGTCGGCTCGTCGTCGGCCACGTCGGGAGCCGTACCCGTCTCCGCGTCCGGCGCGTCCAGATACACCGTTTGCGCTCTCCGCTCGTTCCGGGTGTCGCGCGCATAATTGACCGCCAGGTTGGTCGCGATCCGGTATAGCCAGGTTGTAAAACGAGCCTCGGCCCGGTAACTGCTCCTGGCACGATAGACGCGGAGAAAGACCTCCTGGGCTAACTCTTCGGCAATTGCCTGGTTCCCAACCATCCGGTACAGGAAGTGGATCATCGGCCGGTGGTACTTCTCCGCCAGATAATTGAAACCGGCTTCGTCGCCCTCGGCCACGCGCAGCATAATGGCCGCGTCGCTTTTGGGGTCCAGCTCCGCCCGTTGGCCCGTGCCCGAATTGGCGCCAGGCCGAAAAGCCGAACCCGCTCCCAGGCCCGGACTGTTAAGGACCATGGTAGCCATACCTTTTGGAACACCGTCGGCGCCGGAAGGTTGCGGCCCGTAACCGGCTTCCTGGCTGGAATTTCCGTCCTCGGAGCGATTCTTTTCAGGGGTGGGCGAGGCGGCCCGCGCCAGAGTTTCGGCCCGGGCCGATCCGGCAGGGAGCAGAGAGCCGCCGAGGCCGGAAACAGGGGGCAACGCTGCCTCCCCCTCGAAGGGAAGTTCGTTTTCCTGGCGGATTGAACGCGCTCTCCCGAGCATGGCTGGTCTTTGGCGAGGCCTCGGAGCCAATGGTGTGCGCCCGGCCCGCAACAGGCGGCCAAGGTTGGACGCAAAGTCCTGCTGGTGTTACTCTACCTTACGGGACGCCTTTTACGGTGACCTCCCATTGCAGGCGGAATTAACGGCCCTAAATCGTGCTGCGGGAGGCAAAAACCATAAGGCCGCACCTCTTTGGCAGCGGGGATTTTCCGGGGGCCGGGAGGCTGCCCGTAACCCCTCTCAAAGCCCTTTCTGGGCGCTTAACTCAGCGGTAGAGTGCCATCTTCACACGGTGGAAGTCGCAGGTTCGAATCCTGCAGCGCCCACCATGCGGAATCGACAGGCAGGTTGGGTGCGAGCGCCCATGCCTGCCGGGTAATATGATGGCATTGTCTGCCGCTTCAACTATATTTGCCTATGAGCAGCTTCGCGCTGTTGGGGCCGTTCATTTCCGCCGCAAAGGGCAAAAGGCCGGTACGTACGATTTTGCAAGGGCGCGAGCTTGGGAAGACAGAGGGGTAAACCGTGAAACGAGTGGCTGAATTTGTTGCAATCATCATTGCAGTGGCAATGACCTTTTCGGCCATTGCAAAGGGAGAAACGAAGATGGCGATTTGGGGTCATACCGCGGACGGAGTTGCTGTTCCCATTTACACGTTGACCGATGGGCAGATTGAGGTGAGAGTAACGTCGTATGGAGCACATCTGGTGAGCGTGAAAGCCCCGGACCGCGCAGGCAAGGTAGAGGATGTCGTGCTGGGCTTCGGAACGCTTCAGGGATACCTGCAGCAGCCGAACGCGAGTCTGGGCGCCATCGTCGGGCGCTATGGGAATCGGATCGCCGGAGGCAAATTCACGATCGACGGCAAAACCTACCAGATTCCGCTGAACAACGGTCTCAATGCGCTGCATGGCGGGCCGAAGGGATTCGACCAATACGTCTGGAAGTCGCACGAAGTGCCGGACGGAGTCGAATTCACCCTTGTCAGCCCCGATGGCGACATGGGATTTCCAGGCACGCTGACCGCGAAGGTGCGCTACACGCTCAAGGGCAATACGCTGCGCATCGACTACACGGCCACCACGGACAAGCCCACTGTGGTCAACCTGACCAACCATGCCTACTTCAATCTGCATGGTAACGACAAGGGCAATATTCTCGATCAGCGGATCGAGATCAACGCCGATCGCTATACGCCCGTGGATGCAACGCTGATCCCCACCGGCGAGCTGGCGCCCGTGGCCGGCACGCCGATGGACTTCCGCAAGCCGGAGACGATTGGAGCGCGGATCAACGCCGATAACGAGCAACTGAAGCTCGCGAGCGGCGGATACGACTTTAATTATGTGCTGAACGGCAAACCCGGAACGCTTCGGCTGGCGGCCATCGCCACCGATCCCGAGACCGGGCGCAAGCTGACGGTGGAAACAACGCAGCCGGGAGTGCAATTCTACACCGGCAACTCCCTCGATGGAACGTTAACCGGCAGCCATGGCGTGAAGTATGAGAAGTACGCCGGCTTCTGCCTGGAGACGGAGCACTTTCCCGATTCGCCGAACCATCCCGATTTTCCGAGCACCGTTCTGCGGCCGGGCGAGACCATGCGCTCCACAACGACGTTCACGTTTGGCGTGGTGAAGTAGACCAAGCCGGTTAAGCTGTGAAGTGGATGCCGCCGCGGCACGAATCGTCAGTGCGCGGCGGTCTTCCACTTTTTGAGCCATTCCAGCCCTGCCGATGTGCCGGCGGCCGGGATGTATTCGCAGCCGATCCATCCCTTGTAGCCCAATTCGTCGATCAAATCGAAGAGATAACTAAAGTTCACCTCGCCGGTCGAAGGCTCGTGGCGTTCCGGCACTCCTGCGATCTGGAAGTGGCCCACGCGCGTCTGCTTCGGGTCCGCGATATACTTGCGGATCTTGACGGCCAGATCGCCCTCCTCCACCTGGCAATGAAAGAGATCCATGAGGATTTTGAGGTTGGGAGCGCCGATCTCCGCAACGATGGCATGAGCCTCCTCCTGCCGATTGAGAAAGAACCCCGGCATGTTGCGCTGTGCGATAGGCTCGATGAGCAGCTCCACCCCTGCCGCTTGCGCCTGCTCCGCCGCCCAGGCAAGATTGGCGGTGAAGACGCCGAGGACGCGCGCGCGATCCGCTCCCGCCGGGGGAATTCCGGCCATGGAGTGAATGCGTGGGCACTCCAGTATGCGTGCGTATTCGATGGCGCGCAGAAATCCGTCGCGGAACTCCTGCTCGCGGCCGGGCAGGGCGGCAGTGCCGCGCTCGCCGGCCTTCCAGTCGCCGGCAGGAGAGTTGAAGAGAACCTGGAGCAGGCCATGCTCCTTGAGCAGCGCGGCCAGCGTGGCGGCCGGGTGCTCGTACGGGAACAGGTACTCGACTGCCATGAAGCCGTCGCGCGCAGCCGCGGCAAAGCGGTCGAGAAAAACGTGCTCCTGGTACATCATGGTCAAATTGGCGGCAAAGCGAGGCATGAGATGGACTCCCTCAACAGATTAAGGGATACGGCGAAGGCGGTTATGCCATAAAATGAGAGACGGCAAGAGAGGTGATGTATCGATGACCAGCTTGAACCCACGCATTACGGTTGAAGCCGGCAAAATGGGAGGGAAGCCTTGCATTCGTGGCCTGCGGGTCACAGTCTACGACCTCGCTTCGTATTTGGCGTCCGGAATGACCGAAGAGGAGATTTTGAAAGACTTCCCATACCTGGAAAAGGAAGACTTTCAAGCGGTCTACGAGTTTTTCGCCAGCATCCCTGAAAGGATCGCCGTTCTTGAAGCTTCTCGTTGACGAGAATCTACCGCCGCGGCTTGTCCAAGATCTTGCCGATCTGTTTCCTGATTCCTCCCACGTCGATTTTGCAGGGTTAGGCAGCAGCCCCGACGCCATCATTTTCGAGTACGCGAAGACGCAGGATTTCGCGTTCCTGACCAAAGACAAGGATTTCGCCAACTTGAGTATGGCTTGGGGCGCGCCTCCCAAGGTGATCCTGCTGCAAATGGGGAACTGCTCGACAGCGGAACTGATAAGAATGATCCGCAACAACGCCATCCGGTTCGCCGAGTTCGAAAACGACGCCAAGCGCAGTTTGCTCGTTTTGAAGTAAGAGCAGATTCGCACGGGCGCGTCATTTTGCACGTTTGCTCAACTCACCCAGCACCCGTTTCAGATCGTCGAGTTTTTGCCCGGCCTCGGCCAGTTTGCCCTCCGAAGTCAGGCGCTGATAGTCGGCGAAGTCGCTGCCGGCTTGTTGAATCAGCCCATTAAGATTCGCCGACGGCTGCGCGGCGCCGGCCGGCGCGGCCGCTCCTGTCGCGGATTGCTGCGCTTCACCGCCAGTCACTGACGGTGTTTCCGATCCAAAGAGCGAACTCAACGCGGCTTCAAAGTTCGGCCCGTAAGCCAGCCTGTCCTGCAGCGCCAGCACCACCAAACGCAGCTCCGGCATGGGACTGTGCTCTGCCTGCAGATAAATCGGCTCCGCGTACAAGAGCGCCTGCCCGCAGGGAATCACGAGAAGGCTGCCGCGGATCACATGCGAGCCTTGCTGGTTCCAGAGCGTGAGCTGGCCGGAGAGCTGCGCGTTCTGGTCGATGCGCGCCTCGATCTGTTGCGGCCCGTCGACCAGACGCGTCTTGGGAAAGTCGAAGACCACCGCCTTGCCGTAGCTCGCGCCGTCGCTGCGCGCCGCAATCCAGCCGATCAGATTGTTGCGGTTGATGGGCGTAAAGGGCAGAATCTCCACGAACTCCAGCCCGCTCGGTTCCCCGGGGATCGTCATCAGCACAAAGTTCGGATGCATTTCCTGCGCCGTCTGGTCGCCCTGGTTCGAGCCGGTTTCAGTGGCCACGCTCCACTGGTCCTCGCGGTTATAGAAAACCTCGGGATCGGTCATGTGGTAAAGGCCATACACATCGGCCTGCACGCTCAGCAGCGTTTCAGGATAGCGAACGTGCGCGCGCAACCACGCCGGCATCGTGGACGCATCCCTGAATAGTCCCGGAAAAATGCCGCGCCACGCGGCGAGGATGGGATCTTCGCTGTCGAAGACGTAGAAAGTCACCGTGCCGTCGTAGGTGTCCACGACGGCCTTCACGCTGTTGCGGAGGTAGTTGACGGACTGGTCTTCGAGGCTGGCCTGCGCCGAGTAGGGGTAACTCGCGGAAGAGGTATAGGCGTCGATGATCCATGACAAGCGCCCGTTGTCGCCGACCACGATATAAGGATCGGTATCGAAGGTGAGGAACGGCGCCAGCGCCGAGACTCGCGTGAGCACGTTGCGCCGCATCAGCAGCCGGCTTTCGGCGGTGATGTCGTCGCTGAACGGGACCTTGGTCAGGTCGCCGCGATCGAAGGCCAGAAGCACGCGGCGGAAAAAGCCGCCCATTACGATGCCCCCGCTGCCGTCGTACGTGGAGAGGTTGTTGCTCTGGCCCTGGGGATAGTTGAATTCCTGCTGATGGGTCTTGACGTAGACGTCGGTGTTGGTGAGTTCGCCAAAATAAATTTCAGGGCGCGTCACGCTCAGGCCGGGCACGGTGCTCTGCACGGGCATGTTGCTCAGGTAGAGCGTGGGCAGGCCCTCTGGCGTGAAACCGTTCACGGGGTTCATGGTGATGCCGTAGCCATGCGTGTAGATGAGCTTGTCGTTGATCCAGTTGCGGCTGCTCTCCGGCAGCTTGTCCACGTTCAGTTCGCGCACCGCAAGCATCACCTGGCGCAACGAGCCGTTGATCTGGTAGCGGTCGATGTCGATGCCCGGAAAATCGTAGTAGGTGCGAATCTCCTGCACCTGGCGCAGCGTATCTTGCAGCGCGCTCACGTCCCACAGGCGGATGTTGTCGAGCGTCGCCTGGTTGTGTTCCGGATCGGCGGCCGCAACCGTGGTGTCGGCGGGAAACTCGCGCTGGGCAAAGCGGTCGAGGCCGTACGCCTGCCGAGTGAAGGCGATGTTGTCGGCGATGTATGGCCGCTCGCGGTCGAGCTGGTTGGGTTTGACGATGAAGGTGTTCACATACCATCCGGCAACTCCGGCCACGACATAACAGACCGCCGCCGGAACGATCGCTGCCAGCAGCCAGCGCGCGCGCAGCTTCAGAATTCCTCCGGCGAGGGCGATCGCCCCGCCCAACGCCAGCGCCACACTGGTCAGCAGCATCCAGACGATGTTTACGTGCGCATCGGTGTAGGTCACGCCGGCGAAGATGGTGTGCTGCTCGAAGAGGAGCTCGAAGCGGCCGACATACTCACGAATGGCGAGCGCGAACAACAGAAAGCCCGCGGCGATGGAGACACCGCGCCAGGGCAGGCTGGCGGGACTGCCGAACCGTCCGCCGAGCGCGCGCCCCCCGCCTGCCGCAATGAGAAAGAGGACAGCCAGAACGCCGATAATCACCGCCAGCGTCAGGAACCATCCTGCAATGAGCTGCCAGGCGGGCAGGGTGAAGAGGTAGAAGCCGAGCGGCCGGCCAAAGATCGGATCCGTTACGCTGGCGGCATGAGGGGCGTACCAATAAAGGGCCAGAGTCGGCCACTGCGATTCCATGGCGAAACCGGTGACGATCGAGATCGCAAGCGTGACGACGACAGCGATGGTGCGCAGGAATTTCTTTAAGGGCAACTCGAACGGCCGCCCGCCGAATAGGATGGTGTGTGTGTCGGGCAGGTCGGCGGCGTGGCTGTGGTGCAGCGCGAGGAACGAGCCGAGCAGGATGACGAAGGTGAGCGCCGCAAAGGCGGCGAAGGTTCCCCATTCGAGGCCAAAGCTCTTCCAGAAGACGCTCGCGTAGCCGAGCGCGCCGAACCAGAGGAGATCGACCCAATAGGAGACGGCTGCGCGGCCGCCGATGAAGATGAGGACGGCTACGGCAAGGAAAAGGTAAACGGCGAAACGCGAGCGGTGCGGCTTTTGCCGCATCGGCCAATCGATGGTTTCTGGCATTTCCTGCTCCACTCGGGCGATTTGTACACGCTGAACTACGCAAGCATTGTACAGCGGCGAGATTGTCTCGCAGGCATTATGCCCACTTGGGTATAATAGAGGCGTGAAAGACAGACCCAAGCCGCTGCGCTGGGTGGGATCGGCAAAGAAGGATCTGCTGGCCATGCCAGACGAGGTGCAGCAGGTTTTCGGGTTCGCGCTGTTTCACGCGCAGACCGGCCTGCTTCATCCGGCGGCAAAACCCTTGCAGGGCTTTGGCTCGGCCGGTGTGGTCGAAATTGTCGAGGATTGGCGCGGGAACACCTACCGCGCGGTGTATACGTTGCGATTTGCAGGAGCTGTCTATGTCCTGCATTGCTTCGAGAAGAAATCGAAACACGGCATTCGAACGCCAAAGCGTGAAATGGATTTGATTCGCGCCCGGTTGAAAGAGGCCGGGGCGCAGGCAATCGGAGGTTAAGCGATGGCCAAAGGTAAGGCAGCCAAAAGCGTGTATCACGAGATGGGCTTTCCGGATGCCGACGAGATGCTTGTGAAGGCGCAATTGGCGATGAAGATAGCCGAGATTCTGCGCCAGCGCGGTTGGAGTCAGCAGCGGGCAGCGAAGGCGTTGGGATTGACACAGCCAAAGCTGTCGAAGATGCTGCGCGGCCAGTTCCGCGGCATCAGCGAGATCAAGATGATGGACTGCCTGGTTCGGCTCGGGCGCGGCGTCAAGATTGTCGTGGGGCCCGAGGGTGAGAGGCCGGCTGGACGCGTGGAGGTGGTGGCGGCGTAGGACCGCACGATGTTCTCGGCGAATTCTTTCGTACCCCAAAACGCTCGACCGGCCCGCTCCTTTTCCCAAGCCCGGCGCTAAATGACGGTCTCATATCGGGACGTGGCGAATGGGTAGTTTCGTGTCCTGAAGACTGGGATCGTCAACGTCTACACCGGAGAACAGCATCACTGCTTTATAGGCTCTGAGGATGGCTATATGAATTGACTCCAAATCCGCCCGCATAATCGATCTCCCCTCTTCGGAATTCCTACGAAAGGTGTGTTCCCGACAGAACGAGTGCTGCAGGCGATTCCGTCCCTTAAGGGTGATCGCAAGCAGCGTTTCAAGATCGTCAGTCTCCTTTCCTGCCGCGTGGGCGTTCTACCTTTTTCTAAGACAGCGAATGACTTGACCAAGAGTCATACGGTCGATTCTGTCGACAACCTCCAAAGCCATTTCTGGGTCAGGTTGAATCAATAGACCTTTGTCTGCGGCCTCAGCCGGCATGAGGCCTGTCCCTGGTAGGCACAACAACTCAAGAGCAATAGATGGAAGCCGCTTGGAAGCCCGAACCAAAGGCTCTGACGCGTCTTCAGATCAGCTCGCTCCGCCCCGTGACGCTCAGCTCCCTCACAATCTTGCCCACGTCCTGGGAGTGGTCGCGGTGGGCGATCAGCAGCGCGTCGTCGGTATCGATAACGACAAGGTTCTCCACACCCACCAGCGCAACGAACTTCTTGGGGCTGAAGATGTAGTTGTCGCAGGCCTCGATGGCCATGTGGCCGACGGTGTCGGCCACGTTACCCTCGGCGTCGCCGCGCAGCCGCGCTTCCACCTGGTACTCGTAGAGCGAAGCCCACGAGCCGAGATCGTTCCAACTGAATTCGGCGGGAATACAGTAGAGATTCGACAGGTGCTCGCCTTTGGCGGAGCGGGGCTCGATGACGGCGTAGTCCACGGAGATGTTCTCGCACTGGGGGTAAACCGCGCGAAAGACCTCGTCGAAGTGGGGAGTGCCCCAGGCGGCGGCGATGGTCTCGAGCAGCGGCGCGGTCTCAGGCAGGTGCTCGCGGACGGCGTTAGCCAGCGTGCGAGCCGACCACAGAAACATGCCCGAGTTCCAGTAGTAATTTCCGGCGGCGACGAACTCCTCGGCGCGGTTCTGGTTGGGCTTCTCGATAAAGCGGCGCACATGCAGCGCGGCATCGTCCTTGGTCAGGTCGCCGGTCTCGATGTAGCCGTAGCCCGTCTCGGCGCGAGAGGGCTCAATGCCCAGCACCACGATGTTTTCGCCGGCTGCGGCCACTGCGACGCCCTTTTGCAGGGCCTTGAGGAAGCGCGGCTCGTCGGCGATCACGTGGTCGGAAGGAAAGACGCCCAGCACCGCCGCGGGGTTGTCGCGCTCGATGAGGAAGGCAGCCAGACCGCAGGCCGGGGCGGTATTGCGGGCCACCGGCTCCTGCACGATCTGCGCGCCGGGCAGACCGGGCAACTGGTCGGCGATCTCATGAGCCAGAAACTCGTTGGTGATAATCCAGGTCTTTTCAAGCGAAGCAAGGGGTTTGAGCCGTTCCACGGTCTGCTGGATCATGGATCGCTCGCCGTCGAGCGCCAGAACCTGTTTGGCGTGGGCGCGCCTGGAGCGGGGCCAGAAACGAGTGCCACTGCCCCCGGCCAGAATCACAGGGCGAAAATCGGTTTCATTCGGCATTGAAGAAACATCGTACTCGACAAACACTAGGTTTGCACAGGGCCGTCTGAACTATTTTCAAAGGAAATTGCGCCGCCTGGGCAGAGGCTGCACCGGTTAGCCGCGAGTCACGGCCGTTCAGGCGCGTTTACCGCAAGCCGGTGCTCGGCCAGGCGCCCTTGCCCAGCCTGCCGTGCCCGCAAGCAAGGACCTCAGGTACGGGAAGCCGGAAGCCGGACACGGCAAGCGCCGGCAAGCTCGCAAATCAGTTAAGCTATCAGGAATGCCTCGTTTCTTCCAGGGTTCCATCCGTCTGGGCCGCGTTGCGGGAATCGATTTGTTCCTGCATTGGTCGTGGTTCATCGTAGCCGCCTTTGAAATCGAGAGCCACGCAGGCCGCTACTCGTCGGTCGTTTGGAATGTGCTGGAATACCTGGCGTTGTTTGCCATTGTGCTTCTACACGAGTTCGGCCACGCCCTGGCTTGCCGCTCCGTGGGCGGAACGGCAAACCGCATTATGCTGTGGCCGCTCGGCGGTGTGGCGTTCGTCAACCCGCCGCAGCGTCCGGGCGCCACGCTCTGGAGCCTGGCTGCAGGCCCGCTGGTCAACGTCGCGCTCTTGCCCCTTTTCGGCATGGCGTTTGCCGCGGCGAGCGGGTCGGGATGGGCGCAAACAATGCCCGATGCTTACACCTTGCTTGCCTCGGTTTGCCTCATTAACAAGGTGCTGCTGATCTTCAATATCCTGCCCATCTATCCGCTGGACGGCGGCCAGATTCTCCGCTCGCTGCTGTGGTTCGCGATGGGACGCGCGCGGAGTCTGGTGGTGGCAACGGTGCTTGGTTTTATGGGCGCGGCTGCTCTGGTTTGCTTCGCCATCTGGATGCGCTCCACGTGGACCATTCTGATCGCCGGTTACATGCTCCTGACCTGCTGGGGCGGATTGCAGAGCGCCCGTGCCATGATCCGCGTCGAAAGGCTCCAGAAGCGAGAAGGATTTGCCTGCCCCAACTGCGGCGCAAAGCCCCCCATGGGAGCCCTTTGGAAATGCGCCCAATGCAAACAAACCTTCGACACCTTCGCCACCGGCGCGGTTTGCCCGCATTGCGGAGCACAGTTCCCCAACACCATGTGCGGCGAGTGCCAGAAATCGTATCCCATCAGTGAGTGGCAGGCTGCCGCTTACGCGCGCCAAAGCGCGGCAGCCATTGGTTCGCTGCAGAATCGCTAGCTCCGTCTGAATTGATTCGATTCTGGTGGGCGCGGCGAGATTCGGTCCGCCTGACCCACTGACCCCTGTCTACTTCAACCCGGTCAGGAATTCGCCCATGCGCCGCGTACCTTCGTCGATATTCTGCTTGGTCACCGGATAGGAGATGCGGATGTGTTCTCCGGTGCCGAAGGCCTCGCCCGGTACGGTCACCACGTGCGCTTCGTGGAGCAGGCGCGTGGCCAGCTCCGTGGCGGTGCGGATGCCGCCCTTGCCCAGGTAGGCGGAGATGTTGGGGTAGACGTAGAACGCGCCCTCTGGCTTGGTGCAGGTGACGCCGGGAATCTTTCCGAGCGCAGCCAGCATATAGTCGCGCAGGCCGATGAACTCGGCGCGGAACTCGGCCACGCACTCTTGCGAGCCGGTAAGCGCCGCGATAGCCGCCTTCTGCACAATGCTGGTGGCGTTCGAGGTGGACTGCGACTGCAGTTTGCTCAGATTGGCGGCGACCGGCTTGGAAGCCAGCGCGAATCCTGCCCGCCAGCCGGTCATGGAATAGGTCTTCGAGAGCGAGCCGAGGATGACGATGCGCTCCTTGGCCCAGGTGAACGAGCCGCCGGAGACGGGCTTGCCGGCATAGTTCAGGTACGCATAGCACTCGTCCAGAAGCAGAAAGATCCCGCGCTCGTGGGCCAGATGAACGATGCGCTCCAGGTCCTCGCTCGATACCACTGACCCGGCCGGGTTGGACGGCGAGTTGAGGATGATGGCCTTGGTGCGCGGCGTGATGGCCCGCTCGATGGCGTTCGCCGTGATGCGGAAGCTCTCCGCCTCGCTGGTTTCGAGATAGACCACCGTGCCGCCGGCGTACTGGATGATGTCTTTGAAGCTCACCCAGTAGGGAACGGGCAGAATGACCTCGTCGCCGTGGTCGACCAGCACCTGGATGGCGTTAAACAGCGCCAGCTTGCCGCCGGCGGTGAAAACGGCCTCGTCGATCGCATAGTCCGTGCCGAAGTCGCAGGCGTGGCGCTCGACGATGGCCTTGCGCACCTCGGGAATTCCCGGCACCACCGTATAACGGGTGAAGTTGGCCTCGATGGCGGCAATCGCGGCGTCCTTGATGGGGCGCGGCGTGGCGAAATGGGGCTCGCCGGCCCCGAAGTCCACCAGATTGGCGCCCTGGGCGCGCAGTTTGGCCGCCTCGGCGGCCACGGCCATGGTCGCGGATACTTCGATCCGGCCAATGCGATCGGCAAAGACTTTTTGCGGAGCTGTCACAGTCATATCACTTCCATCTTGCCAGATTTCGGGATGAGCGCAAAATTCGAGCTGTGGATGGCCGAGGTCAGCTTCCGCCGTTGATCCGCGCCCGCAGCCTCTTCACCACATTCGTAGGCACCAGCCCGCTGATGTCGCCGCCGAAGCTGAACACTTCCTTCACCATCCGCGAGCTGACAAACGAATAGCGCCCGGCGGGCTGCAAGAAGACGGTCTCGATCTCCGGCGCCAGCCGCCGGTTCATCAGCGCCATCTGGAACTCGTACTCGTAGTCGGAGATGGCGCGGATGCCGCGCAGCACCGCCGATGCGCCCTGGCGGCGCGCAAATTCGACCATGAGGCCGTCGAAGGTGGCGACCGAAACGTTCCCGATCTCCGCCGTGAGCTCCTTGAGCATCTCCACCCGTTCCTCGACCGTGAAGAGCGGATCCTTCACCGGATTGACGAGAACCGCCACGATGAGGTGGTCAAAGAGCTTCGACCCGCGCTGGATCAGGTCGGCATGGCCGTTGGTCGGCGGGTCAAAGGTACCGGGATAGATGGCTTTGACGGGCATTGGAAGCTCTACGGTGATTCTAGCAGTGCGAAGCCTTCCCAATGCGGCCAAACAGACGGTCTATCCCTTCCGTCCGCGCACCGCTTCCTTGGCCTCGGCCGCGCCGCCGGCCGGGACTTCGGGCACATCGGCCTTTACTGCGCCGATGCTCAACCGCTTGCGCAGCTCGGCGTCGATCTTGGCGTAGACGCCTTTGTTCTCCTTCAGGAACGACCGCGTGTTCTCGCGGCCCTGGCCGATGCGTTCGCCGCCAAAGCTGTACCACGCCCCGGACTTCTCCACGATGTTGTGGGTCACGGCCAGGTCCAGCACGTCGCCCTCTTTGCTGATGCCCTCGCCGTAGAGGATGTCGAACTCGGCCTCGCGGAAGGGCGCGGCTACCTTGTTCTTGACGATCTTCACCTTGGTGCGCGAGCCAACCACGGTATCGCCTTCCTTTACGGCGGCGATGCGGCGGATATCGATGCGGACAGAAGAATAGAATTTCAGCGCGCGGCCGCCGGTGGTGGTTTCGGGATTGCCGAACATCACACCGATCTTCTCGCGAATTTGATTGATGAAGATCAGCGCCGTGCGGGATTTCGAAACCGTGCCCGTGAGCTTGCGCAGCGCCTGCGACATGAGCCGTGCCTGCAAGCCCATGTGCGAATCGCCCATCTCGCCGTCAAGCTCGGCCTTGGGCACCAGCGCGGCCACCGAGTCGACCACCAGCACGTCGATCGCCCCCGAGCGAACCAGCGCTTCCGTAATCTCCAATGCCTGCTCGCCGGAGTCGGGCTGCGAGACGAGCAGATTGTCGACATCGACACCCAGTTTCTTGGCGTAGCCGGGGTCGAGAGCGTGCTCCGCATCGACAAAGGCCGCCATGCCGCCCAGCCTCTGCGCCTCGGCGATGACCTGGAGGGTGATGGTGGTTTTGCCGGAGGACTCGGGGCCGAAGACCTCCGTCACCCGGCCGCGCGGAACGCCGCCCACGCCCAGCGCCGCGTCGAAGCTGATCGATCCCGTCGAAATCACTGCGATGGGCAGCAACGCCTCCCGGGACCCGAGCCGAACGATCGACCCCTTCCCGAACTGTTTTTCAATCTGTGCAAGGGCTAGTTCTACGGCTTTGGCGCGGTCGTCAACGATGGCCATTGGGAGGGCTCCTCAAAAATAATCACCCTGCGCACTCTCCTGCTTTCCTCACAGGAAACGGCCGGGGGTTGAATTGAATTTCGAAGGGATTGTATCAGGATGAGACACATAAGGATAGCGAAAAATAGCGAAGAAATAGGGAAAATACGAGGCGGTCGGATGAGATGCGTGCTGAGGACCACAACCAAGGCCTGAGGAGTGCATCAAATTGCTGTTTGTGCATCAATGTAATAAAACTGCATCAAGCCAATGGAATTGCATCAAATGGAAAATTGATGCACAATAGACCCATGAGGACAACAATCACACTCGATGATGACGTGCATGAGTTCGCTTCGTACTATGCCAACGCGAAAGGAATCACCCTTAGCGCCGCAATGAACGAACTTGTCCGCAAAGCCGAGACTGCGCCGGCGCCCAAACCAGAAATCGTATTTTCTCCAGACGGTTTCCCAATGTTTCCTCCAATTGGCGGCGGTAGAGTGATTACCGATGAAATGGTGAAGAAACTCGAGGAGGAAGAGTTTGATCCGGAAAAGTTTGCTTGACTTGAACGTCTTAATCGCGCTCTCGGATTCGGAGCATAAGCATCACCAGAAAGCGCGGAACTGGTTCTCTTCATTTGGTAGAGGGAACTGGGCCCTTTGCCCTTTAACAGAGGCAGGATTTTTACGCGTGACGACGAATCCCGCATTCCGCCCCGGCCCACGCACCTTGGAGCAGGCCATCGCCATCCTTCAAACACTTAAGGGGATTTGCGACTACTGTCCCATCGACGAAAGTTGGGTCACTCTCACCGCTCGATTCGCCTCACGCATCCGCGGTCACCAACAGGTGACCGACGCCTACCTTTTGGGTCTTGCGATAAGAGAAAGTCGCGTACTGGTCACCTTCGACAAGGGATTCCAATTTATGGCAGGAGACGAGTTTCGCGACAACTTGCTGGTCCTGGAATAGCTGTTCAGTCCGTATACGCCCCCACCCGCGTCTCTTTGCTGGTCAGCGCATCGCACTTGCGGTCCAGGACCTCGTACTCGGAGTCATGTGCTTTGCGGAACGCGCGGAAGGCTTCCTCGCTGGTCCAGCGGTCGATGGTCAGATAGCTGCCGGGAACGTAAGCGTCGCGCAGCAGCTCCGTTCCCCGGTAATCGGGCGAAGTGCGGAAAAGCTGCGCCCAGGCACCCTCAGGCCCGTATGCGGCCTCAAAATCGGTCACCTTATCCTCGGTAATTTCAAACTGCCAGACCACGACGAACATTTGGAACCTCAATCCTGTGTTTATGGTAGCGCAGCCGATTGGGGAGGCGAATGAGGGCGGGTGAGGCGCGGCAAATTCCATTGCAGGCGGGTGGAGGCAGCTGTACCATCTTCTAAGACGGCATCCCTTGAAATGGCGCATACTGATCGTAAGCTGATCTCAAGGAGTAACCTTCCCCTTAGGTCTCCTGATTGCCGTTTCAGCTGTTCGACTTGCATGGAAATCGTTAAGGGTTTTTGACGGGCTGTCTGAGGCTCGCGCAGAGGCGTCGATGTGCCGCGCATGACGCGGCAGGACGTGGCTGCAAAAAGGATTGCGCCACGCATTTCGTCGTCCCAACGCAGTGTAAGAGCATCAATAAGGTAGGAATGGTGAGGAATCTATGAAGGCTGCTCGCTATCCAGGCATCCGCGTTACCGCCAACGGAAACCAACTCGTCAGCTACCACACCGAAACGCGCATCGCCGACGCCGGCGTGTTTTACCCCATCACGCCCTCCACGGAAGGCGGCGAGCTCTTCCAGCAAGCCTACGCCGAGGGACATCTGAATGTTTTCGGGAACAACACGCTGGCCATCGAGGCCGAGGGCGAGCACGCGGCGCAGGGCGGAGCCATCGCCCATTCGGTTTGCGGCAAGCGCGTGGTCAACTTCACTTCGGGCCAGGGAGTGGTCTACGGCGTCGAGCAGGACTACCACGCGCCCGGCAAGGGTTCGACGATGGTGCTGGAAGTAGGCGCCCGCGCGCTCACCAAGCAGGCGCTCAACGTCCACTGCGGCCACGACGACATTTACGGTGCGCTCGACACCGGCTGGATCATGCTCTTCGGCAAGGACGCGCAGCAGGCCGCCGACCAGGCGCTGATTCTGCGCCGCGTGACGGAGCTTTCGCTGACGCCCGGCATGAACATCATGGACGGTTTCCTCACCACGCACCTGGAGCGCACCTTTTACAAACATGAATCGGAGCTGATTCGCGAGTATCTGGGCGCGCCCGACGACATCATCGATTGCCCCACCGAGGCGCAGCGCGTTCTGTTCGGGCCGACACGGCGGCGTGTGCCGAAGATGATGGATCTGACGAATCCGGTCCTGCTCGGTCCCGTGCAGAACCAGGAACACTACATGCAGGGCGTCATCGCGCGGCGCAACAACTTTGCCGAGCCGATTCTCGAGTTCCTTGAAGAAGCCTACGAGAAGTTCGCCGAGCTCACCGGCCGCCGCTACGGCCTCATCAGCGAGTACAAAACCGCCGACGCCGACACCGTCTTTGTTTCGCTCGGTTCGGCTGCGGAAAACATCGAGGCCGCGGTCGACTACCTGCGCCAAACGCGCAACGCGAGCGTAGGCTCCATCCATGTCAACGTTATCCGTCCGTTCCCCGAGGCCGCTCTCGTCGCCGCGCTCAAAGGCAAGAAGAACGTCATCATTCTCGAGCGCACCGACGAAGCTCTTTCGGGCGACAATCCGCTCGGCCGCGACATCCGCACCGCATTTTCCAAAGCATTGCAGGGAACCGGCGGCCTGCCCGCCATTACGCTCGCCGAAGTTCCGCGCTTCATCGGCGGCAGCTACGGCCTGGGCTCGCGCGATTTCCGCCCCGAGCACATCATCGGCGCCTACGAATTCGCCGCCGCCGGCCGCGCGCGCAAAGATGGCAAGACCGCAGCCGACGACGTGAACTTCATTGTCCTCGGCATCGACCACCCCTACTCCGTCATCGCCGACGAGACGCCGTCATTGCTTCCTGCGGGCGCGGTCGCAGTGCGCTTCCATTCCATCGGCGGCTGGGGCGCCATCACCACCGGCAAAAATCTCGGCGCCATTCTCGGCGACCTGAACGATCTGCTCTTCGAGCGCGACCATCTTGTCGACGAGCTCGGCAATCCCAGGGAAGTCATCCACGTCAGCGCCAATCCCAAGTACGGCTCGGAAAAGAAGGGCGCGCCCACCAGCTACTTCATGGTTGCAGCCAAGGAGCGCATCCGCGTCAACTGCGATCTGCGCCACGTCACCGTCGTTCTCTGCTGCGATCCCAAGGCCTTCACCCACACCAATCCGCTCGATGGCATGCAGGAGGGCGGCAGCCTGGTCTGGGAGTCGGACGTGGACGGCGCGCACGCCTGGCAGAACCTGCCCATCTGGGCGCGCCAGCAAATCATCCAGAAGAAGATTCGCGTCTTTACGCTGCCCGGTTTCGAAATCGCGCGCAAAGCCACCGACCGCGGCGATCTGCAACTGCGCATGCAGGGCAACGCGTTCCTCGGTGCATTCTTCGCGGTCAGCCCCATGCTCAAGGAGTTTGGCATCACGCAGGAGCAGTTCCGCGAGGTTGTTCACAAGCAGTATGTAAAGAAGTTCGGCAAGCTGGGCGACGCGGTTGTCCAGTCGAACATGGAAGTCATGATTCAGGGCTTCGAGCGCGTGAAAGAAATCGCCATCGGCGAAGTCGCAGCCGCCGATCACTCCAGCCTGCGCGGGCAGGCGTTGCTTCCGATTCTGGCGCAGGCGCCGGCTTTTGTTGAAGTGGCGGCAAGCGCCGTTCCTGGAATGCGCCGCTCCACGCCGCCCCCCGCAGGCCAGGCGCCACGCACGCCGATTTCTCAAGTCAATGTTTTCGACGCCGAGTTCCGCTCACATTACGGCTACAACCAGCCGGCCACGCCGCTCTCCGCCATGGGCGTCATCGCCGCCGCCACGGGCGATACCGCCTCTAAGTACGTCGCCCGCCGCGAGACACCGCTCTACATTCCGGAGAATTGCACGCAGTGCATGGAGTGCATCTCGGTCTGTCCGGATACTGCCCTCCCTAACTGCTCGCAGGACCTGAGCACCATCCTCGGCACGGCCGTCACGCGCTACGTCGCCGACCCCGCCGAGCGCAGAAAGATGATCGACAAGTTGCCCGAAATCGAGAAGCTCACGCGGCAGCGCATGTTGGCCGAAATGAAGAGTGGCACACCGCTGCAACACATCGTCCGCGAGGTCACCGAGTCCGTCGACGGATTCTCGCCGGAAGCCAAGGCGCAGTTCTTCTCCATCATCGACAAAGTCCCGATGGCGTATCAGAAGACCAACGCCATCTTCTCCTCGCCCGAGCGCAAGACGCCGGGCTCCGGCGGCATCTTCTCCATCTTTGTCAGCGATCTGTGCAAAGGCTGCGCGGCATGCGTCACCGCCTGCGGCGACCACATGGCGCTCAAGATGGTTCAGGAAACCGAAGAGGTCAACGCCGAGCACGAAACCGGCACGGCATTCCTCGACCTCCTGCCCGACACATCGCAGAAGTATCTCGGCCTTTACAACGGCGCCAATCCTGCCGACTCAAAGACCGCCACGCTGCGCAACATGCTTATGGTCCGCACCAATTACGACGCGCTCGTTGCCGGCGACGGCGCCTGCGCCGGCTGCGGCGAAAAGAGCGTGCTGCGCTCCATCGCCGCCGTCACCGAGGCGTACATGCGGCCCGTCTACCACGCCAAGTCCGACCGCTTCGTCGCCAAAGCTGGCGACCTTGAAAAGAACGGCGCGGCCCGCCTCGCCGCCATCAAGGAGAGCAATCCTGCCGACTACGCCCGCCTCCGCCAGGCCATCGCGCACCTCGTGATGGGCCTTGGCGGCGAAGATGAGAAAGACACCAATGCGCGCATCGCGGCCTACGAATCCGAGCATGGCCCCATCGCCGACGCGCAGTTGGTCGAGGCCATCGCCGCGGTGCTGCTCACCGAGGCCTTCAACCACAAAAACCTCCAGCCCATCGACGGCCGCCTCGCCAACGGCATGAGCGTGATGGCCATGGCTGCGCACACCGGCTGCAACACGGTGTATGGCTCGACCGCGCCCAACAATCCGCATCCCTATCCCTGGATGAACTCGCTCTTTCAGGACGGCGTCACCGTCGGCTGGCTCATGGGCGAGAGCTTCATCGTCGATCACGCGCGCCGCTCCGTCATTCCCGAGCGGCTGGCCGACATTCTGCTGACCCGTGATACAAACGTGCTCAGCGAAGAAGAGTACTACCAATTCGCGCACTTTACCGACGCGCTCATGACCGACCAGGAGATTGTCGAACTGCCCAAGGTCTGGGTTGTCGGCGGCGACGGCGGCATCGGCGACATCGGCTACCAGAACACCTCGAAGGTGATGCTGCAGAACCGGCCCAACGTCAAGGTGCTGATGCTCGATACGCAGGTATACTCGAACACCGGCGGACAGAACTCCGACTCCACCCCCATGCTCGGCGGCAACGACATGAACGTCTTCGGCTCGGCCACGCAGGGCAAGAACACCGAGAAGAAGACGGTGGCCGAGACCTTCCTTGCCGGCCACGGCTCACCCTTCGTCGCGCAAGTCTCCATGGCCAACGCGCCCAAGCTCTACCGCGCCATTCTTGACGGCCTCGAGTATCGCGGCACCATGTTCCTGCAGGCGTTCACCACCTGCCAGCCGGAGCATGGCGTAGCCGACGACATGGCGCTTTTCCAGGCGCAGCGCGTGCGCGATTCGCGCGGCGCGCCGGAGTTCGTCTTCGACCCGCGCAAGGGCGAAAGCTACCAGGAGGCGCTCGACATCAAAGGCAACCCGTCCATCGATCTCGATTGGTACGAAACCAAGTCCAAGGTCACCAACGAGCCGTATCGCTACACCGTGGCGCACTGGTGCGTCACTGAGGCGCGCTTCCGGAATCATTTGAAGAAACTAAAGCCGGACCAAATCCAGGGAAAAATCCCGCTCGATAATATGCTGGTCCGCATCACGCAGCAGGACGTGGTCTACCGCCGCTACCTGGACCCGCAGCACCGCAGCTACGCTCCCGACTTCGGCGTGTACATCGCCTTCGATCAGGACGGCAAGACAGTCCACTACGCGATCAGCCGCCAACTGGTGCTGTTCTGCGTGGAGCGCCGCAAGGCCTGGCGCCTGTTGCAGTCCAAGGCCGGCATCGTCAACCGCGAGTACCAGGCGCAGAAAGCCATTCTCGCCGACCTCGACGCAGGCAAGATTTCCAAGGACGAGTTCTTTGCCCACGCCCACGAGATCATGGCCGAGCGGCTGGGCAAACCGGTCCTGGCAAAAGCTTAGGTAGTTTTGAAAGGGCACGGCTTACAGCCGTGCCAATAGACGATGAACAATGTGAAAGAACCAGGGACGCGGACCACAAGGTCCGCGTTCTGTTTCTGGTTTCCTGCGCGATTCTGGACCACGCAGTTTCGCAGATTCACGCGGTGAAAAACCCACTTCTCCCTTCCCATTGCAATTTGATTCCATGAACAAGCATCGGGCTGCCATCCGGCAGATCGGCGGCCGAAACGTCCACGGTCAATGCCCTTCCGTCCAATAGCACTATGTGCCATGCCAAATCGAAAGGAGCGGAATTGTTGGTCGGCCTCGGTCTTCCTTTTTCGACTATTATCTTCTCAACAAATCTAAGGCGCTTAACCTTTACTCCGTGTTTAACCTTTGCTCCGCAGCAAAGGGTGCCGTCTTCGATTACACGAGCATAGTACCGAAGGAAATCGTGCCAGCGCTTGTCCTCGTCGCAGAGTGCAGTCGGCAAGCCGTACGCTTTGAGGAACCCCTGAAACTGTTGGCGAAACGTATCCCAAAATGCGAATTCGTAAAACATCTGCTTCTCTTCGAGAATCTCCGCGTTACTGGCTAGGAGGATGCTCGCGTTACGAGCAACGAAACTTTCTACGAATTTATCAACGCGCTGCAGAAATATCTCTGTCGTTCCAGGATTCGTCAAGTCGATGTGTAGGGCCCAATGGCAGTACATTTTGAAGGCGAAAGGAGCCGGGTCAGGAGGGTATTTCTCCAACAACTTCCTTGACTCCGCAAGGATATAAACAACCTGACATTCTTTCGAGATGTCCTCGGAAACGGCAATCCGCAACTTATCGACAAGCTGATCTTTCATTCAGGCTTTCTGTTTTCTCCCGTTCGACCTTAATCAGAACCATCCGTGCGAGTCTGCGGGTGACCCACATTCACTATATCGCCGGGTGCCCCAGGTTTCGTTTCCGGGACCTGGGGCACTCCGAGCAACGCCGCTTAAGTTGCCACGACTTTCAATCCCGGAATGGATTGGAAATGCCGTAAGTTCGCCGTGGCGACCTCGAACCCAAGCGCAAGAGCCGTGGCGCCAATGGCCAGGTCCTCAAACGCAATCGAGACACCTTGCGCCGCCAACTCACCCTCCAACCGGCCAACCACGCGCGCAATCCCCAGCGTGACCGGGTAGACGGGAATATCCGTGCAAAGTCTGTCAATGAACATGAGCCGCCGCTGCTTCCGCGCTTCATTCTGCGCGCGATAGGCTCCATGCACCAGCTCGGCCACGGCGATAACCGAGATGCCGATATCCGCCGCGCCAAACGCGGTCTCTACTTGTTCGAGAATTTGAAGGACGGATTTTCCCTGCCGCTCGGCGGCGATCAGATAAGTGGAATCGAGAATCAATCCCATTCCGGTGGATTCCAGGGCTTGCGATTGCGCGCAATCTCTTCGACGTCAGCGGCGAAATCCGCATCCAGAACAGGCGTCTCGCTGG
This sequence comes from Occallatibacter sp., assembly GCA_049511595.1. Lineage (GTDB taxonomy): Bacteria > Acidobacteriota > Terriglobia > Terriglobales > Acidobacteriaceae > Telmatobacter. Next base: position 2,073 of record JBEKXX010000004.1, on the reverse strand, counting down.
CCGTCTCTTCGTGGCTCCGAGCCAGCGCGATGCACTCGGAAACCGAGCGTCGCCGCGGTGCCAGGGAAGGAGTTAGCACCACCGTGAGCGCGCCGTTGTCGATCACGATCTCTTCGCCTGCGTAAGCTCGCATCATCAACGCGGAAAGGCTACGCGCCGCCTCGGCCTCCGGAATGTGAACCACGCCCATGTGTCGATGATACCTCAGATCATCTTATTCAAAAAGGAGGCAGCTTCATGCCACGGCCAGCACTTCCTCGCGCACCAGGCGCAGCAGGATCGACGCAGGCGGAGCGGAGCCGAAATAGAAGGCTTGCACCGCCTCTTTCGCATTGGCGCGCAGCTCGTCCCAACTGTCCGCTTGCGTGAAGATGTTCTCGCCGATGGCTCGGCCGTGTAGCCGCCATCGGCCTCTTGCGCGACCTCGAAGACGATCTCTTTCATCTCGCTCGCACCTCCGCGCATATCGGACGCCATAGTAGAAAAAATTCCACCCTGCCCACAGGCCGCATCCGCACTTGACTGGATATGCCAAATCTGGCATATTGCGGGTAAGCGAAGGTGCAAGCGAAGCAACTGATCTTCGTTGGTGACTCACACCGGGTTCTGTGCAGATTCCCGGAGCCGGTCCAGCGCCACGTCGGGTATGCGATGTACCAGGCGCAGATCGGCAATAGGCACCCGGATGCGAAACCTTTGCGAGGTCTTTCCGGCGGAATCCTGGAAGTTGTCTCCGATCGTTCCGGAGACACCTTCCGCACCGTTTACACGGTCAGGCTGCAGAATGCGGTTTATGTGCTGCACGCTTTTCAAAAGAAAGCGAAGCATGGAATCGCCACGCCGAAGAGCGAGATCGATCTGGTGAAGCAGCGATTACGCCGCGCCATCGAAATCGATCGGCAAGAGGAGGTATAGAAATGCCGAAACGCGAACGCGACTACGTGGTCAGCAGCGGAAACGTCTTTGCCGATCTTGGCGTGCCCAACCCCGAAGAGGCGCTCGCCAAGGCCGAACTGGCGAGCAAGATCGCCGTGCTCCTTCGCGAGCGAAGGCTAACACAGGCCAAGGCGGCCAAATTGCTGGGAATCGATCAGCCAAAGGTGTCCAATTTACTACGCGGTCACCTCACTGGCTTCTCTTTGGAGCGGCTGATGCGTTTCCTCCTTCTCCTCGGCCAGGATATTCGGATCGAGGTCGAGGCTGCCCCACGAGAGCGATCTCAAGCTCGTGTGCTCGTGGCATAGCATCGTGCGAGTTTGAAAGCTGGCGGGGTTCCCTCCGCCGCCCTCCCGGATCTTCGTTCCCGCTCATCGAACATTGTTGTCAAGCGGCGGAATCCATAAACCACTGCATTCTAGCAACTTACATTTGCAGATCGTTTCCGTCCTTCGGCGCACAATCGCATCATGATCGGAAACAGCCCAGCGTGCGGTGTCGGATATGTCCCCGGTTCAAAATGTCAGGTATGTAACCGGTCCGTACCCCACCACCCCCTACCCCCTCCCCCCTATTTTTGCGATTTCTAGTGCATAAGTCATTTATAATCAACAAATCGTACGAATTTCCGCGTCGAAATTCGTCGCTTTTTGTTAATTTTTTACGGGATTTGTTACCGATTTTGGGGGATTCGTTACCGAATCAAAGCTCCGGAACGTACCGATCGACGCATTCGTTCACGGGCATCGCTTCCAGCCGCTCACCGTCGAGCGAGGCTTCAAGAATCCGTCGCTGTTGCGCCCGGTCGCTCGTGCTCCCAGCGGGCACAGCTAAAGCCCCGATTCATTTGGCGCGATGAAGGGCGCCTTTCGGCAAGCTCAGGGCAGGCTTTCGGCTCCCACCGCTACGCTCTGGCCGCTCTGGGTGACAGATGTAAAAGGTGGTGAGTTTGCTTCGCTGAGAACGGGACACAGGCCACGGATTTCGTCGCGCAGCCTCCCTTTATGCCGCCTATTGAGCCGGCCGCGAAGGTTGTACGATCCGCCCGGACAATGCAGCAAGCATCTGAGTGCTGGTTACGGTCGGCGCCCAATACTGTTCGATGTATTCGATCACCAGCTCAGTGCCGGCCGCGTG
>JBEKXX010000003.1:0-52078 GCA_049511595.1 Occallatibacter sp. | reverse complement strand
TCCCTTCGGTCTCACCCTTCCAAATCCACTCCAGCGCACCACCAGTTTGAATGACCGCGGACCATGGATCCTTGTCTGGCAGCTTGCTCAGCAGTGCAAGAATCTCAATAAGGTTTGACTTTCCCGACCCATTTGGCCCTATCAAAATGTTCAGTGGACGCAACTCGATTTCTTCCGTGTTGGGTCCGAAGGAGAGCAGATTGACCGGGCGGATCGACTTGAGAAACGGATGCTGGGCCATGGTTGCTTCTCCTTCCCACGGGAATCTGCCACTACCGTATCACTTTATCGTAACTGCCACGAGCCGAGACAGTTCCAAGAAGTCGCACTGAGCCAAAAGCGCAAACAGAGCGCACCCGAATGATGCGTTTCGTTCTCCCGCTCAGCTCAGCGTCGGCAAGTGCTTCGTGTTCTGGTAGGTATGCACGACGCGATGAACGACGGTGAATGTGGAGAACACGGCCAGCACCCACAACACAGGGGCCATCAAGCCCCAATGATTGAACAACGCGCCCAGCAGGATGAGCACAATGCGCTCCGGCCGCTCCATGAAGCCTACCTTGCACTGGGCGATGAGCGACTCGGCGCGGGCGCGCGTATAGCTGACCATCAGCGAGGTGACCATGACGAACGCCACCAGCACAACGTAGCGGAAGCGGTTGATGCGGCCGTAGTAGACCAGCAGGCCGAAGAAGAGCACCACGTCGGAGTAACGGTCGATGACCGAGTCAAAGAACGAGCCAAAGACCGTCACCTTGTTGATGCGTCGCGCCACGCGGCCGTCAACCATGTCGAAGATGCCCGCGCCGAAGATGACCAGCCCGGCGAAGAAGAACATGCGGTCGCCGTTGGCGGCGTTGGCGTGGCCAAACAGAAACGCGGCGGCAATGTTGATGACCAGGCCGAGGAAGGTGAGAACGTTGGGAGAGATGCGCGTGAGCGCCAACCCATACACGATGCGGTCAAGGAGCCATCCGCAGGCACGGCCAAAGGCGCTTGTCCAGGTCATTTGAGCTTCCAGCTCCTAGCTACCGGCTCCTAGCCACTTCTCTGCCGGAACCAGATTCATTGTTTCACTGCGGAAGAGCTAGAAGCTAGAGGCTAGCAGTTAGTTCTTCCTTGCTACTGCGCCGCGCCGGAGGCGGCATCGCCTGCTTCCTCGCCGGCGCCGTCGTGGATGGTGGTCAGTTTCAAAATCTCCAACTGACGCTTGCCGTTGGGCGTTACGATGGTGGCCACGTCGCCCACCTTCTTGCCCACGATCCCGCGCCCAATGGGTGAAGTGGTAGAGATCAGGCCCTTGGAGACGTCTGCCTCCTCGCTGGTCACCAGGCGGTAGACGATTTCCTCGTCCTTGGTCGAGTCGTAGACCACCACCGTCGATCCGAATCCGGCCTTATCCCTGGGAATGTTTGCCAGGTTGACCAGCGAAAGCTCCCCCATACGCTTCTTCAACTGGCCTAGCCGGGCATCGACGAACTGCTGCCGCTGCTTGGCCATGTGATACTCAGCGTTCTCCGACAGATCTCCCAGTGCCCGGGCCTTCTTGATCTCGGCCGGGAGCTCGTGAGCAAGCTCGTATTCGAGCTGCTCGATCTCCTCCAAAAGCTGTTTTTTGATATGTTCGGGCATCCGTGGTCCGGTAGCGGGGAGAGGACTGCTCCAGCCGCGCGAAATCAACATTCCTGACTCTTCATTATAAGGCAGGGAAAACCAGTGGTCCGTTGTCAGGGTAGTGGGACAGCTTGGATGCGTTTTGAAAGGGCACGACGGGGCGCCCTCTGGGCCTCGTGCCGTAAATCGCGCCAAATGAATCAGGGCTTTCGGCTCTGGGGGAATGCTTCTTCAAACTGCCCCACTACCAGGGCTTAAGCGGCGCTATCCGCGCGCGGCCCGTTCCAGTTCGGCGATGTCGAGCTTCTTCATCCTGAGCATGGCCTGCATGGCCATGGGATGCCGGATGAACTCGGCCAGCCGCGCGGGAACGATCTGCCAGCTCAGGCCGAACTTGTCCTTGAGCCATCCGCACTGGCTTTCGCTGCCGCCGGCGGTGAGCTTCGACCAGTAGGAATCGACTTCCATCTGCGAGCTGCAGCGGACGACGAACGAAACGGCTTCAGTGAATTTGAACGCCGGGCCGCCGTTGAGGGCGGTGAATTTCAGGCCGTCGAGCTCAAAGGTGATGGTCAGGATGCCGCCCTTGGGGCCGGGGGCGTCGCCGGTGTTGCGCAATTCGCTCAGGCGGCGCGAGTTGGGGAAGATGCTGCAATAGAACTCGACCGCCTCCTCGGCGTTCGAGTCGAACCAGAGAAAGGGCGTGATGCGGGGAGAGTTTTGGAGTGCGCTCATGGGGAGCCACCTGATTCATGGAGTCCGGCCGCGGAACGCGGGGATTGGCCGGCACAACATTGGTATCATTTTAGGTTGCAATTCGCAAGTGATTTTTGTAGGATGCTTTCGTGGCCGGAATTCCGAAGACGAAGCACCGCTCAGGGTGCCCCGTGAGCACGGCTCTCGACCTGTTGGGAGATCGCTGGTCGTTGCTGCTGGTTCGTGACATGATGGTGCGCGGCTATCGCACCTTCCGCGAGTTCCAGCGCTCCGGCGAGGGAATTGCCACGAACATCCTGTCTGACCGCCTGCAAAAGCTGGAGGCGGGATGCATTCTCGTCCGTGAGCCCGCGACCGAAGACGGCCGCAGTACGCACTACCGGTTGACCGCAAAAGGCATCGCGCTGGCGCCCGTTCTTCTCGAAATCTTAATCTGGGGCGCGCATCATGAGGAGACGAATGCGCCCTGCGCAGCGATTGAACAGATGGAGCAAAACCGCGCAGTGGTGCTCGCGGAAACCGTTCGCCGCTGGGAGCAGCGCGATCCCATGCCGCTCATCCCACCCTTTTCAAAGCTCAAGTCGAAGCCCGATTCCAAATCCAATTCCCCGAAAGGAAAATCAAAGCGATGAAAATGACGACGTATGTGAACTTCCCCGGCAAGTGCAAAGATGCGCTCCAGTTTTACGAAAAGCATCTGGGCGCAAAGATCCTCACGATGATGACGTTCGATCAGATGCCCGACCCGAAGATGGCTCCGCCGGGAATGGAAAAGAGCATTCTTCATGCCCGCATCATGATCGGAGACACGCTGCTGATGGCCAGCGACGGTCCGAAAGCGGAGCCAATGCGGAGCGCCTATCTGACGCTTTCAGTAGACAGCAACGAAGAGGCAGAACGCATCTACGCAGTGCTCACCGAGGGCGGCGAGGTTTTCATGAAAATGGGTGAGACATTCTTTGCGCACCGGTTTGGACAGATCCGCGACAAGTTCGGCGTGAATTGGATGATCATCCACGAAAAACCGATGCCGCGCCCCGCTTGAGGCCCCGAACCCGGCCGCGCAGAAAAGAAGGCCATAGGCTGCTACACTCATCTGTCCCGGTGAACGGCCGGAACGGCAGGCACGGCCATGGATTGCTACTCGACGGCGCTGAACTACGCCAAAACGAGGAAGCAGTTTCGCAGCCAGCCAATCGCCAGCCATCGGCTCGTTCAGGAGAAGCTGGTGTGGATGGTGAGCGAAATCTCCAAGGAGCAGCTGCTCTCGCTGCACGTGGGCCGGTTGAAGGACGCGGGAACCGCAGTCCACCAGAATATTTCGATGGCCAAGCGGAACAATGTGTGGATGGCGCTGGAATGCGCGCGGCTGGCGCGTGACATTCTTGGAGCCAACGGCGTGACGGAGGACTACCCCGTCATGCGGCACAGCATGAATTTCGAGCCGGTAAAGACCTACGAGGGCACGCACGACATCCACGCGCTGACTCTGGGGCAGAATCCGACGGGGATTGGGGCGTATTAACGCTGCAGCACATCAACGCGCCTATGCGGCAGCCTTCTGCGATCTCTTCAACCTTGGCAACGTCAAAATTGTCTTGCCCGCCTTGCGCTTTGCAATGCGCAGCTCGTAGAGGCTTTGAAGATTTACCCAGAACTCTGCGCTGGTGCCGAAGAAATGCGCCAGGCGCAGCGCTGTGTCGCCGGTGACGGCGCGTTGCCCGTTCAGGATGCCGGTAATGCGATTGGCCGGCACGTCGAGCTTGCGCGCCAACTCGGATGCGCTCATGCCCAGTTCCTCCAGCTCGAGGGCCAGGTGTTCACCCGGATGGATTACGATGACTGCCATTGCGTTCCCCTAGCGATAATCGACAATCTCTACGTTCGACGGACCCGGATCTCCCTTCGGCCATTCGAAGCAGATCCGCCATTTGTCATTAACGCGGATGCTGTACTGTCCTTTTCGGTCGCCCGACAGCACCTCAAATCGATTGCCGGGCAAGGCCGCAAGGTCTTTAACCGCAGTTGCCGCGTCCAGGCGATCCAGCTTGAGCCGCGCGGGCCGCTCGATGCCGGAAAAGGCCTTGACCCGTTTTCCCGCCGCAAAATCACTGGTGCGCTTGTCCCGATAGCCGGCGATCACTTGCCAGAATAGCTCGCATTATGCGTTACGTCAAGCGTATTTTTCGGGTCGAATGCCCCGTTGTCCTTTAACCGTCTCGCAGCTGTCTTTTCAGATCCGAACATCGACAAGCCAAGGCAGATGCGCGATATTCATATCCATGATTTGTTTGCGCTGGAGCTTCGGTCTATCTTGCCGGACGCTGTTCCTGCTGGCCTGTGCGATGGCGGTTGTTTCTGCTGCGACCGCGCAACCGCCGTCCGCGCCCATCGTGCTGCACGCCGCGCGGCTGCTCGAGGTCGAAACCGGAAACATCCTTCAGCCGGGAGAGATTCTGATCGAGGGCGAGCGGATCAAGGCCGTCGGAACGACGGTTGACCATCCGCAAGGCGCAAAGATCATCGATCTGGGCGATACGACGCTGCTGCCCGGCCTTATCGACGCGCACGTGCATCTGTTTCTGCATCCCGGAGCGGAGGACCTGCAAACGGTGGAGGAGTCCGTGCCGTGGCGAACCATTCTGGCCGAGCAGGCCGCCAAGGCCGACCTGATGGCCGGGTTCACGGCCGAACGCGACATGGGCACCGAGGGCGCGGGTTCGGCCAGCACCGCGGTACGCGACGCCATTAACCAGGGGCTCATTCCGGGTCCGCGTCTGCGCATCAGCGGCAATGCCATCGACATTCTGGGCGGCCACGAGGATGCAATCCAATTCAATCCCGCGCAGCACGTGCTCTCGAACGCCGACTACGCGAATACCGCCGACCAGATCGTCGCCGTGATGCGCGAGCAGCACAAGGAAGGCGCGGACTTCACCAAGATTTACGAAACCGGGCCGGACCGCATGATTGACGGCATTTTGCGCACGCCGTACCAATACACCGAGGCGCAGCTCGCCGCCGCGGTCGAGGAGGAAAAACGGCTCGGCACGGGTGTGGGCATAGGCGTACACGCCATGGGCGAGCCGGGCACGCTCTACGCGGCTGAGGCCGGGGTGGCCTCCATCGACCACGCCACGCAGCTCAGCGACGAAACGATGCGGCTGATGAAGGAGAAGGGCATCTTCGCTGTGCCCACTTTCACCATCTTCGAGTATTTCGCGCGGCACGCCGCCACGCCGGAAGCGGCCGCGCGCGAACAGGCGCAGCTCGACTACAAGATCGCGGAGTTCAAGAAACAGATCGCTGCCGGCATTCCCTTTGCCGTGGGCTCCGATGTGGGGCCGTTTCCGCACGGCACGCAGGCGCGCGAGCTCACGCTGATGGTCCGCTATGGCATGAAGCCGCTGGCCGTGCTTCAGGCTGACATGATCAACGGCGCAAAGCTGCTGCGCTGGGACGGGCAGATCGGCGAGCTCAAGCCGGGATACTACGCCGACATCGTCGCCGTACCCGGCAACCCGCTCGACGATATCTCTGTAGTGGAGCACGTGAGCTTTGTGATGAAGAACGGCGTGGTGGTGCGGCAGTGAGCACTTCAGACCATCACAACCAGATCGGAATAGGGAGCCAATTTCGGGTCGTTCGTCACCAGGCGCATGATTTCTGCATTAGCCTGCGCAACGAGCAAACGATCGAAGGGATCGCGGTGCAGTAGCGGCAAACGGGCAACTGACAGGACATGCCTTCTTGTGATCTGAAGCTCCTGGATTCCCGCTGCATCTAGAAGATCGGCCAGGCGCTCGATGTCAAGTCGCAACTTTCCCAAGCTCGCTTTGATGGAAAGCTCCCAAAAACTCGCGGTGGAAACAAAGACTGCTGTGGCGCCGGTGATCAGCGAGCGCGCCTCAGCCGTGAGGCGCGCATCTTCTCCCATCAACCAGATCAGGACATGTGAATCGAGCAGCAAACGCACGGTCAGGCCTTCCTCATTGGATCTTTAACTGGGTCAGCCTCGCCCGTGGTTGGGCGCTCCGGCGGAAAGACCGGACCGTCCTCAAAGCCGGCCAGAACCTCATCGGGAAGCGGAGCATCAAAGTCGTCGGCGACCCAGATCTGCCCCTTCATCAGGCCGAAGCGTATGGGCTTTTTTACCGGCTCCAGTTGTGTAAGGCGCGCCACCGGCTTGCCGGCGCGGGCGATGATTATATCCTCGCCTTTCTCGGCCCTCGCGACGAGCTTCGAGAGATTTGTTTTAGCGGCGAAGATATTGACTGGCTTTGTCATACGGATTAGCTTAGCTAAGTCTAGCTTATCAGAAAGAGGGGCTATGTTCAACCTCAAGCCCCGTCAGCCGTTCAAGTCCCATGCGATCGGTGCAGGGGAAGCCGGACGGTCGTTGGGGACGGGGAGGCGTTATACCGCAACCGTAAAGCTCTCCTCGTTCCGCGTTACGGGCCGGTAAAGCGTGTCGCGCTCGACCGGAATCCGGCCGGCTTCGGTGATCAGGCGGCAGAGCTCCTTGCGCGTGAGGCCCTGCGGAGTAGTAGCTCCGGCATCGTGGTAGATCTTCTCCTCGATCACGGTTCCGTCCAGGTCGTCGGCGCCGAAGCGCAGTGCGATCTGCGCAATCTTGGGCGTCATCATCTGCCAGTACGCCTTGACGTGCGGGAAGTTATCGAGCAGCAGCCGGCCGACGGCAATCTGCCGGATGTCGGTCAGCCCCGTGGTCACCGGCAGGTGGTCCAGGGCCGTATTTTCCGGGTGAAAAGCCAGCGGAATGAACGTCTGGAACCCCCCGGTCTCGTCCTGCAACGCGCGCAGCTTGAGCAGATGATCCACGCGGTCGGCGTCGTTCTCAATGTGCCCATACAGCATCGTCGCGTTCGACTTGAAGCCCAGCTTGTGCGCCGTCCGCGCCGTTTGGAGCCATTCGTCGCCGTCGATCTTGTGGTCGCAGATGATCGACCGCACGCGCGCCGCGAAGATCTCCGCGCCGCCGCCAGGCATCGAGTCCACGCCCGCTTCGCGGAGCTTCACGAGCGTCTCTTCTACGCTGAGCTTGGCGCGCCGCGCCAGAAAAGCGATCTCCACCATGGTGAAGGCCTTGATGTGCACCTTGGGGAAGCGCTCTTTGAGGCCGCGCACCAGGTCGAGGAAGAATTCAAGCGGCAGATCGGGGTGCAGCCCGCCGACAATGTGAAACTCCGTCACCGCCTCCGAGTAGCCCGATGCCGCCGTCTCCCACGCCTCTTCGAGGGCCATGGTGTAGCCGGCAGCGTCGCCCTTTTTGCGGCCAAAGGCGCACAGCTTGCAGGCGGCCACGCACACGTTGGTGGGGTTGATGTGGCGATTCACATTGAAGTAGGTCAGGTCGCCATGCATCCGCTCGCGCACATGGTTGGCCAGCCAGCCTACGGCCAGCACATCGGGCGAGCCGTAGAGCGCCAACCCGTCCTCGGCGCTCAGGCGTTCCTGGGCCAGCACCTTGGCGGCAATCGGCTCCAGCCGCTTGTCGTAGGTTCTAAAAGGGTGCGCCGGACTGGCGGCTCGATCGCGAGTTTCCAGCGATTCAGCGGGCATGGATTGATGATACCGAACTCCGGGTGACTTGGCTCACCTTGGCGTGGAAGCAGCTGAAGAAGGGATCAAGGCCTTCTGCCAGAGCCAGATCGCGTACTACAAAGTCCCCGCGCACGTCCGCTTTGTCACGGAGTGCCGCGCGGCGCGCGAGTTCGTGCAATACTTGTAGTGCACGCACCATGTTGGAGGCGCCTATGCCCGCTGTTTCTCTACGCTTGCCAGAAGACCTGAAAATACGTTTAGGCCGCCTGTCGGAGCGCACAGGCAGGAGCAAAACCTATTACATGATCGAGGCCATTCAGGAGCACATCGGCGACCTGGAAGCCCTCTATATTGCCGAGCAGCGCCTCATCAAACACCGCGCTGGACGCAGCAGGTCATACACCCAGAGAGAAATGGAAAAACGGTATGGCCTGGCGGATTGAGTACGACGCCGGTGCAGCGAGGGATCTCTCGAAGCTCGACAAGCAAAGCGCTCGACGAATTATTAAATTTCTCGGCCAACGTGTGGCAAAACTGGACGATCCACGCAGCATCGGCGCGGCATTAAGGGGTTCTAAGCTCGGCGACTTTTGGAAATATCGTGTAGGCGACTACCGCATCGTTGCCGAGATACAAGACAAGGTTTTATGCATATACGTCGTTACAATCGGCGATCGAAAAGAAATCTACCGATAGTACAACCCACGAAATCGAAGCCCGAGGCCTCGATGACGTAGCGAAGACGGCGACGGCGTAAAGCTGAATGCAGATGCGCCCGGCGCGCGAATTGGCGCCGGTCGCGAGCCCACTCCAGTTTGATTTGACGCAGCAGCAGTGCTGCCGGCCCATTATTGCGGAGGCGCGGCAGGAGCAGGCGCCGGTGCGGGTGGCGCCGGAGCGGCTTCTGCCGGAGCCCTCTTGGCCACGAACTCCTGCGGAGGCCGGTCGCCGCCACCACCGAATGTGCGCGTGAACTTGATGGTGTCTCCGTCGGCCGTTCCCTTGTAGCTGATGGTGATCGAGTTTCCGTTGAAGTTCATCACCTGGTCGAAGGAGATGTTGTCCCCATCCACCTTGCCGTTGCTGATGTCGGTGTCTCCGCGCCGCGTGGTGACCGTGCCCGTCAGGGTTGCGCCGTCGACGTGAAAGTCGAAGGTGAGGGTTTGCGTGTTGCCGTTGCGCCCCGGCACGTCCGCGGTCCATTTGCCGTTAAAATCAGCGGCCAGCGCGCTGACGGAACCGAGCGCAAAAAATAGAAGTGTGATTCCCAGCTTCTTCATCATGTGAGTGTCTCCCTGCATTCCATTCGATCGAGACGCCGGATTTGCAGTCCGCGCCTTTAGATAAGAGACGTTGAAGTGAGACGGGGGGACTCAAGAGAGCGAGGGACATGCGCCCGAAAGCAGGAACGGCTCCAAACCAGGCCCGCCTGAGAGGGCGCAACAGGGAGCGAAACCGGGCCTCGGAAATCTTCACAAAACAAAAATACCGGTTTACTCTTGCCATTTCAGTAGCTTAATCAGCTCTCTGAATGCCGCTTCTTCCTAAGCCCATAACATTTTTAATGTCTATCCCCTTGACACATGTCGCCGAATCGTGCATAGTATTCCTAGCCCGATAAGGACGGCCAAACATGACACAAGAGGAAAAGAGGGTTTTGCTGGCGATTGTGGCTGAATTGGAGAAGGTTGCAAAGGCTGTTCGCAACTTACAGCAAGATTCAAACACTCAACCAACTCAGATACTAACGGGGAATTGCGGCAATCTTCGCACCGCTGTCGATGCCTTACCAGTAAGGTAGACATCGCATTGCGACGAGACACATCCCGATAACCGGGCGCGGTTATCTCTGAAACTGACGGAAAATAGGAGCAACCCATGACTCTCTACTCTCTGGCCCGCAAATTCCCAACTGAGGAATCCGCTCTGGCTCATTTGGTTAAGGTACGTTGGCCGTCCGGCGTCCGTTGCGTGGCTTGCGACCATGACAAATGCTGGCCGATTGAATCCACGGGCAAAACAGGCAAACCGCGCTATTTGTTCCAATGCGCCAAATGCAAACTCCAATTCAGCGCGACTCAGGGGACGCTGTTTCACGATTCCCACTTGCCCCTGTCCAAATGGTTCGCTGCTATCGCTTTGATGGCGGACGCCAAAAAGGGAATATCCGCCTGTCAGCTACAACGGCACATCGGCATGACCTATAAAACCGCGTGGTACGTCTGCCATCGGATACGAGAGGCCATGCGGGAGGAATCAGACGCCAAGATCGGCGGACCTGATTCCATAGTCGAAATTGACGAGACCTATATCGGCGGGCGCAAACGGAGAATAGGAGTCAAAGCGGGCAAACAGGCTAAAACTGTCGCCATCGGATTCGCGGAACGGGGCGGGAAAATCCACCTTGAGACAATCCCGAATTGCTCCATCAAGGCAATCAAACCTGTCATTGACGCCAGATTAGGCGCGGATACCAAACAGGTGATTGCCGATTACTCGCCCACCCATTTCGCTGTTTTGGCCGAAGATCACCACAAGCTAGTAAGCCATAAAGAGGAATTGAAAACCCGCAATTTCACCAGCACCTTTACCGTGGAATCAGCGTTTTCCCTCTTCAAACGCGGGATTGTTGGCAGTTACCACCATTTGAGTCCTTGGCATCTCAACCGCTACATGCGAGAGTTTTGTTTCCGCTATAATCGCCGGGGTTTGCAGCCGTGGATTTTCGGCATGACGTTAAATAACATGATCTGCCGTAAGCCATTGCCGTATAAAGAGCTTGTCAAGTTTTAGGCTGTCCGAATAATGGACATCGGGAATAGAATTGCTCTCGGCTGCTCCCCGGAGGAAGGCGAGCGAGCCGGAGAACACGAATGTACATTCTTCCCTGTGTTCAACTACTAGCGGCCAGTCTTGTTATTCTCAACAATTGCTGGATTCTAGTCGAGAAACTGACCCCAGTATTGCTTTCACGGCGCAAAGCAAAGAAATAGCGCCATCACTAGCCCCGGCCTAAAAACCGGGGCCATTTGTCCATTATTCGGATTTTTCACACGACCTAACAAGCCGGGTGTCTGAAACCTACTGGCCGAGCTTGTTTTATAATCCTTTCGGCCAGCAAGTTAGGCGGGGCAGCGAGCCGTATCCCTGCGCCGGTCGAATCGTGCCTCACATGTGAGCCGATTTGATGACTTAGCCTCTACTGGCCGAGCTTTTTAGCGTGACGGCGTTTCTTGGACGCCTCGAATGCCGCATCTCTCTTAGCAATCTGCTGCGTCTTGATCCGCTCGCTTATCTCTGATTTGGGCAGCGGTTTGGCGTCTACCATTCGCTTTAAGATTCGGTCGAATTTAGCGGCGTTTACCTTGATTTCATCGGGCATAGGCGTATTCTAGTGCCGTTATGCCTCGATCCAAGAGACGCGCCGCAAAAAAGAATAAACTCGAAAAACGCCTCTACGCAATACGTTGCTGGCATTGCAAACAACAGATTCCTCTCGATGTCGTGTGGGTGCGAAAGAACGTTCAATTAGAAGAATTGAGAAATAAACTCGAAGCAGAAGGCGCAGCAATAGGGGGGCATGTTTCGTGCCCTTATATCCTCTCGGATGGGCACAAATGTGGTTCTGCCAATCACGTAACAAAGGACTTGATTGAGTTCGCGGAAGTAACCCTCGAAACTCAAGAATTGCGGGTAATTCCCCCTTCGCTGGAATAATCTCCACCCATCGATCTTCTAGCAATTCTCAGAGGACCGGGTTCCTTTCGCCCCTATTTATGACCATACTTCCCGAACATGCGTCAAGCGCGTATAGTGTTTTTGGCCGGGATTCCAAGCTAGGTTGCGCGACGTAACGCTACGCTGAAACAGCCGGATACTCCGTGCACGAGCCCGGTTGAGACTTGGCCCGGCCAAACCCCTAAACTACGCCAGAACATGCGTCAAGAATATAATCATTACATTTTTTAAATACCCCCATGGGGTATTTTTCTGGGCGCAACCCCTTTAGAATGGACCGGACGATCCCGAAAATCGACAAAAATGCTCCGAATGATCGCGTATTTTTTCGAGGCCGCGCCAGCCATTCCATATCCCATCGCCACACCCCTGCTTGCCCGTGCTTCGCGGCGCAAGGGTGGGGCAGCCGCATGTACGTGAGCTTCGGCCAACCTGACCGGGTACTCTTCGAACTACTACACGTACATGTTCGACAAGGTGATTGCTCTCGAATTCTTCGGCAGTTCGATCCCGAGGACTTGCTGCGCTGCGAGGTGGGCGCGCTCTACCGCAAGGCAGTGCTCGAGCAGGGCGGATAAAACCAGGAAGAGAGATGGTCCGCGATGAGGAGTTTGCGGCGTTCAGCAAGTGGATGAATGAAGAGTTTGAAGAGCGGATCGTCGCTTCCTGTGTGTAGCCCCTTCCATCAGCAGTCGGATTGTTGGTTTTGCGACGCTCGCAGGTCTGGGGCCATTCTTATTCCATACGGAAATAGACTTTCCCACTGTTAGAAATAGACGCAACGAAAGGCCCATCATGTTTCTTGCATATGGCGCGCATTTGCCGATTGGCTTTCACGAGAAGGTCGCCAGGGTCGTTTATCTCACCTGAGGTGAAAACAAACTCGCGGATCCTGAATTGATTGATGAGCTTTCTTTCGAGAAACCGGGTTCGCTGCTTTTTGTCAAATGTGACGAGGATCCAATTTCTCTTCCCCACATACTGGAGAAGGACTGTATCGTCCGTTGAGCCCGCGAAAAATTCCCGGTGCCGTTTATACCTGATCCCCGCGCGGTCCAGCTTTTCGACCAACTCATCGTAGTCGAGGTTGTGGTCCAGATAGAGCGTAAAGCCTTTATGCGGCGACTTTCGCTTCTTCGAGTGAGATCGCCTCTTCGATTTCGGCTTCGGATCGGCCATAGTCTCTTGCCAACTGTGGAACTGAGGCTCCTCCCTTCTTTCTGCTCATCAAGAACGCAGTAGATATCCTGGAATTCACCAGCACCGGCATCCCGAATGAGATGTGCGGATCAATTACGACTACTCGCGGCGCTTGCTCGGGGTTTTGTTGGTGCAGCCTGCTGGTGAATGGGAACAGCCTTTCCGCAATCCCTTTGGCATTTCGCTCAACACGCTTCAGAAACGGATTCAGAATGAGCTTGAATGCGTGCTGGCCACCTGCAGTCAAGTTGATGAGTTCGACGTCATCGCCCTCCAGGTAGATTTTCCTTCCTCTTGTTGCCATTTGGTAGTCCGCCAGGGGAAACTTGGAGGGTTTCTCAATCCGAAGCTCTTCAACAGAGCGCCGTATCCGGGGAAGCCCAATATCGTGTATTTCTCGGAGGCTTTCCAAGACGTACATCTCGACAAGGTTCTTGAAGGACAAAAGCGGGGGCCTTCTGCTAAAGATCGTCGTAAGCGGAGCGGCGCCTGCTTCACCGATCGTCCAGTACCTTACAGTGCTCACAGGAACAAGAAGATACCGAGCCGCCTCTTCGAGGGTGTAATTGGGAATCTCAAGCGGATTGAATCTTGCGCTTTGCATTGACGCAAAAGTATACCGGAATCCGCTTCCGGGTGCGATGGGGATTTTCAGGCGAGCTTGCATTTCGGCCTCCGTTCGGGCACACTATCCTTGTACCGCCCGCCAGCGGACATTTCGGCCGAGAGATTTGTAAACCCGAAGAAAGCAGAGCCCGCCCGCCAGCGGGCTTTACCTTTTCTTTGGGCTCGTGATTTACTGCTCCTTCTACCTTAAATCGGCTCAGCCCAATTCCGCAACAGCAAAGGCGTTTGCCATTCCTTCACTGCGGCTTCGTGGCCTGAAAGCCGGCCATGATTTGTGTCATCAGGTCGTTGACGGTGCCGGGTGAGCTGGGCAGGAAAATAGTGCTCGACTTGCCCATGACGCCTACTTCGCGCATGGTGTCGAAGTATTGCGTCAAAAGGACCATGGCCATCACGTCCTGCGCAGTCGAGCCTTCGACAGCGCCCTTGAATGTTTCGACCGAGGTCTGCAAGCCCTTGATGATGGCCTGACGCTGGCGGGCCACACCATCGCCCTGTAGCGCCTTCGACTCGGCTTCTGCTTCTGCCTGCTTCACCTTGAGGATCTTGTCGGCTTCGCCGCGGGCCTGGGCTGCGATCTGCTCGCGCTGCGCGGCGTTGATGTCGTTCATGGCCGCCTTCACCTTGGCGTCGGGAACGATGTCGGTGACCAGCGCGCGCAGAATGTTGTAGCCGAAGTTGTCCATCACTTCGTCGAGGTCCTTCTTGACGGCGGCGGAGATCTGCTGCATCTGCTCGAAGGCCTCGTCGAGGGTGAGCGTGGGCACGTGGCCCAGGATGGAGTTGAATACGTAGCTCTCGATCTGGCGCTGCGGATCGCTCAGCTTGTAGTAGGCGTCAAAGACCTTCGCCTCGACCACCTGGTACTGCACCGAGACGGGGATGGTGACGAAGACGTTGTCCTTGGTCTTGGTTTCGACGTTGACCACCGCCTGGCGCACCTGCAGGTCGACCAGGCGCACGGTTTCGCAGTAGGGCAGCAGGAATTGCAGGCCGGGGCGCGCAATGCGGTTGAATTTGCCGAAACGCTCCACCACGCCTGCAGAGTATGTGCGCACGGTGTACATGGTCTTGAGGATCGTGACGAGCACGAAGATTCCCACGACGGCGGCGACGATAAGAACGAGCACGAGAACAGCGGAGTTATCCATAGATGGCCTTTCTTGCTCCGGCGCGGGAGCGGCGGATTGGGCTTAGGGTTTGCCCGCTTTTTCGAGACGCAGGAATGATACCGCAGGAGTGCGAATGCTGCGTTGCAGCGGTTGGCGGCCGGCCGCCGGGCGGCAAACTCCCGCCAGGGAGCTAATGGGGGGCGCTTGCGTCGCCGGTGTTGTTGCCTTTGGTTTTGTCTTTGCTTTTTTCGGCTGCAGCCTGCTGCGCGTCGAGGCCGTGGGTCGGGTCGCGATGGAGAATCTTGCGCGAGATGTCGGGCCAGAATTCCTGGAAGATCGAGCCAACGCCGCCTTCGGCGGTGACGACCATTCCGTTGCTGATGGTCTGGCCCCAGCCGGAGTTCTGCGATGGGTAATAGAGATTGGAGATGGCGCCGGCGATGATGTTGCCGCCGACGTTGGAATAGTTCGGCTCCCATTTGCCGGTGTTGTCGTGCCGCGCGATCACGTTGGTGGCCAGCGCGTAAAGCATCCGGTGACTGAATGTGCCGTGGCCCATGCGGAAGTAGCGCGGGTCCTGGTGGAAGAGGATGGGCAGAATGCCATTGCCGATGATATCGCCGTCGAATGCGTCAAGATAGGCCGCGCCGGAACGCTTTCCAAAGCCCGCCCAGCCCCAGCCGAAGCCTGTGTCGTCGTCCATGGCCTCGTGGTAGCCGGCCACAAGGAAAGCCGCTCCGAACTGAAACGGGTCCGTCATGGAGCGCAGGGCGAGACCCATCTTCTGGCCCGCAGTCATGGAGGCGGCGTCCCAGCGATAGCTGGTGTTGAATGCGGGCACAATCCCCACCACCCGTTGCTGTTCCTGCTCTTTGATCTGTTCCGCGGCTTTGTCGTGCTGCGTTTCCTGGGAGTTGGTTGGCTGTGCTGAGGACTGCGGAGTGGAGCTGCTTTGCGGCGAGCTGGGACTGGTTTGCGAAGCGTCGCTTGAAGAGGTTGCGTTTTGCGAGGTGTTGGCTGCGCCCACCGTGGCCGGAACGGACCCCGTAGCCGGTTGCTGCGCGCTTTGCGCTTGCCCAGTCTGCGGCTCGGCACCGGCGGCGAGCTCAAGTTGCGGAGTGGGAACATCGGGAGGTGGAGCTACTGGAGCGCCAGAGGCAGCGTGCAGGATAGGACCCGCCTCCTGCGCAAGAAGACTGCACGATAACCCCAAAAAGGCTACTGCAAGGACGAGTCGCACAGCGGCCCCAACGAAACCTGAATGCATTCATTCACCTGTATTAAGAGTCGGCGTCTGCCGGTGCGAACTGCCACGGGGGCAACCGATCCGGTGGGACGCCGCTCGGATCCATCTGGTCTGCCGAAGCTTTGATTCGAAACCGGTAATCCGCTTCTTAGGTTATCGACAGTTTCTCCTATTTAGACGTATTTGCATGCCTGCCGGGCGCAGAAACGCCCCATTCCAGGCACCCCAGAACGCACAGAAGAGCACGAAAGAGCGTGAATTTGCCTATTTTTATGGCAAGCCCATGAATATGGGCGTCTTATACCTCGAAATCGATGAATCCACGCTGGGGATCGGTGGAAACCAGCTTGACGGTGACTTTGTCGCCCACATCGAGACCTTTTCCGCCTTCGACGAGCTTTCCCTCGACGTGCGGATCGAGCGTGCGCACGAAGGTTCCGTAGTTGTTCACGCCGGTGACGATGGCCTGGTAGCTCTGGCCGATGTGTGGGTGCAGAACCACGGCGGCGATGCGCTTTTGCATTTCGCGCTCGACTTTGCGCGCGGCGTCTTCCATCTGGGTGCATCGTTGCGCGATGGAATTGAGCGCATCTTCAGAGTAAGGCGGCGCCGTGTGGGTGAGCTGCGCCTTGAGCAGCCGTTGCGTCACCACGTCGGGGAAGCGGCGATTGGGCGCGGTGGAGTGGGTGTAGTCCTGGACGGCGAGACCGAAATGGCCCGGAGACGTCTCATTCGGTTTCACCAGCACGTATTCGCCGGGCCCCATGAGCTTGACCACGATGAGTGAGAGATCGGGAAAGTGGTCGGGATCCTTTTGCTTCTGATCGATCAGGAAGTCGTTGAGGGCCTTGGAGTCAGGCTGGGCGGGAAGGATCACTCCCTTTCTTTCCTTGGCTAATTCAACGATGCGGTCCCAGCGCTTGGGTGTGCGTACGATGCGGCGGATAGAGGCGACACCCGCCTGCTCGAAGGTACGCGCGATGACGCCGTTGGCCGCCACCATGAACTCTTCGATCAGCGATGTAGCGCGGTTCTTCTCGAGGCGCGCGATGTCGACGACCTGATCGGCGAGCGTGACGGGGCGCGTCTCAATGGTTTCAAGGTCCAGCGCGCCGTGCTGGAAGCGGCCACCCTCCATGCGCTGCGCCGCGGTGTCCTGCAATTTGAGCTGCGCGGCCAGGTCGGCGTTGGCGGCCACCTTCGCCGGCGCGTCGCCTTTGCCTTCGAGCCATGCGCCGATGCTCGGGTACGCCAATTGCGCGCGGTTGCGCACCAGCGCGCGATAGGCCTTGCCGTCTGAGACGGTTCCGTCCGCACCAACGGCGAACTCGATGACCAAAGCGGCGCGGTCCACGTTTTCGTTCAGCGACGTGATGCCCTCGGAGAGCTCGGTGGGCAGCATGGGGAAGATGGCGACGCCGGTATACACCGAGGTCGTCTCGTACTGTGCGTGCTTGTCGATCACGCAATCTCTCTTCACGCGCGCGTCCACGTCCGCCACGCCCACCAGCACGCGGATGCGGCCGTCAGGCAACTGCTCGGCCCACTCGATCTGGTCGAGATCCTTGGAAGTGTCGTTGTCGATGGAAGACCAGAGCAAGCCGCGCAGGTCGGCAAAGCCATCCCCTGCGGGAGCGGCGGGTTGTGCCTGGATCGCGGCCAGTTCGGTCTCGGTACCGGCAGGAAAATCGGGCTGAAATCCATGCTCGATCATGGCGGCGTGGGCGGCGGCCACAAGATTGAAGTGATAGGGATGACTGGAATGCATGAAGAATCGTGCTCCTGAACGCGAAATGCCAGCGTAACATGCCAAGCCGCGGGAATCTGCCGGGTCCGCGGCGCCCGACGTCGCCCGAGGGACTTTGGACTCAGGGCAACTGGATGCCGAGATCGGAGAGCACTTTGGGTTTGGATTCTTCCACGGCCAGCAGATTGTGGCACACCGAGCAGTCTTGGGGTATCGTGCTGCCGTCTTTGGCTACGTGGTTGCCGTCGTGGCAGCGGAAGCAGCCCGGATAGTCCATGTGGCCGATGTGATTCGGATGTGTTCCCCAGGTGACGTTCATAAATGGGAACACGTTCTGGTCATAGAGCGTGACCAACTCCTCGCCTGCAGCCTTCACCAGCGCGGGCTTCCCGGTGAGCACATCGGGATCCTGAGCGCGATAGAAGGCTTCAAGCTGCCGGGGAATCTCGATGCGCGCTTCGGCTTGGCTGGAGTAAGTGGCTTTCAAGAGCACCAGCCCCTCCTTGTGAATCCACGGCAGATTCGGGCCGATCGCGCCGACGGCCATGGCCTGGTCAATGGCCTCCTCGGCGGTAACGAAGGTGTGCGCCGCGCGGTTGTGGCAGTCGATGCAATCCATGACCCTGCGGTCACCCTTGGGAATGCCGCTGCCAGACGGCAGAGAACTGTACTCAGTAAATGAACCGTCAGCGTTCTGCCGTTCCACCCAGGGAATCGAGGTGCGCGTGGGGTCGGTGGTAACGTACTCGATGTGGCCCAGGTGGACACCGTGGATGCCCGTGTAGTGCGAAAGCGAGTCAACGCCGCCCAGGTGCAGGATGAGCACGGTCTGCGTCTCGGTGTTCTGCTCGTCGTCGGCAAAGTTTGACTTGACCAGCAGCTTGTCACCGTCGAAGCGCGTAGGCGTGTGGCAGCCCTCGCAGGTGTAGCGGGCGGGGCGCAGGCTGGTAACCGGTGAAGGAATCGGCGTGGGATAGTTGGGAACGATCTTGGGCGCGAGCGGGGCAAGCGGATGAAAGGTGACTTCGAGAATCTGCTTGGTGCCGTTCACCTTGGCGCTGAAGTAGGCTTCGGCGCCGGTTCCGATGTGGCACTCGACGCAGGCCACATGCGAATGCGGACCGATCTGGTAGGCCGTGTACTCGGGCTGCATCACGTGGCAGGAGCGGCCGCAGAACTGCGGCGAATCCATGTACTCCGCGCCGTGATAGCTGGCCGTGGCCACCACAAGAAAGTTGACGATGGTGGCCACCAGCACGATGTCGAGGCCATGGCGGAAGATGCGGTCGTTGAGATCGACCTTGGGAAATTCGACGGGAATCTGGCCGGCTTTCTGCAGTTTCCTGCGCCGCAAAAACACGCCGACGGGGATGAGCGCCAAGCCCAGCAGGAACAAAACCGGCAGAATAAGGAAAAAGATGATGCCCAGATAGGGGTTGTTGCTGAGATGGCCGGAGAGCTCGGCCAGCCAGTAGCTGATCATGGTGACGCCGGAACCAGTGGTGATGGCGCCGCCTGCGAGGCTGACGGGGTTGTTGCCGAAAAACAGCGCAGGACGAACCCAGTTTTCGCGGAATTTCTCAAATGCCGACACGTTCCCTGGGCCTCCATCACCGGGCGGCCCGCCGGGAGATGGAGGGCGCGTCCTCAAGCTGCTCCGCTGATTCTACTTCCTACTTCAGGGTCTTGAAATACTCGGCTACGGCCTTCACCTGCGCGTCGCTCAGGCCGGCCACCGGCTTCATCTTGCCGTGGCCGCTCTTCACGGTGGCCTCGACCTGCGCCACGGTCACAGCCTTCATGGCCGGATCGGAGACGGGCTTGATGCCCAGCATCTTGGCCATTCCCGCGCTGGGAGTGCCAGTCGGCCCATGGCACATGGCGCACTTGGACTTGAAGATTGCCGCGCCGTCTTCGGCAAAGCACATGGAGCCGGCCAGCAATACCGCAGCGGCTAGCACGATTCCGGAACGAAAGCTCATTGTCATTGCGAAACTCCTTCAGTGTGTTTTGGGGCCGTACGCGCTCGTGAGCGCTTGCCGGGTGGTGATGGTTGACGCCGCCGGCCGGGATTCCGGCCATTCCTTATGCAATGGAAATGGTATCAGGAACCACCCGGCGCGAAACCGGCGCGACCGAGGCTTCAAGACCGGCGACCGCGCCGCTTTGTCCGGGTATTCACATCTGCTCCTGCTTCATGAACGTCCGTTCTTACTACTTCGCGAAGGTGCGGAAGTAGGCTACCGAGTCCTTGATCTGCGCGTCGGTGAGCTTGCCCTTGAATGCAGGCATTTTGCCCTTGCCGTTGGTCGTATCGGCGATCATCTGCGCTTCGCTCAGCGATTTGACCGAAGGATCGCTCAGGGGCTTGACGCCCATCATCTTCGCGATGCCAGGGTTCGGCGTTCCCTCGGCTCCATGACAGCTTTGGCACTTTGCCTTGTAGATCGCTTCCCCGGAAGACTGGGCAAAGCCCACCGCGCCGGCAATCAGAACAACCGCTGCCAGCGCAACTGCAAATTGAATCGTCTTGCTCATGTTGCGACTCCTGTGTTTCTGTCCCGGCCAGTCTGCGCGCGGCAATCGCTGCCGCGTGCGGCTTTTTCCAGGAGGTTACTTACTGCGGTTGAACCCGAAAGACTTTTTTGTCCTTCAGCAACTCCACTCCTTCGTTGACAGAAGCGGTAGTCAAACAAAGCTCTTCTAGCCGGCTCGCCCCTGCGCCGACGCCGGGGCGGCGGCGGTTAGAACTGATAATGCACTCCCAAAACCAGGTTGCTGGCGTGGAAGTTGCGCAGCGCGGTGAACCCGTAGACCGGGGTGCCCGCGGACATCGCGGTATTCAGCACAGAACTGCAAGCTACGACCGGCGCGGTGGTGCTGCCTAATGCAAGTGCGGGGTTGTCGTTGCAGTACTGCGCGCCGGATCGTCCGCCCTCGGCATAACTGAAGAAGTTGTAATCGGCCTTCCAGATCAGTCCAGGATGCGACTCCCAGGAGAGGTTCAGGTAAGGAGACTGATAGGCGGACACCAGCGAACCATTGACGTCGCCGGCATCGGTGAAGAACCGGCTGCCATTGACGGAGCTGATGCGGTAGCCAAGGTTGGACTTGACCGTCTTGGTAGGCGCAAACATGAAGGCAACCGATACGAACTGAGTGGGAGCGTCTTCAAAATCCTTGGCCGGCCCGAAGAGGACGGTATTCGATCCATGGCCGGCTGCGACGGCGCCGCAAAGCGTTCCGCTCTGGATTGCGGCGGCAGGCGCGACGGTGTGGCCCGGCATGACGCCGGCCGCGCCCTGGAAGCAGATGTTGTCAGCCATGTACACATCGCTATAGGAGTAGTTGAGATCGAGCCCGTAGCGATCGTTCGGGAACAGCTCGGAGCCGAAGCTCACCGACCGCGAATGATCGACATGATCGAGCGGGCCGTAGTAGGGCGTGGTGTTGCCAGGGAAGTTCTGGTTGTTGTTGGTGTTGTTATGGCGCTCCAGGTCATTGAAGACGCCGGAGACGGTGGCCCAGGACTTCGGCCGGTAGATGGTATGCACCCTGAAGTGCAGGAGCTGCCGGAATCCCATCGGAGTGAAGGCGTTGTCGTTGTACATGGCCTCGACGCTCCCGTTGAGGTTCCAGTTTTCTGTTGGACGCAGGGCGGCATTGAAGATCCCGCCGTTTTCGTGAATGGTCACCTCGCCTGAGTTCGTATTGTTGGCCGGAATCGGAATATTGTGCGGCGAGGTTCCCTGGCCTTCGGAGATCAGGTGGTCCTGATAGCGCCAAGTGAACGAAAAAGTGCTACGCGGCGTCGCGTCCCAACTCACGGTCGCGTTATTAGTCGTGAACCTCTGGCCGAAGTAGGCGGGCAGCGGAGATCCGATTCCCGGGCTACCCGAAAAGGGCGCCGAGCCGGTGGTCACGGTCGTCGAGGTCGTTCCTGTGTAGTTGATGGTTTCCTCGCCCGCCGTCGTGGGCACCGACACGGTGGTCCCGCTGGTGAACACGGCCGTTCCCGGCTGGCGAACATTGGAGTAATTCACCTGGTCCTCGAGGCTGACCGTCTTCGACACCTGCCAGACGATGCCGTAATCGAAGGCCATTACCTCCCGTTTCGCGCTGGCGTTGGCCGCATAGGTGAGCTGACGGCTGGCTTTGTCCAGGCCCTGGAAGCTCTCGTAATAGTTGGGCAGATTCATGTTCGCGTTGGTGTAGCGGACGTCGCCGTTCATCGAGACATTCTTGATGCTCGAACTCTGCAGCCGGAAGATTTCGGTGGGGAAGATTACGCGCGTGGGCTGGTACCGGACATAGCTTCTGATGACGTTGCACGCCGGATCGATGATTGGCAATCCGCCCGGATTAGCATAAAGAATCTTGGACGAGCTGATCATGCTGCTGCTGTTGCAGTTGCTGGCGGCGCTGAATGCGCCCGTGCTGCTGCTGTAGCCATACGGCACGAAGGCCTGATAACTGTCCAACAGAGCGACCTTGGTTCCATCCAACTCCTGTACGGTGAAGTACTGGGGAGCCATGGTGAAGTAGGAGTCGCCCTTGTAGTGGTCGATCTGCTCCTCATAGGTCAGCTTGGTGCCCTGCAGCGGCTTCCAGTCGATCGCGCCCGTAAAATCGTCGGTACTGTTGCGCTGGTACTCCTGAAGGATCACTTCTTGTCCTGCCACCGAATTGCCGCTCGGGGACAGGCTCGGTCCCTGGAAGATGTTCTGCGAATACGCGAAGCGGATCGTCACCTTCGAAAGCGGAAGCACGGTCAGGTTGGTGCCCGTCATGTGGCGCACGGTGTTATATAGGAACGGCGATTGCATCACCTGCGGCCAGGCATACGGAGTCGTCGACCCGCTGATGGGAGTCGAATACCCGGTGGGGATACCCGGGTTGCCCAGCAGATCGTAGTCGAAGTACTGCCGGTCGCGGCGGAACGTCCCAGAAAACTCATAGTATTTACTCTTTGAGAAGTCCAGCGTGGCGAAGTTGTTGGGGTCGCCGCCGAAGCCGCCGGCAAAAACCCGCAAATCGTCGAGCGGAGCGTTCTTCGTGCCCGGCAGGGCATGCAGCTCGAAGGTCTCGCCAAGAACGCGCGGCCCCGATTGCAGGTTCACCATGGTGTCGTACATGGCGCTGCTGCCCGATAAGCCGGTCATGCGCCCGCCGACATCGATGGACTCATGGACCGAATATCCGTTGGGCACGCTCATCTGAGCCTCAGGCGCCGATGCCGGGACGGCCGGATTTTGGGCCACAGCGATGCACGCCGCCGCCAGGAACATGGCCGCCAGCATCCCCAGGAACATTGCAAACGACGGCTGTTGATTAAGAAGCCGAGAAATCCAGCTCATGTTTTTCATATGAAGCCTCACTCGAATAAAACCCGTAGCTGATATCGAACCTTTGAAGCCCCGTGCAAAACTGTTGTGGGAGCCGTGCCGCGCCGATGCGAAGATCGCGCGAAGCGCGGCTCCATCACTCCTATCTGAGAAACGCCGAATTGATGTTCGAGCCATGAATGTAGGTGTGGCAGCTCGTGCACGGCACACTGTCCGACGATCCCTGTCCTTGACCATGAACCGCGCCGGCAGCTACCGCGCTATGGCACTGATTGCACAGCACGTTGACGTTCGGCATGTTCAACATCCTGGCGTTCTCGGAACCGTGGGGCGAATGGCATGCCAGGCAGCCTTCCGCCTTCACCGGGGCGTGCTCGTACACGAAAGGACCCCGTACGTCCGTGTGGCACTTGGTGCAGATCATGTTCTGATCGACCGTCGCCCTGAGGTTGTTGGGCTGGAACGTGCCGTGAACGTCGTGACAGTCAGTGCACTTAACCACACCCTCGTTGACCGGGTGGTGGAACGGCATATCGAAGTTGGGCTTCACATCGCCATGGCACTGGAAGCAGAGCGTGGGTTGCGAAGCCGTAAGCAGATTCTCTTCCTTAGCGGCGTGGATGCTGTGGCAGCTGATGCAGCTCAGGCCTGCCTTCGCGTGCGGTGAGCGCAGGAAGTCAGGATGCGCGCCAGCGTGGCACGTGAGGCACTTGGCGTCGTCATCCTTCGCCGAGGCCTTGGCGGGATCGAAGATCTTGGTCACGTCGCCGCCGCCGGCTACGTGCTCGCTGCCCGGCCCGTGGCAGTTTTCGCAGGTCACGCCATTGGCGTTTCCGTGCATTAACGCCATTTTGGTGTGAGGATTGGCGGCGAAACTTTTGGCCACGTCCGCGTGACAGGTGGCGCAGGTGTCGGCGCCCACGAACTCAGCATGTCCGGCTGGCGCGGCTGGCGCGTCCTGAGCCTTGGTCCCCGCCGGCGGAGCAGCCAGCGCCGTTGCGCACATCATGCCGGCGCCCAGCAGTAACATCCCAAATACTCGCAGTCCCGGCCGTTTCCCGGGAACCGCACCGATCGGCAATCGCGTTACCGGCCCATCTGTATGCATGAAAATACCGCCTTGAAAAGAACTTGCTTGCACTACCTGAAACCTACCTTAGCAGCCATTTCGCGCCGAATGCGGCCGATCCTCCATGTTATGTGAGCGTGAGCACCGTTACAACCGATTTCAGACTCAACTCTGTGTGGAGCATCACCACATGCACGAAAGACTACGGTTTTGTCATGCTTAAGAGCGGTGACACCCATCACACACTCATAGGCGTTGGATCGCCAATCCCAACACGATGGCCTCAAAGAGCTTGTGGGTTTCGTGATTCAAAGGACACACCCCACTCCTCACACACCCCAAAATCATGCCATAGACGTGAGGCCCATCACATCCAAAGCCCTTAACCCTCAAGCAAACTTTGAATGAGTTTCTATGTTCGTGGAAGATGGATGGGCATTTCGGCCTCAACCATGGGTCGCGAAGGCAGGAATACGGCTCAGGAAGAGGCTGGGGTGACGAACCGCATCGATACCGAGCGGGGCAAGACGATGGCGGACACACAGATTTCGATGGAGGAACAGACGCGGCCGAGGCACGTAAGCCGTACCTCGCCCTTGGGTTGCGCGGCCTGTGCCAACCGCCGTCCCGGTTGGTTTTGCTCGCTCGGCAGCGCCGTCTTAGCCGATCTCGAGCTCGCCACCAGCACGATCTCTTTGCCCGCCCAGGCCTCGCTCTTCGCTGAGGGCGAAGACGCCCGCTGCCTCTACCTCATCTGCAGCGGTTACCTCAAGCTCGTCGCGGGCCGGTCAGAGGACCGGCACATGATTGTCCGTGTTGCCGGCCCCGGTTCCATGCTCGGCCTGTACGCGGTGCTCTCGCACGGCGTGTACGAGGTGTCCGCGGAATCGTTAACCCCCGCCCAACTGCGCCCCGTTGAGCGCGAGCGGTTCCTCAACTTCCTGCGCAGCCACAAGGAAGCACAACTGCGCGCGGTGCAGTGCATTTGCCAGGAGTACCGTTTTGCGTTGCAGGATGCATGCCGTATCGCGCTGGCCGAAACCGTGGCCGCGCGCCTGGCGCGCCTGCTCCTGGAACTCGCGCACCAGATCGGCGAGCACACGGAAGGCGGCGAATACCATTTCCCTCTGCTGCTTACCCATGAGGAGATGGCCTCGATGACCTGCACCACCCGCGAGACCGTCACCCGTACTCTCGGCCAGTTCCGTAAAGAAGGCTGGATCTCGATCGAAGACTCCAACGTCACCATTTATCACCCCGGCCGGCTCCAAGGCCTTCTTTAGATCCCTCGAAAGGCCCGAAGAGGCCCAATGTTTTTTCGCCCCCTACGGCCCGATGGCGGAGTCCAACGAGCTATGATGCTTGTTAGGGGCTTCTGACCCGAGCGCACTGCTTTCCCGGTTGGAGTTCGAACCGCGTATGAATCGCATTCCTTTCTCCTTTCTTTCTGTAGTTCTCTTGTGCTGCGCCGCAGCCGCCCAGAATCTCTCCTCCGATCCTGCGACGGGCGCTGCTTCGGCTGACGTCCAGCCCGGCGTGACCGAAACCGTCAGCCCCGAAATCGTGCAATTCCAGAAGATTGAGGACAGTTGGTCCGACGCCGTGAACCGGCGCGACCAATACGGCCTGGAGCTGGTGCTTTCGCCCTTGTTCGTCGACGTCTCCGCCAGCGGCGACGTGACCACACGTAACCAGCAGGTGGCGCAGGTGATCAGCGGCGAGGACAAGACGCTTTATCTCACGCAGAAGGTCGTCACCGTGCGCATGCTGGGCGATATCGCCGTGGCCAACGGCACCTACACGTTGCATCACAAGGTCGGTTCCAGCCAGGTAGACGAAAAAGGCGTCTTCACGCAAGTCTTCGAGCGGGTGCACGGCGGCTGGCTGTGCATCAACTCGCAGCGCACCGTGTTGCGGCAGGACGCAGGCACAAAGAGAAGAGAGTCCACGCCGGAAACGCCCTTCCACCTGCCGAATCCGTTCTCCAGGAGCAACAAAGGGCCGCAGTAGGGCCAGGGAATCCGGGGCCGTCCGTATCGTATACGCGTAATGCTCTATTGAAAGATCGTGTACCGCCGGCAACTTTAGCCTTGATTCGCCCACTCGCAGCGGCCAATCTCAATTTAGAAATCGGTGCCAAGAGGAGAGTCCAAGGTCATGCCAGGTACTCGACCGGACTTGCTGTGCTGCGCTCCAGAAGTCCCAACTTTCGACCAATTCAATCCCCGCGCCAGCATCCCTTTTGGGGTTTCCACCGAGCATGTGTTCCGCGCAATGCTGGATTTCACCGGTTTTCTGCGAACAATCGACACAGAACTTGTCCGTAAAGGCATGGCGCGGTTGGAAGATATGCTGATGCCCGCCAACTTCAGCAGCATGGTGGGAGAATTCATCGTCAGCAATCTTCCACGGCATTGCCCCGCAATTGCAAAGAACATTTATCACAACGGGCACCCCGACCTGCTTCCCGCAGGGAAGTACCCGGGCAATGCGGCGCAACATGCGGGGGCAGACGGCATTGAAGTGAAAGCATCGCGGTACCTTCGAGGATGGCAAGGGCATAACGCGGAAGATGTCTGGCTGATGGTATTTGTATTTGAGAGTGGTCGTCCTGCGGATTTGCGTGCAGAGAAGGAAAGAAAGCCTTTTCGGTTCCTGGGAGTATATGGCGCCATGTTGACAAAAGCCGACTGGCAATTTGCAGGAAGAAATCCGACGAGCAGGCGGACGATCACAGCGACGGTATTACCATCCGGCTACGAGAAAATGGCAAAGAATTGGATTTTCCGCGCACCGGTGTCAATGATCGAAGCCCAATCCTAGTTGATCGCGCTCAACTGGAATATGGGATAGGGGCCTGATTGCTTCGGACGCGATCCGATAATAGGAGTCGTATTTCTCAACCCCTACACTCCGGTATCCAATCGCTTCCGCAGCGGCTATCGTGGAACCGGATCCCATAAATGGATCGCACACCAAGCCTTCCCCTAACGGCAAAATCGCCCACACCAACTCTCTTAGGAGCGCCTGCGGCTTCAAGCTTGGATGCGGTGCGATCTCGCGTTCGACTTTCGGGGTCCGCCCGATGTCGAGAACATCGGAAAAGGGTAGCCCTTCTGGCAAGCGGCGCAAACCTCCAGTCCCAAACTTTCGCAAGCACTCGCCAACTGTCATGCCAATGGGCAGCGGCTTGCGAAAAATGCCCCAAGGTTCGTAGGCGCCCCGAGGGAGAGAACAAACGCCTGGAAACTCCTCCTCGGCATTTTTGGGCCGGTCTCCGCCACGCAATGTTCGGACAATTCGGATAATTTGCCCTCGAAATTCCAATCCCCCCCCGACTAACGCCCCATAAACCAACTGGGCAAGGAATGAATTGCAGGCTAGGATGACGTGTCCACCAGGCAGCAAAGCATGCGCGGCAGCTTTGGCCCATTCAGCAAAAAACCTGCACAGTTGTCTGCGCTCTCGCTCGTTCAACGCTGTGAAACGGGGAAGCGGCTGCCGATTCGCGCCGTCGAAGGAAGGCGGAATTCGCCAGATGCCGCCATTCCCATTTGCTCTTTTCTCAATCTGATCGAATTCGTATTCTTTTACGCCATAGGGCGGATCAGTCACGATTCCATGGATCGAACCCGACGGAATACGACCCAGCCACTCCAGGCAATCGGCATGGAGGATCATCGCCCTGCCAATTTTGGCGTGTGCGTAGTCCAACGCTAGTTTGGCGTTTTCGGTCGCGGTCGGGCTCATTGACCTCATCGTAGCCCACTCAAATCCTTATTGGAAGCAGTTACAAATCTGATCGCCGCGTGCCGGGTTATTTTGGGAATCAGCCCCAATTCACATCGCCGCCAGCGCCTCGGCCTGATTGGGGAACAGGCGCGCGTATTTGGTGATGCCCACCATGGTGAAGACCTTGGTAAAGTGGGCCGAGAGGCCGAAGGCGCACACCGTCTGTCCCGCATTCGAGGCTTGGATGAGCAGTTGGATCACCAGCGCGATGCCGCTTGAGTTGATGTAGTCCACGCGCGTGAAGTCCAGCAGGATGAGCTTCGTCATCTCCCTGGGCAGCGCCTCGTATGTGCCCAGGACCGCGTCCTTCGAGGTGCTGGCGATATCGCCCTCAAACCGCAGGACGGCTACCGGATAGCCGGACGGGGACTTGAGCTGGTCAATACGCGACTTGGTTTCGCTCTGCACTTGTCGATTGCCTCCACTTTCCCTCTGGGCTGCAAATTTCCGCTATCCCTCGTCCTTGTCCAGCCGGATCACCAGCCGGACATAGCTGCTTTTCCCGTCCGAACCGGCCACCCACTCCGCCTCGTCCACCAGCGCCTGGATAAGAAACATCCCCATGCCGCGCGGGCCTTCCTCACCGTGCATCTTGCGGTCAATGTCGGGCTTGGCGGGCGGCGTCTTGATGCCCGTGCCGTCGTCGATCACTTTCACTTCCAGCGCGTCTGTGCCGGCACGCAGCACCACGCCCACCGACAGCTTTTCGTTCAACCGGTTGCCGTGCTCGATGGCGTTAATGCAGGCTTCGGCCACCGCCGTCTTAAGGTCCTCGATACGATCTTCGGGGAAGCCCATCAGCTTGGCCACCGCCGACGCCGTGCTCATGGCCACCTTTTCGTAGCCCATCCTGGTGGGCAGCCGTACCTCGACGGTGGTGGTTTTCGGCTCGCTCATTCCGGCATCTCCGACGAATCCGTGGCGCGGCACAGCGCCAATGCGGTCATGTCGTCTGCTTGCGGGCCTCCCTCAGCAAAAGCCTCGATGGCCGCCCACAATGCATCGAGAATACCATCGGCCTTCCGCGCCGGACAGGCAGAAAATTCATTCAAAAGTCTTTCCGAACCAAACTCCTCGTCCCCCCTGAATACCTCGGTCAGCCCGTCTGTGTAGAAAAGCAGGCGCGCTCCAGGCGCGAAACTGCGCCGTTCGCCGGCATAGCGCATGCCGGGAAAAAGGCCCAGTGGCGTACCGGCCGCTTCAAACTGGTGCGGCGATGCGCCCGGCTCGACGAGGAATCCGGGGTTGTGCCCGGCGTTGACCACCTCGATCTCGCTCGCCTCGGGGTGCAGCCGGAGAAAGATCGCCGTGACGTAGCGGCGGCGCGCCTCTTCGCCTTCCTTCCAGTGGTGCTGGTTCATACGCGTGGCCAGCTCGTCGAGCGGCATTCCCGTAGCCGCCATGCCGCGAAACGCCGCACGAAAGCTCGTGGACATGATGGCCGAGGCCAGCCCCTTGCCGGCCACGTCGGCCACCGCCATCAGCAGGCTGCCGTCTGGTTGCTCCACGATATCGAGATAATCCCCGCCCACTTCGTAGCAGGTATCGGAGCGGAAGGCCACCGAGTAGCCCTGAATCGAGGGCAGCGCCTGCGGCAGCAGCGAGCGCTGAATCCTCCGCGCCGCGTCCAGGTCCTGCTGCAACCGCGCGAATTCCACGTTGCGCTTGTGGTTGCGCGCGTTCTCAAGCGCCACGGCGGCCTGCAGCGCCAGGCCCTCCAGGAAATCGGCCTCGGAGAGCGTCAACTCGCGCCCGTCCGGCGACGCGACCGCCAAATCGGTCATCTTCCGGCCGTCGCGGTCGGCCAGCGGATAGATGAGCAATGGCTCGTCCGCGCCCGTCCCGCTGGCGCCGTCCTCCGGCATCTCGCCATACGCCAGTCCGGCGCCGGGAAAAGCCGCTCCGGCCATCTCCAGCTCGCGCACCACGATGCGCAGCACTTGCTCCAGCACTTCCACTTCGCGGATGGTCGAGTGTACCTGGCGCGAGGCCTCAAGCAGCGCCTGCAACCGCGCCACCTGTTGCTGCAACTCGATCGTCTCGCCACCCAACGCAAGTTGATCGTCAAGTGCCACTGCGACCCCCGTGGAATCTCACTGTAGCATGGCGACGCAAGCACGAGCGATGCGCCAACCGGTCCAGCCGATCCTGGTGTCCTGCGCTCATCGATGAAGGTGACTTGCGCCCGTGTGGTATTGTCGAATCTATCCCGTACATGCAAATCGCGGGATTTCCCCTGAGTCCATATCATCTGTTGCCACGGTTTTCCACCGCGTGTCTTCGTCCGATGCGTTGTTGCTTTTTCAGCCGGGGCGGCGCGAGCGGGGCTCGATTCTTCTATCTCATAGGGATGGCGCTTCAATGCCGACCGCATGGTGATGGATTACACGCTGAAGTGCTACGTACCCGCGGCGGGCGGCACCTCGAGCGAAGTGCGCACGTTTGCGTAGGAACTTAAGAGCGCGGTGCCGGACTCACCACTCCCGGCGCACACCGAAGGCGTCAAGCTGCTGGTCGTTGCTCACTAAGGGAAGATCTTCGTGGATGGCTTGCGCGGCGAGCATCCGGCTGCTGCGTGGAAAGGAACTAGCGAACCGGATCGAAGAACTCCGGGCCGACGTCGCCTTTCCCTTCGAGAAACCCGAGACGGGCGCCAACAGGCTCAGACTCACCCAAATCCATCGCTTTGAGCGACTCAGCATACGGCGCGCGCAGCACACCACGCTCGGTGATGATGGCCGCGATGTATCGGGCCGGGGTGACGTCGAAGGCCGGGTTGCAAATGCCAACTCCGTCGGGCGTGATCTGCTTGCCGGCGAAGTGCGTAACTTCCCTGGCCGGGCGTTCCTCAATGGGAATCGCGTCGCCTGTCAAAGTGGCGAGGTCGATGGTGGACCACGGCGCTGCCACATAAAACGGAATGCCGTGCTCGCGCGCCAGGATGGCGACGTTGTAGGTTCCAATCTTGTTTGCGGTATCGCCGTTGGCGGCGATGCGGTCCGCGCCCACAATCACCGCCTGAATGCGCCCCTGCCGCATAAGGCTCGCCGCCATGTTGTCGCAGATCACTGTGGTGGGAATGTGGTCGGCCATCAACTCCCACGCCGTGAGCCGTGAGCCCTGCAAGAACGGCCGCGTCTCGTCGGCATACACATGGATACGCTTGCCCCGCTCCACCGCCGAACGGATCACGCCCAGCGCCATCCCGTAGCCACAGGAGGCCAGCGCTCCGGCGTTGCAGTGCGTCAGAACACCGCCCTCATCGGGCATCATCTCCGCGCCAAACGCGCCCATCGCCTTGCACGCGGCGATGTCTTCGTCATACATCGCGTGTGCCTCGGCCAGAATCCTCTCCTGGATTTGGACAAGGGTTGCGCCGGAAGCCAGCAGGCGGGCGAACAGCGCCTTCATGCGGTCGATGGCCCCAAAAAGGTTCACCGCTGTGGGCCGCGTCGCCGCCAGCCGCGCGCAGATCTTTTCGAACTCCGGCGCAAACTCGCGCGGCGAGGTCGCCTTGGTCTTTCGCACGCCCAATGCGACGCCATAGGCTGCCGAGACGCCGATGGCCGGCGCGCCGCGCACCACCATGGTGACGATCGCGTCAGCCACCTCTTCGTAGGTTGTGGCGAGCACATAGCTTTCTTCGAGAGGGAGCCTGGTCTGGTCGAGGAAGCGGACGCCTTCTGGGGTCCATGTGAGGGTTGGAATCATGCACTCTTAGTGTAAACGGCGGCCGAACCCGCTGCATGCGCGGCACAGCCCTGTGACGCACGGGGAATAGGCGCATTCCCTTTCAGTTCAATGGCCTTTCATCGCTTCCAATCTGCATTCGCGGATCGAAACTGCGGGGCCTGAAGCCGCACTGAAAACATTTTCATTTCCCACTGGACGCCGCCCGCCGCCGATGCCTAGAGTGGTTGCGAACCATTCCATCTGTTTTTTTGCATCCGGCGGAGGAAGAACCTTTTATGGCTACATGCTCCAACCCCGCGGCCGCGCCCGGCGCGCCGAATTACACGGGGCCGTTCATTACGGTCGCTATTCTCTTTGGCATCTTCGGGTTCCTGACCAGCCTGAACAACGTGCTGGTGGCCAAGCTGGAGGCGGTCTTCCGGCTGGAGCACGGGCCGGCCATGCTGGCCACGGCGGCATGGTTCTTTGCCTATCTCGTCTTTTCAGTGCCCTCCGCCAAAGTGATTGAAGCCGTCGGCTACAAGCGCACCATGGTGATCTCGCTTTTCGTCATGGTGGCGGGCGCTCTGCTTTTCGTTCCGGCGGCCAACCGGGTCAGCTTCTCTTTGACGCTTTTCGCAATCTTCGTGCTCGCGTCAGGCGTTTGCGGGCTGCAGACCTCGGCCAATCCATACGTCTCGATCCTCGGCCCCGAGCGTAGCGCCCCCGCTCGGCTCACGCTGGCGCAGGCCGTCAACTCCATCGGCTCGCTCGCGGGTCCTTTGGTGGCGGGCCGCTTCATCCTTTCCGATCTCAACAAGACCAGCAACTCCGCTGCGACCGCGCATATGCTGCAAGGGCCCTACATCGCGATTGCCGTAGCATTGCTGCTGCTGGGCTTCGCGGTGATGCTGATGCACCTGCCGGCCATCGTCATGACGCGCGAGTTCCGTCCCGGCGCCGGCGCCGGCCCGGTGCTCGAGCGCAACATCTGGACCTTTCCTCATACAGTGCTCGGCATGGTGGGTATCTTCTTCTATGTCGGGGTGGAGATTTCGCTGGTCTCGATCACAATTCAGTTCTGTCTCGGGCAGGGCATGTCGAAAGTGGAGACGGCCAGCTTGATGGTCAGCCTGTTTTACCTGGGCATGATGGCCGGCCGTTTGTTCGGCAGCGCCATCATGGTCTGGATCAAGGCGGGCAAACTGCTCGTCTTTCTGGGTCTCTGCGGCGTGGCCTTGCTGTGCGCCGCAATGACCACGCATGGAACGGCCGCTATCGCCTGCCTTGTGCTTACCGGGCTTGCCTGCTCCATCATGTATCCAACCATCTTCGCGCTGGGTGTGGCGGAGTTGGGGCCGCTCACCAGCAAAGGCTCAGGCGTGCTCACCATCGGCAACGTCGGCGGCGCCATCATTCCGCCTCTGTTTGGCCTGCTGGCCGACAAGACAAGCATTCAGTACGCCTTCATTATTCCCCTCATCGGATTTCTCTACGTGGCTTACTACGGCCTGTGGGGGCACAAGCCCACGCGTCCCGCTGCCGCTTAGCCCCGTTCTCCGCATCGCATCTCAGGCCTTCCGGCACACGCCGGAAGGCCTGTGTTGGGACGCCACCGACGCGGAAGAACCCCGAGAAACCCCTGCAAACACCTCCGGTTCTGCGCGCAGGACCGCGTTCACCGTGTTTCAAAGCAGTACAAACTCATGCATCGCATCGGAACAACCATTGCTGCGCATTGCGACAGCCTTTGCCGGAAAGCGCAACACTCTGAATCGCACTGCAACATCGGCGGCCGCAATCCAGCTTAAAAAATATGACTAAAGTTATTCCGGCCTGGACCGATGAATGGGGTGGATGCAAACAGGCCCACCCGGACGGGACGGCGGCTTTGGCAGACGAGCGAAGCGCCGGCGGATTGGAGGGCAGCAAGGCATCCGAGAAGGAGTTGATTCCCATGGCCCTCGGTGTTTTGAACAATCTGTCGGCAATCTATGCTGAGAATAATCTCAACAACACGAACGCCAGCCTGCAAACGGTGCTGCAGCAGATGTCGTCGGGGTCGCGGATCAACTCCGGAGCGGACGACGCGGCCGGTCTCTCGCTGGTGAACGGATTGGAGGCGAATTCGGTTGCGCTCACGCAGTCCGGAACCAACGCCACGGAGGGCGTGGGGCTGCTGCAGGTGGCCGACGGCGCGCTGTCGCAGGTGACGAGCCTGCTCGACCGCGCCGTGACGCTGGCTACCGAAGCCTCGAACGGCACCCTCAATTCGACCCAGGATGGCGCGGCGAACCAGGAGTACCAATCCATACTGGCCGAGATTACCAATATCGGATCGACCACCACCTACAACCAGGAGCAGGTGTTCGACGGCACGGTCGTCTCCATTTACACCGGCGACTCTTCGACATCGGGCTCGTCGGTCGACGACCTGAATATTCACTCCCTGTCGTCTTCCGGCGTGGGCGACACAGATGGCACGATGTCCTATAGCAATGGACAGAGCAACGTGTTTATCGACCTGTCGAAGAATGGCGCCGACGCGACCCTCGGCGACGCCTTCGTCAATGCCACCACGACGCTCGATGTCAGCTACATGGCCACAGGAGCGGGAGGCGCCGTCACCACCGAACAAGCACAGATCAGCGTGGGCGGCGCTACCGGCTACGCGGATACGGTTGCGGGCATGATTAGCGCCATCAACAACGCCAACCTGGGCTTGACCGCTACGTTCTCCACCGCGGCGCAGGCTGGTAAACAGGCTGTCGCAGCGGGCGTCGGCACCGATACAGGCATTCAGCTCTCCGGCTCGGGCTCGGGCGTGGGCAGCGGCAACACTCCAGGCTCGCTCGGCTCTCTGGCGTTGCCCTTGACAGGCGCAGGGGCTGACGGCGATGTCCTCTCCGGCACGCTTGCAGTCACGGATTCTTCGGGCGTGACGCACACTCTGAATCTGGGCACGTTGGGCCAAACCGACACCATTGCCGATCTGACCAACACCATCAACGCGGCCGGTTACGGCATCACGGCTACCTATACCCCCGGCGGCGTGGGCGTGGCTGCCAGCGTCTCATTTACCTCGGCCAGCGCCAAGACGGCCATTGCGCCCAGCAATGTTGAGGATGCGACCGACGCCAATACACCGGCGATCTGGACTCCGGCGGCCGCGTTTTACAGCATCGGCGTAACAAACCCCGCCGGCGCAACCACCATTGAGGATGCGGCAACAGGGCAGGCAGTGAGTTCTCTGCTTACCGCCGACCCCAACGGACAGGGCGGGATCGCGACCATGAGCTACTCCGACAGCGCAGGCGAGGACCTGAGCAACACCTGCCTTACCGACCAGGCAAACGCTCAATCCGCGCTGAACCTGCTCAATCTGGCCATCAGCGACGTGGCCGCGCAGGACGGCTACATCGGCGCCCAGATCAATACCCTCAACTCCCTCAGCCAGGTGATGAGCACGCAACAGGAGAACGTGGTTTCGGCGCAAAACGCGATACAGGCTACCGACTATGCGGCGGCCACCTCGAACATGTCGAAGTACGAGATTCTGAGCCAGACCGGCATTGCGGCACTGGCGCAGGCCAACCAGGTGCAGCAGGAAGTGACCAAACTCCTGCAGTAAGCGCCTAAGTTTGAGTAAGACTGCAGTTCCTTCAAGAAAACCCAGGGACAGGGCGGCGGCAAGGCGCAAGCTTTGCCGCCTTTTTTTTTCAAGCATAGACGTCACGGTTCTTGAAGAACTACGCGTCGATACCGGGCCTTCAGAGAAACGGATTCCGAACCTGGAGGCTTCCGAATCGCTGGCCGTGCTGGAGATCCTCCGAAAAAAGGATCCCGCACCGCGCCTGGATCGCTGCGGAGACGATCAATGAGTCATACCACGAGAGCCCGCTTTGGGCGTGCAAAACCAATGCCTCCGCGTAGAGAGCCTGCGACGAATGCACGGCGAGCAGCGGGCGAAACACGGCGATCAGGTATTGTCCGGCGTCCGCCGGCTGCATGGGTTGAGAGAAACGCTTCAGTGCGACGTTGAAGAACTCCTGCACGACCTGATAGCTGATGACCCCTTTTTGCGTCGTCAACGCATCGCGAATGAGTTGC
Source organism: Occallatibacter sp. (assembly GCA_049511595.1). Taxonomy (GTDB): domain Bacteria; phylum Acidobacteriota; class Terriglobia; order Terriglobales; family Acidobacteriaceae; genus Telmatobacter. The sequence goes on along the minus strand of JBEKXX010000003.1, from coordinate 16,524 downwards.
GCGGCTCTCCGGGCCTTCGCGGGTGCGCCTTGATCGAACGAATAAACGAAGATATTCGTATCCAGAAAGAATCTATCGCTCATTCAATTCTTCCCGGCTGAAGCGGCGGCCCGCATCGACGTGTTGTAAACGCTTCATCAGAGCGTCGAACCCTTGGGCGTCTCCGGCGCTCTGCGTAAACTGCGCAAGCCATTCCCGGAATGCCTCATTCAGTGTTCTGCGCTGCTCCCGCGCGATCAAGCGTGCCCGCTCGATCAGGTCCTCGTCGGCGCTTAAGGTGATGTTCTTCATACGAAAATAGCGTACACTATTTTCGTGTAAATCGCACCAATTCCCCGCACCGGTACTCGCTTCTTCGCCGTTCTTATCTGTCGCAAGTCAAGGAAATAAAGGTCTTAATAGACGCTCAGAAAACAGTTGGCGGCTGCTTTCACCACTCCCCCGCCGCCAAGTACTCGTCGATCGCCTTCGCCGCTTTGCGTCCGGCGCCCATGGCGAGAATCACCGTCGCTCCGCCCGTGACAATATCGCCTCCAGCAAAGACGCCGCGCTTCGAGGTGCGCATGGTTTCGGGATGGGCCACGATGTAGTTGCGCTTGTTGGTCGCCAGATCCGGCGTGGTGCTTTGGATGAGCGGATTGGCAGTGGTGCCTACGCCGATGATGGCTACGTCGACCGGCAGAACGAACTCCGACCCAGCGATCGGCGCCGGACGGCGGCGGCCGTCGGCATCGGGTTCGCCCAGTTCCATGCGCACGCAGCGAGCCCCGGTCAGCCAGCCGTCAGCGTCGCCAAGAAACTCCACCGGATTCGTCAACATGCGGAATTCGATGCCCTCTTCGCGTGCGTGACCGACCTCTTCGGCGCGCGCCGGCATCTCGGCTTGCGACCTCCGGTAAACGAGTGTGGCCGTCTTCGCGCCCAGCCGCCGCGCCGTGCGCACCGCGTCCATGGCCGTGTTGCCGCCGCCCACCACGATCACGTCGCGGCCTCGGCAGTCATAGATTGGCTCGTCGAACTCGGGGAACCGGTAGGCGCGCATCAGGTTGGTGCGGGTGAGGAACTCGTTGGCCGAGTACACGCCGTTCAGGTGCTCGCCCGGCACGCCAAGAAAGACCGGCAGCCCCGCGCCGGTGGCTACAAAGATCGCGTCGTAGCCTTCCACGCGCATCAACTCGTCGAGCGTCACGCTCTTGCCCACTACGACATTGGTCTCGAACTCCACGCCCATCCGCCGCAGGTTGTCTACTTCTTCCTTCACGATCGCTTTTGGCAGCCGGAACTCCGGGATGCCGTAGACCAGCACGCCGCCCAGCTCGTGCAGCGCCTCGAAGACGCGCACGCTATGGCCCTTCTGGATCAGGTCGCCCGCCGCCGACAGCCCCGCCGGGCCGCTGCCCACGATGGCCACGCTTTTGCCCGTGGGCGGCGCGATGGCCGGCAATCCAAGCTGCCCGTTCTCGCGCTCGTAGTCGGCGATGAACCGCTCCAGGTTGCCGATCGCCACCGGCTGGCCCTTTTTGCCTATGACGCAGCCGCCTTCGCACTGGCTCTCCTGCGGGCACACGCGGCCGGTGATGGCGGGCAGGGCGTTATCCTCGCGCATCTTTTTCGCCGCCCCGAGAAAATCGCCCGCGTAAATCAGCGCCACAACTTCCTTGATCTTGACGCCCACCGGGCAATCGGTCTGGCAGCCGGGCTTGGCGCAGGCGATGCACCGTGTGGCCTCCGTCACGGCGCCGGACGCGGCCAGCCCCTGATTCACTTCCTCGAAGTTGTGCGCGCGAGCCTCGGGGTCCAGCTCCGGCATGTGCACGCGCGGAATCTGCATCCGCTCCTTAAGAGGAAGAGCATTGACGGGAAGCGGCGGCGTGTCAGGCATGACGCTTCTCCTCTTCGGCAACGTGGACGGCCTCAAGCCTTCCATGCGCCTCGTTCTTCTCGCGCATCACGAGCCGTGCGCGTAACTGCGCCGTTTCTGTTTCCTTTCCGGCCAGGCCGGCGCGCAGCGCAGCGAGCTCCTCCTGCTTATGCTGCTCGAACGCCTTCAGCGACTGGCACTCCTGGCTGCGGTACATGGCGTTGCGCTGCATCAGCACTTCAAAATTCACCAGCGAGGCATCGAACTCCGGCCCGTCCACGCAGGCAAACTTGCTCTGGTTGCCGAGCAGCACGCGGCAGCCGCCGCACATGCCCGTGCCGTCCACCATGATGGAGTTCAGGCTGACCATGGTCTTGATGCCAAGCGGCGCGGTGATCCGCGCTACTGCGCGCATCATCGGCACCGGTCCCACGGCGAGCACAAAATCAAGCTTGCGCCCGGCGGCGAGCAACCCGTCGAGCTTTTTCGTCACCAGGCCCGGTTCGCCGTAACTGCCGTCGTCGGTCAGGATGTAGGCCTCGTGGCTTGCCGCGCGCACCTCGTCTTCAAAAACCACCATCTCTTTGCTGCGCGCGCCTTCGATAAAGATGACGTGATTGCCGGCGTCCTTCAGCGCTTTGGCCGTGGGCAGGGCCATGGCCGTGCCTACGCTTCCGGCCACAATCGCGGCCGTACCGTAGTTCCTGATCTCGGAGGGCCGGCCAAGCGGACCGACGACGTCGAGAATCGAGTCCCCCGCCTCAAGGCAGCTGAGCAGCGACGTAGTCTTGCCCACCGCCTGCACCGCGATAGTGATGGTGCCTGCCGCCGGGTCGGCGCTCTTGATGGTGAGCGGAATGCGCTCGCCCTGCTGGTGAAGCCGCAGGATGACGAACTGCCCCGGCCGCTGCTTGCGCGCGATGCGCGGCGCCTTGACGGTAAACTGCCGGATGTTGAGGCCGACAGTGCGGGCTTCTACGATCCTGAACATGACGGACCTCGTCCTCCGTTTCGACCCTTCCGCGCAGGAACGGGAGCGCGGCCTCCGGGCAAGGACCGCCTCGCACAGGGCAGTTGGTCACCGGAGTTCCCGCGCGTAGATCGCCCCGCGCCCTTCGTTCAGCCTTGATTATTCAGGAACTGAGGCCGTTAGCTTGTGACGCAAGTCACGCGCTGGATGTGCTCCGGCCGATTGGCCGAACGAGCAAGCAGCTTACCCCTGCCGCGCCTTCCAGAGCAGATACAGTCCCCAGGCCGCCAGAGTGCAGTCGTCGCGGATCGTTCCATCGAGCATCATGCGTTCGAATTCCACGATGGGTATGGAACGGGCCTCGAGATCGTGCTCTTCGGCGTCGGGGTTCTTCTCGGTGGGCGTAAGGCCCGTGGCCAGGAACACGTGTTCGCGCTGCCGTGTGAAGCCGTAGGCGATCCACAGCGTTCCCAGCTTGGTCATCCGCGCGGCTTCCATCCCCAGCTCTTCCCTCAGCTCGCCGCGCGCCAGTTCTTCGGCATCCTCGATTTTCTTCTCCCAACCACCCTGAGGCAGTTCCAGTGCCCGCTCCTGAACCGTGTAGCGGAACTGCTCCACCAGCCAGATGCGTCCGTTGTCGATGGGCAGGATGATGGCGCAATCTTCCTTCTCCACGACGCCGTAAATGCCCTTTTCGCCGTTCGACCGCAGGATCTCGTCTTCGCGCACGCGCATCCAGTGGTTGCGGTAAACTTCGCGCGTCGAAAGCGTGGTAATGGTGCGGCCGGCGCCTAGCAATTCACCACCACAGCCGAGCAGCCGGGTCGCGCCGGTCTCCACAGCACCAGGAACGCGGTCACGGCCGAGGATTCCATGCGGCGCATGGCCTCAAACTCGCCATTCTTCTGGCTGTAGAGAAGTTCGCCGTGCTCGCCCAGGACGGCCAGCGCGGGCACGCCTCTTTTGAGCGGAATTCCGTACTTCCCGGCGAGGTCAAGGTTGGCGTCCATGTACCCGACATTGACGTGCACGAGCACAAAGTTCGCATCGAGCAGCGGCTTGTTTTGGGCATCGTGCATGTAAATGTCCAGTACCTGGCAGTCTCCGCACCAGTTGCCGCCAAAATCCAGAAGAATGCGCCGATGGGTGGCCGCGGCTGTCTTCAGTGCGGCGGCAAGATCGGCCTTGGCCTGTGCCGGAGGGGGATAAATGTCGCGCCCGGCCGAGTTCGCCGTGCCGCAGGCGAGCGCCAGCATCCCCGCCAAGGCAAATAGCTTGAGTGTTTTCATCGGGAAGGCCCCCTGTTCCCAGTCTGCCACAATCGCCCATCGCCGAGCATTTGGCTGAGCTTTTGTGCGACAATAGCGATTAGAGGAAGCGCGCGTAGCATGTAGCAGCGCGCGGAGGAATATCCATGGGCGATCTACTTCAGCCTTGGCACATTATCGTGCTGGCCGTGGTTGCGTTTTTGCTGTTCGGGGCCAAGCGGCTGCCGGAGCTGGGTAAAGGATTGGGCGAGGGGTTGAAGGGCTTCCGCGAAGGCATTCGCGGCATCACCGATCCGCCCCCGCCGGCGCCGCCGGTCCAGCAACAGAACACCGCTCCCCCGCCTGCTGCGTCGAACGCGCCGGTCGAGCCCAAGCAGGGCTGACCGCACAGCAGCGCGCGGCGATCCCGCGCTTCAAGCGTACCCTGCGCGTTCGTGCCGCTCGGCGCTGCAATCATCAGCAAAAGTGAAAAGCCTGTGCCACCGCACAGGCTTTCGTATTTCCGTGGGAGGAGAAAAACGGCGAGGCTTACTTGTAATCCTGCGCCGAGGGATAGTAGCCCGGCTTGGCGATTACCGTAAGGTTGGGGCGGTCGACGAGAACCGTAATCTTGCGGTACTTGCCGTCGTAGATCGATTCGTGGCTCAGGTAGCCCAGCGTGTACTGGTCGCGAGCCTCCTCGGCAATCTTGGCGTAGCTCCTCTCGATGCCGTTCACGCCGCCCTCGGCGTAATAATCGCCGCCCGTCGCGGCGGTGTACTTGTAAAGAATGTTGTCGTACATGGTGAACGGCAGATGGAAGCGGTCGATCCACTCTTCGCCCCAGCGCGCCGAGTCGCCCACCAGCGTGGCGTAGACGGCGATCTTGTTGGTTTGCAGGTAGCGCACCACCTCTCTCCATGTGGCCCTGCTGCCGTATTCCTTGCCGTCTGAGACCACGAAGATCATGCGCCGCCGCTCCTTCGGCCGCGTGGAAAGCTCCTTGGCCGCGGCCAGGATCGCGTCGTTGAGGGTATGAATCTCCTTGGGGATCGTGATAAAGCTGTTGTTCCCCGTGGAGCGCCCGGGCTGCAGGTTGGGATCTACGCAATTGCCGTTCTGATAAATGCTGCAGCCGGCCAGTGGGCCGCTGTTGATGGGCACCATGGGGTCGCTTCCCGTGGCCTGCGCCAGCGCAAGCACCGCGGGCAGGCGGGCGCCCTGCGCGCCGGTAAAGCCAGTCCACTCCTTGGCTCCGTTGGTGTAGGTAAAGACCGCGGCCTCGTCATAAGGCGCCAGCGCGCCCTGGATGGAGCCCATGGATCGGTTCACCTCGTCCATGACGTTCGAGGGCAGGGTCTGGTCGATGACGAAGGCGATCGAGAGCGGTTCGGGATCCACGCTGAAGAGATTCAGGTGAGCGCGGGTGTTGTTCTCGTAGACCGTAAAGTCCCGCCAGGTGAGCCCGGCCACCGGATTTCCTTTGGCGTCCTTCACCGTGACCGGAACCTGGACGAAGTTCACCTGCACGACGTACTTGGCCAGCGCGCCAGTGCCTTCTTCGGGAGGAACGGCCTGGACATCCTGTGGGGGAGAGGTTGGCTCGCTTGAGGACGTGGGCGGTTGAGCGGGTTCGGCCTGCGGTTGGCCTGTGGTTGAGGATGAGTTGGGATTGGTTGGCGCTTCCGAAGAGCCGATTCCGGGCGTGATCGTCCCGTTGACATCCGGAAGCGGTGCAGGCGCCTGCGGAGTGGGCGCGTTGGGAATAGAGGTTTGCTGCTGTTGTGCCAGAACCCCAGAAACCAAAACCAGGCCTACACTCAGAAGCCCCGCCGCCGCAATGGCCTGCCATCCTTTCACCGTGAATTCATCCTCCCTAGGCCCTTCCGGCACGCCGTCGAACCAGGCGACAGATGCCCCAAAGGCCGCACCCCACAGAGTATCAGACGCTGCGGAGGCGCGCAGGTTGCCTCCCGGCGCGGAAGCAATCGCGGTATGCTTTCTTAGAAGTTCTGTTTTCGTCTAACGGGGCAGAATGCGCCGCGGGGTTGGAATTGCCGTCCTTTTGCTTGGCCTGCCGGTGTTGCCGGCGGCATGGGCCCAGCTTGCGCCTTCCCCCGATGCGCCTCCGGTGAGCACGGCGCCGGCCCCTCCACCCGATGAAACGCCGGTAGCAACCTTCAAGCAGACCGTGAACCTGGTCGACCTGTTCTTCACCGTCAAAGACAAGAGCGGCAGCCTGGTTCCGCATCTCACCCGCAATCAGTGCACCGTGATGGAAGACAAGGCGCCGCAGACGCTGAAAAACTTTGTGGCCGAGACCAACCAGCCCCTCACGCTGGGCATTCTGCTCGACACTTCTGGCAGCCAGCAGCGCGTGCTGCCCCTGGAGCAGCAGGCAGGCAGCCAGTTTCTGGAGCAGGTTTTGCGCTCCAAAGACGAGGCCTTTCTGCTGTCGTTCGACGTGAATGTGGACCTGCTGCAGGACTTCACCAACAGTCCGCACATGTTGGCGCGCGCCATGGACAAGGCGGAGATCAACACCGCCGGCGGCAACGGAGCCGCAGGCATTCCCGGTCTCGGCGGCGGGCCGGTCCCTACCGTTGGCGATCCCAAAGGTACGCTGCTCTACGATGCCATTTACCTGGCTGCCACCGAGAAGCTCAACCAGGAGACCGGCCGCAAAGCGATGATCGTCCTGACCGACGGCGAGGATGAAGGCAGCCGCACAAAAATCGGCGAGGCCATCGCTGCCGCGCAGAGGAGCAACGTTATCGTCTACGTCATCCTGATCGCCGACCGCGCCATGTACTGGAGCCAGGGCGAAGGCTATTACGGCTACGGGTATGCCAAGAAGATCTCGGACGAGACCGGCGGCCGGCTGATTGACGTGGGCAACAACGGCGCCAAGCTCCAGGCGGCCTTTCAACAGATCCAGGACGAGCTGCGTACCCAGTACCAGGCCAGTTACACTCCCAGTAACGAGAAACAGGACGGCACCTTCCGTCGCATTGCGGTCGACTGCCGAGGCGACAATGGAGACAATCTGAAGGTGCAGGTTCGCAAGGGCTACTACGCACCATCACCGGGAAATTAAAGCCTTCTCCGCGGCCGCAACACGGATGAAGCGCGGGTCTTGAAGCTGGGAATTGTGAACTTGGTTCCGCAGGGCTCCTGTTCTGTCTCGTTTTCAGACAGTCCGTTACCTAAGTTCAGCCAATCTGTAATCTGGCGCAAATGAGGGCTGGTCGGTAGTATCGGCGCAAGAGGAAAAAACTTGAGGCCGGAGACGACGAATTCTTAAGCCTCAGTCATTCCCGCTCCGAGGTGCTTGCCATGGCCCTTTCTTGCACCGCCCAGGAAGGCTTCGAGATCAGCCCCCGCTTTCGCCAAACTGTCGAGGAGCGTATTGCGCGCCTGGAACGGGACGCCGGCTACGACGAAGCGCAACTGGACCGCCTGGACGATATAGACCATATTCGCCGGCAGATGCGCCTCGTGTCCGTTCAACGCGCCGAGGCCTTGCGCATGAGGATCTTCCTCGATCGTGCGAAAACTCGCCTGCCTCGCCCGCTCATCGAGCTGTAGAGTCAGCGGTCGGCGCGGTTCTTACTCCGGAGCGACTCTCGTGTGTACGTCTGCGCCAGAGCGTGGAGATCGGCCGGCCTGGCGATCTTTTCCTGCCAGCGCAAAAGGAATCCGCAAGCATCCGGGATGTGCGCGCGGCGGGCAGCACCGTTCTTGTAGCAAAGGGACAGCTTTTCCTGCCGCGATGCACATGCTTTCAACAGAAATTCAACTTCGCAAGTGACAGCGGGTGTTCAAGCTAACCGTTTTCCACTTGTTACACGCGGATTTTCATTCCGGTCTTCGCTTCGTGTTCCCTCTTTTCACCAACGGCCGGGACTCGTAGTGTTTCGATTCGTTGCAGACAATTTCCTGGCGCGTCACCGCGGAAGTTATGCGACACGCCAAAACGCAGTGCACTTGACTGCGAACAAGGCTGGGCCGCTGAGGGTCTCGTGCCGGGTGCGGGATTGTGCGAACCGCCGAATCCGCCAGGATTGCGGGCGTTCGCGCCGGGCAAACCGGAGATGAAGATCCAAAGATTGGAGCCTCCCTTGCGGCTGTCGGCCGAGTATCTGGACACAGAAGCTCGCCTCAGCGGAGGGGGATGTTGTTCTCAATGGGTTCGAGAATTTGAAGTGAGGAGTTGTTCCCATATCATGCGTCCAAAGAAAGTAATCCTTTGTGTTGACGATAACGAGCAAGAGCTCGCGGTGATGCGGTTTATGCTGGCCACCAACGGCTATCGTGTGCTCGCCGCCCTGAGTGTCCAGGAGGCCATTGCTGTTTTTGCCGCCGCGCCGCAAATTGACTTGGTTCTAGCTGACGCCCATATGCCTCAGATGAGCGGAGTGCAGCTTGCGGAACGGCTGAAACGCATGAGGTCCTACGTACCCCTGATCCTGCTCGGCGATACGCAAGCCGGGGCGCCCTCTGGGTCCGGAGATCTCCACGTGGCCGATGCGGTGTTGGCTCGGAGGAACTGCTCTTCGCAGGAGCTGCTGGAGCGCATCAAAGTGATGAGCGCGCGCAAGCGCGGTCCGCGCAAGGGCGCGCAGCGCATGCCGCAAGTTGAGGAGTTAGCCGCGGCCTCGTGATAGAAGCGGGGATCGGAGGTCGCAGTTCAGGGGTTGGCAACAGGCCCCCCGGTTTTGCGATCTGCGTCTTGCTCCCGCCCCTGGCGGCAGGCAGCGCTCAAATCCCCTGACCGGGGCCTTGTTCCTGCCCTCTGGACCCTCGTCTCTGAACCATGGTCCCCGACCCCCACTTGACGATAGTGTGCGGCTATGCACATACTCGCCATCGGTGCCCTAGCTTTGCGGTGGCGATGTGCCGCCGGTGAGGGTTAGCTCGTATGGATATGGTTTTTTTACGTCTTCTTTTCGTCATTTTGCTGGCTGCGGTTTGTTACTTCCTCCGCCCCTTCGGTTTGCAGGCGGGGTGGGAGAGCGCGATCGCGGGAGCGGCCGCGGCGGGTGCGGTCATCGTCTTCGAACTGCGCGTCAGGGCTCTGACGCTGCGGCGGCTCATCGGCGCCGTCGTGGGCAGCGTGCTCGGCATCGTTGGCGCCGCATTGTTTTGCCTGGTGCTGCGCTCCGCTCCGCTCTCCAGCGCGAACTCCGCCGCGCTGCAGATCTTCGTGCTGCTGCTTATGACCTATATCGGTCTGCTAGTAGGCGCCAGCAAGGGCGACCTGCTGAACCCGGCCGCGCTGGGCACCGTGTTCTCGGGCGACAAGCCTCTCCGCCGCAGCGCTAAGGTGCTGGATACAAGCGTAATCATCGATGGCCGCATTGCCGACATCGCCGAGGCGGGCTTTATCGACGGCGCCATGGTGGTGCCGGAGTTCGTGCTGCGCGAGTTGCAGATTGTCGCCGACTCCACCGACGGCTCGAAGCGCCAGCGCGGCCGCCGCGGCCTCGACATGCTGCAGCGCATGCAGTCCAGCGACAAAGTCCAGGTGCAGATCGTCCCCGATGACTTCCCTTCCATTCGCGAGGTGGACCTGAAACTGCTGGAGCTGGCCAAGAAGTGGGAAGCCAAGGTCGTCACCAACGACTTCAACCTGAACAAACTGGCTCATCTACACCACGTCGAAGTGCTGAACATCAACGACCTGGCCAACGCCCTCAAGCCCGTGGTTTTGCCTGGCGAGCGCATGACCGTGTTGATCCTGAAGGAAGGCAAGGAGTTCAACCAGGGGGTGGGCTATCTGGACGACGGCACCATGGTGGTGGTGGATCATGCGCGTAAGCTCATCGGCCGCTCTGTCGCCATCACCGTCACCAGCGTGCTGCAGACCGCCAGCGGCAAAATGATCTTCGGCAAAATCGACGAAAACGGCAAAATGGGTGAGAGCGGCGGGGCGGCCTGAGCGGTTGCGCGGCTCACCGGTATGGCGCGCTACGGAGTAGGCGCGGGAACGCCCATTTTGGTGTACTGGGTGTCGATGCTTGGTTGGATTGCCTTCGCCGCGGCGATGTCAGCATTGGAGGCGGCCGTATCGCCCTTGATCCGCTCTGCCAATCCACGGCTATAGAGAGACGAGGCCATTTTGGGGTTGATAGCCAGAGCGGCATTGCAATCGGGGATGGCCGCATCGGGATTGTTCATCTTGAGATAAACAAAACAGCGGCTATCCAGCGTGTCCACGTCGTTCGGGCGCAAGGTCAGCGATTGATTGCAATCCGCAAGGGCCGGTTGAAGCTGCCCGGCGATGGCGCCGTTAAAGCAGCGGCCGTTGAGAGCGTCGGCGTTCGTAGGCTGGAGCGCAATCACCTGGCTGAAATCGGCGACAGACTGGCTGTATTCATCGATGTCGCTGTACGCGAGGGCCCGGATGTAATACACACCCGCTACTTTTGGGCCGTTTGGAGCGAGCCGCAGCGACTGGTTAAGGTCCTGGATCGCCTGGTCGTATTCGCTCTTGTCAAAGTACAAAGCGGCCCGGTTCTCGTACGCAATCTCAAGGTTTGGATCGAGCTGCAGCGCCTGGTTATAGTCCTGGAGCGCAGGGTCGTATTGGCTTTTTTGGACGTACGCATAGCCCCGGTTACTAAACGCCATAGCCAGATCTGCGCCCTTCAACTGGCCCGACTGGATGAGGGCCGTGCATCCTGCAATCTTCGTATCCGCATCGTCGGCTGTGCACTGCGTCCAAAGGCCGCTTTGCGATTGGCTGCGCAGGACGGCAGAAGCGCCCAGCAGAGTTACCAGAACGATCGTCGACAGAACACGCATACTTGTTCCCTTCCAGCTCGGTTTTGGGATGAGATTTGAGGAGGATTATGCGCCAGGCTGAACCGAACGGTCAAGCGGGAACGAGGCCAAAAGTTCGAGGGGCCATTACCAATGGGAAAAGACCCCTGGTCTTGTCTTGAAGCAGGATTGAGGAAACCCCTTCTACGGCGGGCGCGTTGGGGGAGAATTGCCGCGCGCGTCACAGGTGTGCGAGATTGGAGTTACGGAGGAACACTGGCCGCGTCGGCCATTTCTTCTTCAGTGGAATGCCTCCATGAAACGAACATCCTCCCATCCCAGCTTCGACCAGGCACTGGCGCTTCTCGGCGCCCACTCTTTCGATGTGACGCCGTATGCAGGCATCGCCGGGAGCGTTCTGGCGGGCAAGTACGGGGCCGGAGCTGTGCTGGTGGCAGCGCCTCACGCGAGGAATGCGGAGGCTCCGGCGGTTGCGTTCGCCATCCCCCCGGGGATTGTAGTCAAGGGCGAGGTGGCGCGGTTGCTCGACCGCGGCTACCAGAAATTCATTAAGACTTCCCAATATGAGCTGCCGGCGACGGCCAGCCAATTGCAGGCGATTCACGCGTTCAGCGAAGAACTGAAGCAGCTCATCGGCGAAATCAGCTTATACAACGAGTCGCTCGGCACCACCAGCGACGTCTACCTCTACGATCGCCTGATGGGCCGCGAAGCCGCGGAGGCCGAGCCCGCCCAGCCCTGGGAGTTGGGCCACCGGGATTGATCTCCGCTGCATATCTCGGCGGAGTGAGTGATGAACAGGGAAGATAGGGAAGGGTTCACGACCCGGCAGCCGGAACGCCGTTCCGATCCACGCTACTCCGTTGACGAAGATTCCATTCTTCTCTTCATGGGCTTCGGAAAGCCGGTGGCAGCCCGTATGGTCGATTTGAGCCAGGATGGCTGCCGGTTGCACACCATGGAGCGGGTTGCCGCGCAGCCCCAGGTTCCTGTCGAAATCTTCCTCCGTGTGAATGGGGCTGCGTTCCGGCTCAACGGCGTTCTGCAATGGAGCCACGGCGGACATCTTCTCGGCATCCGCTTCGCGAATATGATCCCACGCAGCGTAGTCGAGCTGGCGAACGTGATCTGTGAGATGCAGGCGTCCGTGGCGGCACGCGCCGAAACCGTGAATCAGCTCGTTGCGGAGCAAGAAACCCGCGAGACGGACAGGCGCGGCGCAAAGGAACGGACCCCAGAACCGGATCGTGCCCCGGTTGCGGCTGCGGCACAACAGAAATCGGCGCCGGACGAGTCCGGGCCATGGACCGCTCAGGCTCCTGCGCGCCGCGATCGCCGCGCACAGACCCGCCACGAGGTAGATACCTCCGCGGCCATCTTCCTGGTCAAGATCGGCTCCACGCTGCGCGGACGCATCCTGGATCTGAGCCTGAGCGGCTGCCGCATCCGCACCGATGAGCGCTTTCCCGTGGGCATCTACACGCGCGTGGAGACGGAGTTTTGCCTCGAGGGTTTGTCGTTCCGGCTGGGCGGCGTCATCCAGGCTCTCCACAACCGCAATACCGTCGGCATTCGTTTTCTCGATCTCAGCGACCGCAAGCGGCAACAGGTCGTGGAACTGATCGGCGAGATCGAGCAGTTGCGCGCGGCGCAGAACTCGTCCGAGCCCGCGGCGGCGGAAGGCCGCGCCTGACGGCGGACGGCAGACGAGCCGCGCCGGAGTCAATCAGGCGCCGCGCGCGAGCTTGACCTATCGTATTCACGCCGGATCAGCGATTCTCCCAGTCAATTTCTACTCGCCTCAAACCACGCACTGCATTCGCCAGATAGATCGCATCGGCGCGGCGCAGATCGTCCAAAAACAGCACATGCTCCTCGATCTCCGGCCGCGTTTCCAGAAGATGCCGGCGGTACACCCCAGCCAGCAAGCCGCACTCCACCGGCGGCGTGAGCCAGCGGCCGTCCTTCTCGACAAACACATTACTGATGGCGCCTTCGGTCACTTCGCCGCGCAGATTCAGAAAGAGCACATCGTCGAATCCCTCGCGTGCGGCCTTCTCGAACGCCTGCGCGTAGAGCGGGCGATGCGTGGTCTTGTGGTAGAGCATCCGATCCGCGGGGTCGGTGCGTTCCGCTGCGATGCGCACGCGGCCTGCGCGCTGCTCGCCTCCGGCCTGCGCCAAAGCTTCGTCCGTAATCTCGAAACCGCCTTCGCTATCGAGCAGCAGCCGCACCTTCCGCGCCGCTCGGCCCCGGAATCGTTGCGCGTATTGCTCAAGCGCGGCTTTCACCGCGTCCCGTTCGCACGCAAAGTCAAAATACTTCGCAGAGTCCGCCAGCCGGTCCAGATGCAACTCGAGCAGCGGATAGCCGCCGTCCCAGAGCATCGTCTCGATGAGCGAGAACCGCTCCGGCAACTCAGTCGCGCTGCGCGTAAGGAACTCTGCCTTCAGCAGACACTCCCGGTACTCCGCAGCCGCATCGGAGTCAATCACGACGCCGCTTCCGGCGCCCATCGTGCCGCGCTCTCCGTCCAGCTCCAGCGTGCGAATGGCCACGTTGAAGACCGTTTGCCGCAGCGAGAAGAAGCCGATGGCGCCCGTATACACGCCGCGTGGCCCCTCTTCTAGCTCGGCAATGAGCTGCATGGCCCGCACCTTGGGCGCGCCCGTGACCGACCCGCAGGGAAATAGCGCGCGGAAGATGTCGTAGAACCCAGCCTCGGGCCGAAGTTCGGCGCTGACAGTTGAGGTCATCTGCCAGAGCGTGGGGTAGCGCTCGACGGCGAAGAGTTCTTCCACGCGCACGCTCCCCGTCTGCGCCAAGCGGCCCAGGTCGTTGCGCACCAGGTCGACGATCATCACGTTTTCGCTGCGGTTTTTCGCATCGCCTTGCAGCCACTCGGCAATCTCGCGGTCCTCGCGCGTAGTGCGCCCGCGCCGCGCGGTGCCCTTCATGGGCCGCGTGACGATGCGCCGCCTGCCGCGGCGGGCGCCATCGTAGTCCACACGAAAGAACAGTTCCGGAGAAAACGAGAGGATGCGACGGCCCGACTGCCAGTGCAGAAACGCTCCGTAGCCGGCCGGCTGCCGCGCGCGCAGCCGTGCGTAGAGCGCCGCGGCGGTACCCTGCGCCTCAATCCGCATCGGCGCGGTGAAATTGAGTTGATACACGTCCCCGGCGCGAATCCACTCGTGAATCCGGGCGATGCGCACGGCGTATTCGGCTTCGCTGAGCGCAAACTCCGCGGCGATCCGCGGATCGGGACTCGTCTCCTGCCCTGCCCTTTCCGCGGCCTGCCGCCCCCGCCGGAAATGCCCAAGCTCTGGCGGCTCGCCATTCGCGAATGTTCCGGTCCTGCGATCGAAAACGTAGCTCTGCGCGTAGATCCCGGCCCACGCCAGCGGCTGGCCCGGCCCGGCTGTGCGCGCTCCAGCCTTCGGCTCAAAGAAATTTCCGCACTCGTAGCTGAAGAATCCCGCGGCACACTGTCCTGCGGCGACCGCGCTCTCGATCTCCGCAAAGAGCGCGGGAATCTCTTCCGGCGCATACGCCGCGCACACACGCAGCGGAGCCGTGAACAGGCGTGTCCACGGCTCCTCATTGGTCTCGATCTGTCCTGGTTTTCCACCTTCCAGCAAAACGGTGGCCGGCGTCTGCTCCACCAGCGTGTAGATCTCTGCGGGAAGGGAATGCCGGCGCGTCATGCAGGCAGTTTACGGCTCTTACTGGACCGTCAGCACAAAGGTGGTGGAATTGGTGATGGCAGTTACGCCGTTGCTCGACTGCCCGGTGACGGTGATGGTGTACGTGCCCGCAGGGGTTGCGTTGGGATGCGAGGGACCGTGATTGTAGTAGTAGTAGAGCGGATTGCACGCCGTCATCCCCAACGTAGTTACCAGTCCTACCAGCGCCACCAGCGCCATGCGCTGCAACCAGCGCCGCCGCCGTGCGCCCCACGCCAGTCCGCCAAGCCCTGCCATGCCGGGCAGCAGAAATGCCCAGACGACGGGGTTGTTCCCGCGCGGCGGCCGGCCGTTCGGCACAACCTGGCGAATTACCTGTTCCTGTGTCTGCATCAGCATGGAGCTGACAGGCGGGCAACTCGATGCGGGCGAACCGGAGGCGCAACTCGTGGGTGTGGTTGGCAGGATCTCTACCGTCTGCGGCGTAAAGGTGCACGAGACCTGGACGGGAAGGCCCGAGCAGGAGAGTTCGACGAACATCGGAGACGTCAGGGCCGCATTGTCCTCGGGAACCACGGTCACCGCGATAGTACCCGACTCGCCTGGCGTAAGGGTTAGCGGCAGCGAGGAGGGCGACACGGCCGCCAGCGAGAGAGTAAAGTTCGGCGTCGAGCTGGTTCCGGCGGCCATCACGTTGCTGGTAAGGGAGGCCGACCCCAGGCGCTCGGCATCGCCCGCATAAACGGCGCGCAGGGCATGATCGCCGCCCGCCAGCGACAGGACCGAGGCGGCCTGACCTTCGCCATTCAAAGCCACCTCTGCCAGTTGCCGGTTTCCGTCCTCGATGACGACAACGCCCGTTGCGGGCTGGCCGTCCGCTCTGGTCACGCTCACTGTAGCGGTCGCCTGCGTGCGCCCGCCCTGGCTGCTGGTTTCCACGGTCAGCGTGGTTTCTGTCGCAATGTCTTGCGCCGCCACGGCCGCCGGCAGCACCGCGAGCGCCAAAACGGCAGCCAGTCCCATAGCCCATTCAAGCCGCAAACCGCGGCAGTTCTTCACTCTCACCTGCACCTGTTCCAACTCTCCAGAAAGATTGCCCACTCGCCCCGCGGCGCTTCTCCCTTTACCTCTGCGCAGACTTTTATTGTATCCGGCGAGGGCACGGTCAAGCGAACCTGCGCGCGGCGATCCGGCTTGAAATCGAAGGTTCGTCCCGGTAAGCATTAGACTCCAATCTGCGGAATTGGAAAGTTGTGCCGGAGCCCCTTTCACTCCGTCCGTCTCCGGCGCACTTACAGCGGGTCTCCTGCAGGTGGAGACCAAGGCACAATCGCTAAGTGGCTTTTTCATCAAGAAAAAGCCACTTTGAATACTGCCGGAAATGGCTCATAGCTGCAGGAGAACCGCCGTAAATAGCCGAACAGTGCTATGCTTTGCCCATTGCAATCCATCTCAGTCCATGACCTGGAAGTAAGTCCGGCAAAAGCGGCGCGAAAGGCCTTCTGGCTATCCGATCCGCTCTCACCGGACCGGCGTCCTTCCTCCCCATGCGTGGTTGGGACGATCGGAGCCGGCGAAAACGGAAGGAGAAACCATATGCGCATCGGAAAAGTGGCTGGTTCGATCCTGGCAATCGCATTCGCGGCAGTTACGCATGCGGCGATCGCCCAGCGGGCAATCCTGAAACGGGTTCCCGTGCCTGAAAGCGCGGCGCAGTCTGTAGCCGTCAACCCGGCCCTGAACAGGATCTACATGAGCGGCGGCGCTTCCGCCAATCAACAGGTTGCGGAGATTAGTGGCGTTACCTACGCGATCACCATTCTGGGCCCGGGCAGCGGCGCCAGCGTGGATCTGGCGACCAACCGTGTTTGGGCCGCCGGAGTGTATGACGGTTCCGCGCTGGTCTACGACGGAGTGAGCCGCCAGCTCATCCAAACGGTGCGCCTTCTGGCCTGCCCCGTCGGCACGGGATAT
>JBEKXX010000002.1:0-56547 GCA_049511595.1 Occallatibacter sp. | reverse complement strand
GTGGGCCTATTCCCGCTTGCTGAATAGCATGCAGAATCTCCCCACGGCGATCATCCGGGCTTTGAGCTTCGGCGTCCCTGTGAATAAACAAAAGGTCGCACGGATAATCTTCGACAGCACAGTGGACTCGTTCCACGAGATTCTGGGGCTTTACGCGACGATAGCCAAAGTCTGCCCACTGAGTTCCTGGAAGTGCGCGTTGCGTCACGTTTCTTTGAAGTAACCAATTCAATATTGGAATAAGAGCTCGGTCGGAGCTGCCATCGCAGAGCAATGTGCTTGTCAAAACTGTCATGCCCGCGCTTCCCCAAACAAGGATCCCTGCACATCGGAACGATCAATCACGCGGGAAGAGACCCTGGTAGCCTCGACGCCTTTCGGAAGTTGCGGCAATGAGTTTCGCTCAAGCGGGTTCAGGTATGACAGAACATTGCCCAGTGACACCAGCTTAGAATCAGGCAGCCCTGCCCGCCATGTACCTGCTAAGGAACAAAACGTGAGACTCGTGAAGCGGCTCCCGCCCCCATCAACTTGAGAGACAGGTTCGGCCATGAGAATGCTGTCATCCGGGGCTTGTGCGACCACTGCTGGGGAGTGCGTATTGATAATCACTTGGCGCAATGGATTGTCGGCGGAAACCGGCTCGCTCGTGTCTGTAGCAATGTCGCGGAGGAGCTTTAGCATGGCTGGAATCCGAGCGGGGTGGATTCCGTTTTCCGGTTCCTCAAGACAAAGAACGCCCTGGAATCGAGGATCCATTTGTAGAACACCGAGCGCGAGGAAACGTAGAGTGCCGTCCGATAGGGATCGTGCTGCATGACCAGTGTGGTCCCGTCCAGAAACGACAAGCGTATACAGTTCTCGCTTTAAATCGATGTCTACGTTTACCTCGCGCACATCGTCGATCAGATTCGATAAACGATTGGCAATCTCTGTGTAGACTCGCTGACTGTGGTCCTCATTTATCGAACGGGAGGAGCGGCGTGGCGACCTTGCGAGCTCGTATAGATTTGCGGCGAGGTGTGAGCCATCGCTGGAAAGCATCGTCGGTGCCGTGAATGAGTCAGGCATTCTCAGTCGAGAAGGTTCAAGCTGAAGCTTGCGCCATGACTGCATTTCACGCCTTGCAAGAAGTGCCGTTGGACTTTCGGCCGCATTCGCAGCAGAGAGCACCGTCCTTGGAAGTGTCCTAGCCAGGAGCCCGCTCGCTCTCCCCTGGCTCCCGCCATCTTGATGAACCTTGATAACCGCCTGATCCCGATCGGTTGTCGTAGAAATGAATCCCTTTCCAAAGCGCTTGCCAGTAATTACAGAGTCTCGCCATCCGTTGGAATGCTCAAACAGCAGATTTTTTCTTGCCTCGCCTCTCTTTATGTATGTGAGCTCCTCCGACAGAATCTCAATACTGCCAGCCGATGGCCTCGCGTCCTCGCGGTAACCAAGTCTGAGCTTGTATCGCAGAAAGGTGATGGCTGCCTTAGCCTCCTGACCTAAATCATCTTCGCCTTTCGGCGGTACGATCATCTCGGCCTCAAAGTCCATTTTGCGGGCAAAATTGTCGCCAACACGATGAAAGATACTTCGCAAATCGCCGGAGTGGCTGCCATCATCGCGCACACTGAGGGCCGCGTCTAGCAAGGATTTCTCTGCCAGGTTGCTTAGGAAAGTAATCGCGTCAAACAGATTCGATTTGCCGACTCCGTTGACGCCTGCGATGCACGTGAACGGACCGAATCGAACATCCACGTTCACCAGATTCTTGAATCCGTTGACCTTTAGGCGCGTGAGCATGAAGAACCTCAAGATGCGGCTGTTGAGCTGGATTGACGGTAAGTTGGTTATTCATCAACGCTGTGCCAATCCTACCGCCGCACGCCCTTGTTGCCAAATCTTTTCCCGGCTTTGTCCATGCGCTTGCTCCTCGCTGGCTTTGACGGGGAGTGGGCGGGCCTCTTGCCGCCTAACTTGCCGGTGAGCGGCAATTCTTCCTCCGCGAGAGCAAACTGGAGCTTGCGCTCCTGGGCGAGGACGCGGTCGAGGATGACCTGGACGCGGTCGCCGGCGCGGAAGCGGCGGCCTGAGCGCTCGCCGACGATTTCGTGCGTGTTGTCGCGAAAGGTATAGCGGTCACTGCGCAGGGTGTCGATGGGGACGAGGCCCTCGACAAACATGTCGGTCAACTCGACGAAGAGGCCGTATTTGGCGGGGTTGAGAACGAGGGCGGCGAACTCGTCGCCAACGCGGTCCTGCATGAAGCGAACCTTCTTCCACTCGACCAGCTCGCGCTCGGCCTCAGCGGCGCGGCGCTCGGCGAGGCTGGATTCCTCGGCGATCTGGGCGAGTTCGGGCTCGGGGATGGGGGGATCCCCTTCCCACCCTATCCGCTCCGTTTGTTCCAAACGACGCGGATAGGATGGGGCACCCCCGGATTTGACCTGAGGGCGGGGCACCCCGGTTTCATGAAGGTAGGGCACACGGTTTGTCGTTTGGGCGTCGTGCGGGTGCGACCAGGGCGAGCCGAGACGATTTGGGTCGATGGTGCGATGGCCGGAGACGCCGGCGCGGAGAAGCGCCTTCGTAATGCGATGCACGATGAGGTCGGGATAGCGGCGGATGGGCGAGGTGAAGTGGGTGTAGGTGGGCGCGGCCAGGGCGAAGTGGCCTTCGTTGATTTCGGAGTAGCGCGCCTGCGAGAGCGAGCGCAGCATGAGGTAGCTGAGGATGCGCTCCTCCGGTTTGCCTTCGATGCGCGCGGCGAGCTTCTGATACATGCGGGGCGTGACGGCGATGTCTTCTGGCACCTCGTGCTGGCGGGGATTGCGGCCGCGTCCTTGCGATTCGCGGCGCTCGGAGCGGGTTTGGATGCGCTTGACGGGGAGCGGTCCAAGACCGAGAGAGTAACCGAAGCTCGCGGCGAGTTCTTCAAACTGGACGACGCGGCGCGGTTCGGGCTTCTCATGGATGCGGTAGAGCGAGGGGACCCCGAGATCCTCGAGCCAGACGGCCACGCACTCGTTGGCGGCGAGCATGAACTCCTCGATGAGGCGGTTGGCCCAGGTGCGCTCGGCGCGGGTGACGCCGCGCATCTGGCCGTGCTCATCGAATTCAATGACCGGCTCGGGCAGATCGAAATCGATGGAGCCGCGTTCTTCGCGGCGCTGGTTCATGAGCACGGCGAGTTTCTTCATGCGCTCGAAGCGCTCCCGCGCCTCCGGGTCTTGGACGAGTGTATCGGTCTGGTCGAGGATCGCCGATACCTGGGTGTAGGTCATGCGCGCGGCGGAGCGAATGACGCCTTCGAGAATCTCGAAGCTTTCGATGTTGCCGGAGGCGTCGAGTTGCATGATGCAACTGAGGACAAGGCGGTCTTCGTTGGGGCGCAGGCTGCAGATGTCTGTCGATAGCTCCTGGGGCAGCATGGGAATGGCGCGATCGGGAAAGTAGACGCTGGTGCCGCGGACGCGAGCTTCAAGGTCGAGGGCGGAGCCGGGGCGGACGTACTCGGTCACATCGGCGATGTGAACCTGAAGCTCGTAACCGCCGTGGGCGCGCTCGCGGACGAGCACGGCGTCGTCGAAGTCGCGCGCGGTCTCGCCGTCGATGGTGACGATAGGAAGCGCGCGGAAGTCGGCCCTGCGGGCGGCGGTGTTTTGGTCGAAGTGTGCGACCCTGCGCGCTTCGGCGAGGACAGGCTCGGGAAAGATGCGCGGGAGCTGGTGCTTGCGGATCATCATCTCCACGTCGACGCCGAAGTCGTCAGGCGAGCCGAGGACCTCAATGATGCGGCCGATAGGAGGGCGCGTGGGCGTGGGCCAACTGGTGATCTCGACATCGACCACCTGGCTCTCCAGACGCTCCGCGCTCTCGTGTTTTGGACCGGCTTTCGCTTCACGGCCCAAAACGCGATGCGGCGTTGGAGCTGCGGGGGGAAGGATTTCCGCGCCGGGAGGGATGACGATGGGCTGTGTCATGCGGTCGTCGAAGGGGACGACCACGTTGTTACGCTGGTCGCGGGCAGCATAGTGAAATGTCCCGACGACAGTGGGATTGCGGCGCTCGAGGACGCGCACGATGCGGCCCTGCTGGCGGCCATCGGCTTTGGGCGGCTCGACCTCAACCAGAACCTGATCGCCCTGCATGGCGGCGTTGATCTCATCGGGCGGAATGAAAATATCCTCGCCCGTCGCTGTTCGGCCTGCGTCCCCTGCGGCGGGTTTTCGATTCGGGCGCACGAACCCATAGCCGTCGCGGTGCAGATCGAGGCGGCCGGCGACGAGATTCTGGCGGGATGCGGCAGTTGGGCGGGAAGCAGCCTGGGGAAGGCTCCAGTGCTCGCGGTCGAGTTGCACGAGCCGCCCGCTCGCAGTGAGGCGCGCCAGTTGCTCGAGGAGGAGACGGCGGTCGCGTCCCCCGCCGAGCGAGAGCTCGCGAATCAACGGCTTGTAGCCGGTCTTCTGGCCGGGGGAGGCGGCGATCCGGGCGAGCAGTTCGCGATCCGTCATATGCCAAGATTACGGCAATTACGAAGGTGTGATGCTCCCGCGAGCGAGGGCTGCGCAGGAATTCGAGGGATGCCGTAGAATGGGGTTGCCGTCATCCTGGCGGAGCCGGAAGATTGATGGGACCGATTCCCGGCCGCGCAGGAGATCGCCGCAGAGAAGAGCAAGGGCGGCGAACGCACTTATATATTTTGGGTTCGAGCCATTGGCCTTGCCTTGGCATCCCCCAGTCCCCAAGCGGACAGAAAAGGAAGAGACCCTTGAGCGCTATGTGGAAACCAAGTCAGACCGGATCGACGATGCCCAATCCCACGCCGGAGCCGCAGCACGCTGCGCCACCGGCATTTGTGCCTGAAACGCCGGCGCGCATGCAGGCAAACAACGCGGAGCAGGCCACCATCGGCAAGGGGCTGTTTATCAAAGGCGAGATCGCGGGCTCCGAGTCGCTGTACATCGACGGCAAGGTGGAGGGAGCGATCAACCTTCCCGGCAACCGCGTGACCATCGGCCGCAACGGCCAGGTCGGCGCCAACATCACCGCGCGCGAGGTGGTGGTGCTGGGCAAGGTGCGCGGTAACATCTCCGCTTCGGACCGCGTGGACATTCGCGCGGAAGGATCGCTGCACGGCGACGTGGCGGCGGCGCGGATCAGCATTGAAGACGGCGCGTTTTTCAAGGGCGGGATCGATATTCGCAAGCCCGACGCGAAGCCGGCGCCCGGCGCGGCGGGTCCGGTCGCGGCGCCTGCCCCGGCGGGGCATGAGACGCGCAACCCGGTGCAGGCGTAACGATTGCCCGGGCACCCGGGCGCCTGCGGCACAGTACAAATTCATATGAGAACGAGCGCCTCTGCCTCGGCAGGGGCGCTTGTGTCTCGTCGGGCAAAGGCAACAAACGGCATTGGAACGAATGGCATTTCGGTCAGATGAGACCCGGGACGAAGAATGAAATGAATTGGAAATAACTTTGATATAATCCGCAAACAAAAGCAAGTAGTTGACTTATAATCAATGAGATGGCAAAATACGAATTGGAAATGAATCTGAATTAAGTCAAGAAATCATATGATTCGCTATGAGCTGCCAAAACGCTGGATTCTCTACGATGCAAACGCTGTCATGGCGGCTCTTGTCGAGGCCAAATCGGCGGTACAGGCACTTACTTCCCTGCCCTATCGGAAGAGTTGGGTTGAAGCTCTGCAGGAATTGCAGCTGAAGCGCGAGGTCGCCGGGACCAGCCGAATCGAAGGCGCGGAGTTCACCGAACGGGAGCTCGAAGAGGCGATTCGGCCCAGCGCAACTGCAGAGGAGCTTCGCACACGGTCGCAGCGGCAGGCGCGTGCCGCGATGCAGACTTATCGCTGGATCGAAACGGTCCCGACCGACAAGCCGATCTCTCCCCAGCTCGTAAGGGAGGTCCATCGCCGCATCGTGACAGGCTGCGACGAGGATCACTGCCCGCCGGGTACCCTACGCGAGCGCGACTACAACATTACATTCGGCATCCCGCAACATCGAGGAGTGGAAGGCGGACCCTCCTGCGAAGAGGCTTTCGCGGCGCTGCTCGAATCGGTTCAAAGCGAATTCCGCGATCATGACCCGCTGGTTCAGGCACTGGCTCTGCACTACCATCTCGCCGCCATGCATCCTTTTCTGGATGGCAATGGGAGAACAGCGCGCGCCATGGAGGCGCTGATGCTGCGGCGAGCCGGGCTAACCGACCGGGCCTTTGTCGCCATGTCGAACTACTATTACGACGAAAAGCCTGTGTATTTGAGCACTCTCAGCGAGGTCAGGCAGGGCGACTACGATCTGACGCCTTTTTTGAAATTCGCGCTACTCGGCGTTCGCATTCAGTGCGAGCGGCTGACGGTAGAGATCCGCAGGCACATGCAGCGCGCCCTCTTCCGCGACACCATGTACAGCTTGTTCAACCGGCTGAAGACGCAGCGCAAGCGCGTGATTGGGGAGCGGCAAATCGAAATCTTGAAGATTTTGCTTGAAGAAGAAACCATTTCGGAATCCAACCTTTTTGACCGTACCAAACCGCTCTATTCTTCGATCAAGGGTGCGACGGAGGCCTATGTGCGTGACATAGTGCAGTTGAGGGATATACGGGCGATCCACGTGGCGGCGGTGCCAGGGAAGCCTGTAGAAGCGACCATTGCTATTAACCTCGATTGGCCACAGGAGATCGACGAAGGCGAATTCCTGCAGCGCATGAAGACGATGCCCAAAGGCAAGACCTTCAAGTTTCTGCCCTGAGATTGCCCTTATGCCAGCCCCAGCCTCTTCATCGCCACTTTGGGCAGGGCCGATCCGGATTTTTCGAGAACCCACATGGCTAGCGCAGTCCAGACCACGATACCAGCGATCAGAATGAGCGCGTCCAGCAAGTAGCGCGCGTGAGGCAGCCAGGCCATGGCCGGCAAATGATGCGAGAGGCCGCGCACGCCCCACGCGACGAGCCATGCGGCCGCACCGCCCGCGCAGGCGGCCAGCAAACAACGGCCCATCTCTGCATAGTCGAGGCTGGCGAGAGAGACCATGCGCCGCTTGTGCAGCAGCACGGCGATGGCGAGGGTTTGCAGCGCGATGCCGGCGTCGGAGGCAAGCGCGAGGCCTGCTGCGCCGCGCCAGTGAAAGAGCGCGGCATAGATGGGCAGCGAGACGACCGTGACGACGGTGCTGGCGACCATGGGCTCGAAGGTGTTTCCGGCGGCGTAAAAGGCGCGCGAGTAGATGGCCTGCGCCGACCAGAGAAACAAGGAGACGGAGAAGACGGCAAAGTAGATGGAGCACACGCGGGCGTCCGTTGCAGAGAAGCGGCCCCCGGTAAAGACGAGATCGATGGCCGGCCAGCCAAGCGCCACCATGATAGAGGCCGAGAGCAAGCCGAGAGAGGCGACGCGGGAGACCGAGTCGGCAACGCCGGTGGCGAACTCGTAGCGGCGGTCGCGCGTCCAGAGGCTGGCGAAGAAGGGCATGGAGGCCGCGCCGGCGGCCTGAGCGAGCATGGCCATGGGCGCGGTGAAAAGCTGCTTGGCGTAGCTCATGAGAGAGACCGCGCCGCCGATGCTGGAGGCGAAGTGGGCGATGATCCAGTTGTCGGCAGTGACCAGAGAGACGCCGGCCATGAGCGGCAACGAGAGACGCACCCATTCGTGCAGGCCCTCGTCGCGCCAGTCGAGGATGAAGCGGTAGCGCGTACCGGCGCGGTGGGCGAAGAACCAGTTGAGGAGGAACGGTCCACAAACAGCGCCGGCGACGGTGCCGACGGCCAGCGAGGAGACGCCGATGCGCTTGACCAGCAGCAGGCCGCCGACGATGGTGCCGAGGCCGTAAATGAGCGGGGCGACGGCCTGCACGTTAAATTGCTTGCGCACCAGCAGCACCGCGCCGAATACGCCGCCGGCGAAGAAGCACAACTGCGCGGGGAGCAGAATTCGCGTGAGCTGCACGCAGAGAGCGGCCTTGCCCGGGTCGAAGCCATTAAACCACCAGCGCACGTACCAGGGAGCAAAGACCTCGGCGAGAACGATGGCCGCGCCCAGCACGAGGTACATGGTGGTGAGGATAACGGAGAGCGAGCGCTCGCCTTCCGCATCGCGGCCTTCCTCGTGATAGCGGGTGAGGATGGTAACGAAGGTGATAGAGGCTGCGCCGCCGACGAGGAAGTACGAGATCATGTCGGGCAGGACGAAGGCGGCGTTGAGAGCATCGGCCGCGACGCCGCGGCCGAAGAGCCAGACGATATATTTCACGCGCACCAGCCCGATGATGCGCGAGAGAAACGTGGAGACCATGAGCACGACGGTGGCGGAAAAGATCGTGTGGGCGTGGGAGGGACGCAGCACTCCCAGCACCCGCGACCAGCGCGAAGGCTTCGATGGCTCGGTTGAGGACGAACTTGCCACTGGGTTTGATTTTACGGCGCGACTCGAAGGGAAAGAGGCGCCCATTGCGAAGAAGCGCGTATGCTGTTTCCCATGAGGCACTGCGCGCGGTTTTTTTCTGGTTTTGGACTGGTTTTATCGATCGGACTTTCCCTTGCGGCCGGCCAGGCCATTCATGGGCGCGGCGGAATCACCCTTTCGCCACCGCCCGAGGCGCAGGTTGTTCCGGTCACGGACGATTATTTCGGGACCAAGATTGTCGACAATTACCGCTGGCTGGAGGACGCCAACAGCCCGGCGACGAAGGCATTTATCGACGCCGAGAACGCGTACACCGCGCGCTACATGGAGCAGGCGCGCATTCGCCCGCAGATCGGCGACGAGCTGAGCGCGCTGGAGCAAGTGACCACCTGGGCCGTGCCCATCCAGCGCGGCAACGATCTCTTCTTTACGAAACTTCTGGCGGGCGAGGACCAGCCGTCGATTTACGTGCGCCACGGCTGGACGGGAAAAGACGAGCGGTTGATCGATCCGGCGCAGTTCAGCCGCGATCCGAATACGTCAGTGGAACTCGAGGATGTGTCGCGCGACGGATCGCTGGTGGCGTATGGCGTGCGCCAGGGCGGCGCGGACGAAACCACGGTGCGTGTCTTCAACGTGAAGGCGGGCAAGACGCTCTTCGATGAGCTGCCCAGCGAAATTTACCTGAGCATTGCCTTCACGCCGGACGGCAAGGGGCTTTACTACTCGCGCATGGACCAGAAAGGAACGCTGGTCTACGAGCACGAGCTGGGAACGAGGGTCGCGCACGACACGCTGATCTTCGGGCGGGAGTTCCGCGGCGAGGCGCTGGGCCCGAACGATTTAATCGAAGCCACCGTGTCGGACGACTATCGCTATCTGGTGGTGGAGATCGACCGCGGCGTGCCGGCCAAGCGCGTGGATATCGTCTACCGCGACCTGACCAAACCCGGCTCGTATTTTGAGATCCTGATTTGGGGCGTGGATTCGCAGTTTTCGGCTGACTCTGTGAAAGGCGCGTGGTATGTGAGCACGAACTACAAATCGCCCAACTGGCGGATCCTGAAGGCCGATCCCGGCATCATGCCCGATGCATGGTCGACGATCGTGCCTGAAACGACGGATGCAATCCAAAGCTTCAACATCGTGGGCGACAAGATCCACGTCAATCGCCTGCGCGACGTGAAGACGGAAACGGAGGTCTACACACTGGATGGCAAGCCGACTGGAAACATTGAATACGAAGGCATCGGCTCGGCGACCACCCTTGCGGGCCGCTCGACGGACCGGTACGGCTTCTATAGCTTCGAATCGTTCATCGTGCCGCCCACCATCTACCGGCTTGACACGGTGACGGGCAAGCGGGAAGTCTTTGCGCAAACGAAAGTCCCGTTCGATTCCAGCCAGTATGAGCTGAAGCAGGTTTTCTATACGTCGAAGGACGGCACAAGGGTACCCATGTTCATCGCCGGCAAGAAGGGGCTGAAACAGGACGGCACGGAACGGCTGCTGATGACCGGATACGGCGGATTCGACATCGGCATGACACCGGAATGGAAGCCCGCATATGCATGGTGGCTGCAGAAAGGCGGCTGGTTCGCGCTGCCCAATCTGCGCGGCGGAGGCGAATATGGCGAGAAATGGCACGATGCGGGGATGTTTGAGAAGAAACAAAATGTGTTTGACGATTTTTTTGCCGCGGCCGAGTATTTGATTGCCAACAAGTACACCTCGCCCGAGCATTTCGCCATTATGGGCAGGTCGAACGGAGGACTGCTGATGGGCGCGGCGATCACGCAGAGGCCGGACCTGTTCTCGGCCGTGGAATGCGGCTATCCGCTGCTGGATATGCTGCGCTACCAGAAATTCGAGCAGGGCTCGCACTGGACCACCGAGTACGGATCGTCGGACAACGAACAGCAGTTCAAATATCTGCTCAAATACTCGCCGTACCAAAACGCGAAGAAGGGCACGGCGTACCCGGCGGTGCTTTTCTTTACCGGGGCGAACGACACGCGGGTGGATCCGATGAACGCGCGCAAGATGACGGCGCTATTGCAGGCGGACTCATCCAGCGGGCGGCCGGTGCTGCTGCACTACAGCGTATCCGGCGGGCATTCCGCAGGGGTGAGTGTGGATCAGGAGATCCAGGACGCTACCGGCCAACTGACCTTTCTGTGGACGGAAACGGGACAGACTCGCGCGCAAAAGTAACTTCTCCACCACGGCAGACAAGGCACGTGCACTCAAACAGGACATGTCCGTGCGTAACCTCATGCTGCGGGGGGTTTTTCCGATAAGTAGTGTACGAAAGCATAAGCATGTCCGGAGTGCGCCCGCAGGGTACCGGTCCCAGAAAGCGCCCGCGGCGCGCGAGCGGGTTGCCGCAGGCGGTATGAACAAGGCGGACGCAAAGAACATGCAGGCTGCCGCAGGCCGGCAAAGAAGTTGCCGGCGGCGCAGCGGGGACCCGGAGTCAACATGCCGCAAGCAGAACTGCAGATCGGCAAGATGGATTGGCAGGGTGAGGATGCGCGGTTGACGGCCCTGGCTGCGACAGGGATTCTGGATTCGGCGCCGGAGCCCAGCTTCGACGCCATTACGCGTCTGACTGCCGAATATTTCAAAGCCGACACGGTGCTACTCGACTTTGCCGATGAGAGCCGCGTGTGGATCAAGTCGTACTGGGGCGAACCGGTGCGCGAGTTGCCGCGGAAGCAGAGCGTCTTTGAAATGGTGCTGGCGGAAGACGGTCCGGTGGTGGTGCCCGACGTCTCGAAGCATCCCGATATTGCAGGCGACCGGCTGACGATCCGCCGGCTAGAGGTGGCGTCGTTCGCGAGCGCACCAGTCCGCTCCGGCGAGGGCAGCATTTTGGGAACGCTGACCGTGCTTGGGTGCCAGCCACGGCGCGGCATGGCCGTGGAAGAACTGCGTATGCTGGAAAGCCTGGCCGAAATCGTCACAAGCCAGTTGGAGCTGCGCAGGATGCGGAAGACGTTTCTCACCTACTGCACGCGGCACACGCACCCCGCCGAGACGGCAGACGGAATGTGGCCAAGCAAGTCGGACTTGCGGCGCGCACTGGACAAACGGCAGTTTGTGCTGTATTACCAGCCGGAAGTCGAGCTTTCCACGCGCAGGATCGTTGGCCTGGAGGCGCTGATCCGCTGGCGGCATCCCGAACGAGGGCTGATTCCGCCCATGGACTTTATTCCTGCCGCCGAGGAAACCGGGCTGATCCTGCCCATCGGCGACTGGGGACTCTCCGAGGCCTGCAGCCAGATTCGGCGGTGGAACCGCGAGAATCTCGATTGCGCGGCGCCGCGCGTATGCGTGAACCTTTCGGCGAGCCAATTTGCGCGGGAGGGGCTGGCCGATCATGTAGAGGCGCTGCTGCGCCAGTCCGGCGTCTCGAGCCGGCTGCTCGGCCTGGAGATGACGGAGTCCAGCCTGATCTCCGACCATGGCACGGCGCTGGAGGTTCTGGGCAGCCTGCGCCGGCTCGGGGTTTCGCTCCGCATGGACGATTTCGGCACCGGCTACAGTTCTCTGAACCATCTGCACTCGCTGCCCTTCGACGTGCTCAAAATCGACCGCTCGTTTGTTGCGCGCATGACAGGAGGCGACCAGCCGTTGCAGATTGTGCGCACCATTGTGGAGCTGGCGCGCGTGCTGGGGATGGACGTGGTGGCCGAAGGCATCGAAACCATCGAGCAGTACAGCCTGCTGCGGCAGTTGGGCTGCCGTTTCGGCCAGGGCTTCCTCTTCTCCCCTCCCGTGCCGGCCGAGTCCATCCGCGAGATGCTGCACCTGCCTGGGCGCATCCTGCCCTCGCTGGAGGTCTGCGAAGTGGTGCCTGCCGGAGCCACTTCATAACCGGAGCCGGGCCAAGGCGCCGAATTGGGAATGACCCGAGCTTTCTCCTGATTCGGGAGGTGAGCGATCTTTTTCATTGGAGTCCTCTCACGCCCGCATGTGGGCGCTGCGTTATGCTCCATCCCATGCAGCCCTCAGCCAAGACGCAGCCCTCCCCCGCCTCATCCAGCTTTGCCGGGTTGCTGGCGGCGCTTGCCTTGCCTTCGCGAGACGAGGAGGAACGTACTTCGTTATGGAGCAGCGACGATCTGGGCGAGGATGTGGCGACGTTGAGCTACGAACGCGCCCTGCGCGCGCACGCCCGATACAAACCGGCGCAGAGCGGGGAGTGGGAGACGGCGCACGCGGCGAGGCCGGAGACGGGCGATGAACGGGAAGAATCGCCGCCCGGAGAAGTTGGCGGCACAGCCAAGACGACGCCGGCGGGCGCGCTGATGCAGCAGGCGGATGACCTTCGGCGGGCGAGTGTGACCATTCGCTTGAGCCGGGCGGAGTGCGCGCGGCTGCACGAGCGCGCTGCCGAAGCGGGAGTGACGGTTTCGGCGTATCTACGATCGTGCACCTTTGAGGCCGAGGCGCTGCGCGCTGAGGTGAAGGCGGCGCTGGCCGATTTGCGAGCGGCCGGAGTGCAAGGGACCGAGGGACCGAGAGAACAAGGGAACAAGGAGCTGAAGCAACGAGGAAACCAGGGAATGCGGCTTGCACGGGTCCTGGTTCACATTGGCAGCCTTTGCATTGGCCTGGCCTCCGGTAAATCCTCTTGACAGATCAAAAGACAGTGCTGTCCTGTAGCTTCCGAACAGACACACAGAGCGATAGAGCCGGCAAAGGTATGCCGCCATGGCGCTATAATTGTCCTCCAGTCATCAAGGAGCTTGGACAGCTCCGTGGCAAAACCGACTTCGTCCGAAAACGCAACTTGCGTCTGTGGGGTGTTTCTATGGAGATCGGACGCCGCTCCCATTTTGGCCTAAACGCAGTGCTTGCGGTTTTGTCCGCTCTCTTGTGCGTTGTCGAGGTCACCAGGGTTGGGCAGGCGCAGGTTGCTGGCTCATCACCGGTCTACGCTCAAAGTGTTCCGGATGATGCATCCACCACCGTCGGTCCAGGATACACGGGGCTTGACCCTGCCATGATCGTCAGAGCGCTAGAAGCTACAGGCATCACAGAGCCAAAATCCGAATATGAAACTTCTGCGGACTATCAAAAAAGAATAGCCGCCCTACCCATTCATGGCGTTTTGAATGGACTTCCGCCTGACGGAAGACTTGCGTTCGTGTTGAACGGGCCAGCAGCTAGTGCTGGTGTCACTTTGGGTGGAGTCGAGCTCAGTTACGACGCCGACAAGCAGCTTATGAGTGTCAAACTCGAGATCGCCAAGTCAGACTTCGGGCCCAATGCCATATTCCCAGCCTTCAGTTTTCAAAGTACGGTATTGCACAGCAGCCAATACACGGGGAAAAACGCATTTGGTGCAACTGCGGACGTTACCTCGCTAGTTATCGGAGGGTTCGGCATAACCGCTGAAAATGGAACTTGGCTGACGCCAATTGGGGAGTTGAGCGCGCGGGCCTCTTACCCACAATCGGGATCGTTAGCCTTGATTGAACACACAGGGGTTACTCTGCCGCTGCAGATGCCACCCATGGTCGCGAAGGATGTCTCGGACCATCTTCGTGTATTGCTGATATGCAGCTTGACAAGTCCCTGGTTACGACAAACGACTTGGGTGAGCTCAGGTGCGACGATCCAAGACCCCTCCGAGGGGTCCATCACTTCCAAATATCTCCATGTAAGTCCTGAGGCGGTATGGATATTCGACGAGCGCGACGGAAATATCATTGCTAAGTTCACGAGCAGCAGCCTACAAGCGGAATGGCAGCGAATTGCGCGGGAATCCGAGCAGGAAAGAAGGAAGCTCTATCCCTTGAAACTTGAAATAAAGGATAGAAGCGGATGGTCAACCGCAGATTTTACCTACCAAGCCGATGATCAGCCGGAGCAATCCGGAACATATAAGCCGGGAATCCTTCGTAACTTAATCGATCTGCCGCTGGTGATAGAAGCAAAGAATCACATTCAAATCAAATTGGACTCCAAATTGTCCTACGAAGCCTACGTCAAGGAGCCTAGCCTCGTCTTCACGCTGAATGGAGTACAGGTTAAGCCAAATTGGCATACAGGAAAGAACTCTGTCACCCATCGTTACGAGGCAGTGGCGACCTTTGAATTACCTTAAGTTTCTAAAATACCGGACGAAAGGCATTCGTAACCGAATGGCAATTTTCATCGACAAGGTGCAGGTGACCGACAATGGTGCAATAGGATTCATCTCTGAGCCAGACAATCTTGCACGGAAAATTGTGAGGACCTGGCACAAGTCAAATATCGCACATTGTTTCGATAATAAAAGCAGGTTCATTAAAGCGGTTCACCGAAACCGTGAAATTCTGAGATCTAAGGCTCGTCGCGAGATTCGCCTGTTCTTCACATCGAGCAATTACCTTTTCAGCACGGAGGCTGAAGGCCGCGAGGAAACCTTGTATTTCAAAGACCGGGCCACCAAACGGACGGGCCGGCTCCGTCAACAACATTCGAAAGGCCCACTTGCCAAGATTGATAAGGAACCCCGGAAGCATCTATTCCTGTCGAAGGACAGGTTTTGCACAGAAAAAAGACGTTACGGATGCAAGGGCGGCCGTCCGTGTTTCCGCGCTTCCGAAATACATAAAAAGAGCGGCAAGCACCACCTCGAATATTGGCGCGACGGCAGGGGAGTATTCCACTGCCATTTTTCTGGCGGAACAGTACGAACTGGCGGAAGAGTACGAACCAACAAACGGCGCATAGACCGCGCCTTAAAAGAAATCCTTGGAATCGACCATAAATAAACTAAAGAAGATAACCTCATCTGCCTATGCATTTTCGCGCTCATAGGGAAAGCTTCTCTATTCTCTACTCCCTCGCTCACCCGTTTCACTCCACCTCGAGCACCAGACACTTGAGGTATTCGGTTTCGGGCAGGTTGAGCACGACCGGATGGTCGGGAGCTGCGCCGCGGCGCTCGAGCAGGCGTACGCGGCGCGAGGCATCGGCCGCGGCCGAGGCGACCGCGCCTTCGAGATCGGCCCAGGCGACATGATGCGAGCAGGAACAGGTGACGAGCAGGCCGCCGGGACGGAGCATCTTCAACGCGCGCAGGTTCAGCTCCTTGTAACCGCGCAGCGCGCCCTCCACTGCGCGCTTGGTTTTGGCGAAGGCCGGCGGATCGAGAACGATGACGTCGAAGCCGGCGTCGGAGTTTTTGGGAGCTTGCGACCAGTCACGCAGAATCTCGAAGGCGTCGGCCTCGATCCAGTCGACTTCGGCGGAAAGCCGCGAACGGTTGGCTTCAAGATTCTGTTCGGCCACTTCGAGCGAGGCGCGGGAGACGTCGATGCCGGTGACCCGGCGGCAGACCTGAGCGAGATGCAGGGCAAAGCCGCCCTGGTAACAGCAGACATCGAGCGCGCGGCTGCCTGATTCGGACCCTGGCCGGCCCTGTCTCTGCGCCCAATCGCGCGCGGCGGCGTAGTTGGCGCGCTGATCGAGAAATGCGCCGGTCTTTTGGCCGGCGTTGGCGTCGTAGTGAAACGCGAGGCCGTTGAGGTGGAACTGCGTAGTAGCGACGGGGCACTTGGGATCGGCGTGCCAAAGCGGATCGAGACTGGGCGCGGGCAGGCCTTCCAACTCGCGGATGCGCGGATCGGGACGCTCAACGATGGCCGCAGGAGTGAGCTCCTCGCGCAGGACGCGCACGCAGGTTTCGCGCACACCTGAGGTGAGCAGGCCTTTGGTCAGGAGTTGCAAAACTACCAGCGCGCCATATTTATCGGCGACGAGGCCGGGCAACTCGTCGGCCTCGCTGAAGCAGAGGCGGCAGGCATCGTTGGCGTCGTCGAGCATCGGCTTGCGGCGAGCGATGGCCGCACGCAGACGCGCGGCGAGCAGCTCGAGCCATGCGGCCCGATCGAGGGCTTCGCGCGAGACGAGGCGCAGCGCGATCTGCGACGAAGGGCTGTAGAGCGCGGTGCCAAGAAAGAGGCCGCGGTTGTCGGCCACGGGCAAAAACGTTTCTTCTGGTTTTGGAGGAACGATTGCCAGAACGTCGGATGCATAAACCCAAAGGTGGCCGGCGCGCAGGCGGTCGGCAGCGCGGCGGCTGACCAGGGCTCCCGGCGGCGCTGGGTGGGGCAGCGCGACTGCCGTTTGCGGTGAAGCTGGGCGAGAGGACGCCCTTTCGCGCTTCGCCGGACGCGCGGCAGGTGCAGCACCGATCTCGCCCGGCTGCACAGCGGCCTTGGCGGACCCTTTTTGGAGGCGCGCATTGGGCAGCGCGCCCGCTTCCGGTTTGTGACGCTTCGCCATCGGCTTAAGCCACTGATTCTGAGCGCTCTCACGCCCGGATAGAGGCAGTGTTCATCTTAGCAAGCGCGGGCCCACGGAATGGCATCTCGACCGCCGTGCGTGCAGGTTCAGCGCGGATCTCGTTGCGCGACGCGAGGCTTGCTCCTAGAAGGGCTCATTTGAGTTACACGATAATCTGCACACGCAAGCGGCCTATAATGAAGCATGGCGACTGTCCGGCAGACCATTCCGGCAGAGGGTGCTGGCGCGTCCGTTTCCCCCGCGCAGGAGGCTGAAGTTCCCGCCCCGGCGGCGCAGGCCGGCCCCAGCGAGGAGCGCTCCATCGGCGAGCGGTTCGAGGCGCTGCTTCGCCAGGTGCAGGCCAACCGGCCCAATGAAGATATCTCGCTGATTCGAAAGGCGTGGGAGTTCTGCGTCGCGCACCACAAGGGGCAGACGCGCCTGAGCGGCGAGCCGTACATCGTTCACCCTCTCGAAGTGGCCGAAGTGCTGGTGGAGATGAAGCTGGACGGGACGGCCATTGCGGCGGCGCTGCTGCACGATGCCGTGGAAGACACCAAAGCCACCAGCGAAGAGATCGCGGCATCATTCGGCGACCAGGTGGCGCACATTGTCGAAGGCGTAACCAAGATCGACAAGATCCAATTTGCCAACCGCGAAGACCGCCAGGCAGAGAACGTGCGCAAGATGCTTCTGGCCATGGTGTCGGATGTGCGGGTGGTGCTGATCAAGCTGGCCGACCGGCTGCACAACATGCGCACGCTGAAGCACCTGAAGCCGGAGCGGCAGGAAGCGATCGCGCGCGAGACGCAGGACATCTACGCTCCGCTGGCGCACCGGCTGGGCATGGGCAAGGTGCGCGGAGAGCTTGAGGATCTGGCCTTTCGCTATACCGACCCGGTGAGCTACGAGCAGGTGGCCGCGGCGGTGGAGGCGCGGCGTGTCGAGGGCGAGCAGTTCCTGCGCGGCGTGGAAGACACGCTGGCGGAGCAACTGCGGGAGAACGGAATCCAGGCGCGGGTGGAGTGGCGCATCAAGCGGCTGTATTCCATCTACCAGAAGATCGAGCGGACCAAAGTTTCGTTCGACCAGGTATACGATCTGCTGGCCATCCGCGTGATCACGCAGGATTTGGCCTCGTGTTACGCGGTCTTCGGCCTGATACACACGCTGTGGCGGCCGGTGCCGGGGCGGATCAAGGATTTTATCGCCATGCCGCGGGCCAACCGCTACCAGTCGCTGCATACGACGGTGATGAGCGCGACCGGGCACCAGTTTGAAGTGCAGATTCGCACGGAAGAGATGCACCGCATCGCCGAGGAGGGCATTGCGGCGCACTGGAAGTACAAGGCGGGCGGCAGCGCGGTGACGGCGCGCGACGAGGAACGGTTGAACTGGATTCGCCAGCTTGTGGAGTGGCAGAAGGAGATGACGGATCCCAACGAGTTCCTCTCCAGCCTGAAGATGGACCTCTATCCCGACGAGGTGTACACCTTCACGCCGAAGGGGAAGGTGGTGGTGGTTCCGGCGGGAGCGACGCCCGTCGACTTTGCCTACACCATCCACACCGAAGTGGGCCATACCTGCGTGGGAGCCAAAATCAACGGGCGCATGGCGCCGCTGCGCACCAAGCTGCGTACGGGCGACATCGTCGAGATCGTCACGCAGAAGGACCACAAGCCGAGCCGCGACTGGCTGACATTCGTGAAGAGCCCGCGCGCGCGCAACAAGATCAAGCACTGGCTGAACGAGGACCAGCGGCGGCGCGCGGTGGAGATTGGCCGTAAGCTGCTGGATCGCGAGGCGCGCAAGTTCAAGGTGCCGATGGCGCAGATTGACGACCAGGATCTAGGGCGCATCGCGAACGAATTCGGCGTGGCCACGGCCGCGGACTTGCTGGCGACGCTGGGCCAGGGCAAGCACACCGCGCATCAGGTGTTGAGCAAGCTGGCTCCGGGCTTCTCCGCTCAGCCCGAAGCCGAGGCGGGCAAACCGGGCGAAGCGGGCATGTCGGACGCGGTGCGCAAGCTGCACCTGGCGGGTTCGGATTCGCTGCAGGTGGAGGGGCAGAACGATCTGCTGGTCTATCGCGCGCGATGTTGCAACCCCATTCGCGGCGAGGAGATCGTGGGCTACGTAACGCGCGGCAAGGGCGTGGCCGTGCACGCGCGCAGTTGCCCCAATGTGCAGAACCTGCTCTATGAGAGCGACCGGCGCATCAACGTGGAGTGGTCGCGCGTGGCAGACGGAGCCGAGGGGCAGACGCAGCGTTATCCGGTAAAGATTACCGTCTACTGCGACGACCGCACCGGCATGTTGAAGGAATTGACCGCCGTGATTTCCGACGAGAACACCGACATTCGCGGCGTGGAACTGAGCCGCGACGAAGAAGGCGGAGCGACGATCGAGTTTGTGGTGGAAGCCGAGGATGTGCGCCACCTGAACCGGATGGTCCTGGGCCTGCGCCGCGTGGAAGGCGTGCACAATGTACAGCGGGCGCAGAAGGTGTAGAAGCAGCTTCTAGCTGCTAGCTCCTAGCTTCTAGCCTGTTCAGCAGCCAGCGAAACTTCTTTAGGATCCCGAGAGCCAATAAGCGTGGCAATCTTCAGGTTGCGCCCGCGGCGGCAATGCGCTTGCATGAGAAACGCAAAAGCTGGTCTGAACTGCTCAGACTCTCGCCGATTGACGTGCGAGGCTGGAGTAGTGTGCGCGATTCCGCGTGACTACACACTACCTGGCTAAGGAGATCGCATGTCGTTCGGACTTTATGCCGCTGGCTACGCAATCGTAATCGTTGGACTGGTGTATGCCGCGCACCTGGTGCATATGCCCTCGCACTGGATTCTTGTGGGCGCGGTCGTGATGATCGGCATTGGGCTTCTTTCGGCCGTGAAGGCCACCCGACAGAAAGACGCCGCCAGCTAATAAGGAGCACTGCCCAGGCGAGGCAGTTCGAATTCCTTTTGCCGGGCGTTACCATCGCCTTATGGCAGAGAACGGTGGCGGCCGGAACGCTATTCTGCACGACATTCACGTCATCGACGGCGGGCTGGCCACGGAGCTCGAATATCAGGGCGCGAACATTAACGGCCCGCTGTGGTCGGCGCATGTGCTCGAGGACGAGCCGGAAAAACTACGTGCCGTGCATCGCGCATACATTCGAGCGGGCGCACAGTGCATTGCCACATGCAGCTACCAGGTTTCGCGGTTGGGCTACGCCGAGGCAGGGCTGCCGCCCGAGCGCGCCGACGCGGCATTGTTGCGTTCCGTCGAGCTGGCTCGGCGGGTGGTTGCGGAGTTCCCGGATCGGCGCGTCCTAGTCGCCGGCTCGCTCGGCCCCTATGGCGCGGCGCTGCACGATGGCGGCGAGTACCACGGGAACTACGAATGTTCCTACGACGATCTGGTTCGCTTTCACCGCGAGCGTATTGAAATCTTCGCGCAGGCGAGCGGCGACCGGGCGCCCGATCTTCTTGCCTTCGAAACGTTCCCGTCGCTTGAAGAGGCGCGCGCGGTGGGCGAGGCGCTTTCTCCCTGGCCGGAGCTGCGAGCCTGGTTTAGCTTTTCCTGTCGCGACGAAAAACACGTGTCGCACGGCGAAAAAGTGGCCGATTGCGCCTCGCTTGTTGCCTCATTTCCCCAGACGGTGGCCATCGGCGTGAACTGCGTACCGCCCAAGTGGATTCCATCGCTGATTGCGGAGTTGCGCGCTGCTTCCGACAAGCCGATCCTCGTCTATCCGAATTCGGGCGAAGGATGGGATACGGCGCGGCGGTGCTGGACGGGTGTGACCGATCCGGAAGATTTCGGAGCGCACGCGGCGGAATGGTTCAAGGCGGGAGCGCAGATCGTGGGCGGCTGCTGCCGCACGCGGCCGGCGCATATTCGCGCGGTGGCGGAGGCGGCCGATTCTGTCTGGGCTTGAATTCGCTAGACGAGCTGCAGCGCGGCTTTGCCTTTGCGATGCGGAATAAAGCGGCTGGCGCGGGAGGCGATGGCGAGCTTTTCGCGGCTGAGAAGCTTGCGGATCTGGCCGCGGGCATGGTCGGCCCATGGGCCGCGGTTGTCGAGCTTGACGTAAGCTCGCCAGTGGCGCAGGGCGTGGCGGTTCTGGCCGGTGCGCTCGTAGGCCAGGGCCAGGTTGTAATGGGCGTCGGCGTAGCGCGGGGAGAGCGTGACGGCCTTGACGTAGGCGGCAATGGATTCGTCGAGCCGCTCGAGCTCGTCGAGAACGTTGCCCAGGTCGAAATAGGCCAGGACGTAGCCGGGATCGGCCTCGGTGGCGCGGCGGTAGAGCTCCTCGGCGCGGTCAAACCGGCGTAGATGGAAATAGACGGTGCCCAGGTTGATGCAAGCGGCCGCATACTGCGGGTCGATGGAGAGAATCTCCTCGTAGAGCGCGATGGCGCGCTGCTTTTCGCCGGCCTCTTCGGCCTGGACAGCGGCTTGAAAGCGCTCCTGAAGGCCGCGGAGGCCGTGCGCGCCGGGAAGGCGCAGCGGAGCCGGCCGCGCGGCGGCGGAAGCGAGATACGGACCGGCTGTGCGCTCGAAGTCGAAGAGCAACTGGCGGCGAATGGGATCGACCATGGCGCCGCTATGGCGGAAGGCGAGGCGCGTTCCGGTGCGCACGACGCGCGCCTCGAGCAGCGGATTCGACATGCCGGCGACTGCTTTCATGGCCAGGATGGATTCACGGATGGATGCCGCGGGCACGTCGTCCTCGCGCAGCGAGCGCAAGGTGCGCAGTTGCCCGAGATCCTGAAAGCTATAGATCTCCTGTTGAGGGATCAGGCCTGCCCGTTCCCAGGCCTGCAACTGACGGGAACCGATCTGAAGGATCCGCAAAACGTCCTGACGGCGATAACTGGTCACGCTTGGATGCTCTCCCGGTGAAACCGCACGCTGCCGATATGTGAACCCAAGTTCCGCATTCCAGCGGATCAACCCAAATTCCCGGCCGATACCCTGGCCCCTGCGCTCAGAACCGTTACGGAGGAATCGCTCTTGCTGCGATTATGCCAAGAGTCGGCGTGGATAAACGGGGCGGAAACGACGCCGCAACAAAAAACTCGTGGATAACGAGTGCACGATTTGGTACCTGCGCGCGCGAGAGCTGTAGGAGTGTCGAAAATCCGCGCCCCTCACAAACCGGCAGCGTGAACGGCGGGGCAGCGGAATCGCAGACGGGAAGGAATGAGGGCAAGGCCCCGGAAGGCGAGATGGCCCGAAATGGTCTGCCGCCATCGGAGTTGTATCACCCCCGGAAAGTTGTATATGGATACGCTGCGAGGGCGATGTATTTGATTTGACTATCGCTTACGATTTTTATGGCTCCTGTGAGCTTGTATATGCCGAGCTTGTTGTCAAGAGCGTGGAGCAATGCAGAGGAACCGGGCCCCATGTCCAACGCCTCCTTCTGCTTTGCCTTAAGCGAACCGCCCCGGCTGGTGTCGGTAGACGGCGACGTGGAAGGCCTGCTCGGCTACAGCGGCAAGGAGTTCCTCACCGCGAAGGCGCATCTGAAGGATCTCATCCACCGGGAAGACGCCGGCATTGCTGGATCCCTCTTTTCACCCGATCTCAAGGACCGAAGCGGCGTCTGTAACATCCGCGTGCGCCACGCCGACGGGCGTATCCGCTGCATCAAAGGCCAGTACATCAAGAGACCAGGCCGCGCCGCAAAGGAAGCGCTACTCGACCTGATTCTGGAGGATGCGCGGAAGGTGCGAGAACCCGGCGACGGTCTTTTGGTAAGAAATTTCAAGACGCTCATCGAGCAAACCGGAGACGATATTTACATTAAGAACCGCAACCATGTGTTCCTGGCCGCGAGCCGAGCCGTGCCGAACCTGACCGATACGGCAAAGGATCCTTCCGAACTGGTGGGTAAGACCGATTACGACATTCACCCGGAGGAAATTGCCGACATCGCTTACCGGTTGGAGGCTCAGGCCATCGCCGAGGGCCAGCGCGTGAATGAGATCCAGCAATTGCCGGCGCAGGACGGGTCGAAGCGCTGGATCGATAACCGGAAATACCCGATCAACGGGCCGGACGGCGAGATCATCGGCATCTTCGGCGTGGCGCCCGACGTCACAGAGCACGTCGAGGCGGAGGTCCGGTTGCGCGAGACCGATGAATGGCTGCGCGACGCGCAGGAGATTGCGGGACTGAGCAACTACGCCCTCGATATTCCAAACAAAATCTGGCACATCTCACCTGAGCTCGAGCAATTGCTGGGGATCGATGCTGCATACGGGCGTGAACTTGAAAAGATATGGCCGCTGATCCATCCGGACGATCACGCGGAAATGGCTGAA
Organism: Occallatibacter sp.; assembly: GCA_049511595.1. Lineage (GTDB taxonomy): Bacteria > Acidobacteriota > Terriglobia > Terriglobales > Acidobacteriaceae > Telmatobacter. The sequence goes on along the minus strand of JBEKXX010000002.1, from coordinate 33,526 downwards.
CATTTCAAGGGCTACTTTACGGGCGAGCGCACTCACTTCGACAGCGAATACCGGATCCTTCGCCACACAGACGGCGCGATGCGCTGGGTGCATACCTTCGGACGGCTGAAGGTAGACAGCCAGGGAAAGGCGCTGGAGCTCCGCGGCACCGTTCAGGACATTACGGAACGGAAACTGACCGAGGCGGCATTACGCGAGAGCGAGGAGACCTTGCGGGAGGCGCAACAGATCGCCGGCCTGGGCAGCTATCGGTTAAATGTCGACGCTGGACTGTGGACCAGTTCGGATGTCCTGGACCAGATATTTGGTATCGATAAGGAATATGAGCACACTTTCGAGGGGTGGGCCGCCCTGCTCCATCCCGACGATCGCCAGGCCATGAGCGACTATTTCCGGCATGAGGTTTTGGGCCAGGGCAAGCCTTTCGACAAGGAATACCGCATCCTTCGCCGCAGCGACGGGGTGGAGCGCTGGGTGCATGGCATCGGCCGGCTGACCTTCGGCGCCGGCGGGCGGCCGGCGACGATGCATGGCACCATTCAGGACATTACGGAACGGAAACTGACCGAGGCGGCATTACGCGAGAGCGAGAAGACCTTGCGGGAGGCGCAACGGATCGCCGGTCTGGGAGTCCATGTTCAGAACCTCGTCACGGGAGCGTGGAGCGCTTCGGACGTATTACGAGTGATATTGGGAGTCGGCCCGGATTATGATCTTTCCTTGCCCGGATGGATGGCCCTGGTCCATCCGGAGGATCGCCCGGCAGTCGAGGCTTTTTTCACAGAGGAGGTCTTACGCAAGGGGCTGCCTTTCGAGTTTGAGCATCGTGTCGTTCGCCAATCGGATCAAGAGATGCGCTGGGTGCGAGCCGTTGGACACGTTGAGAGCGATCGTCAGGGGAATCCCGTAAAGCTCCGCGGCACCGTTCAGGACATTACGGAACGGAAACTGACCGAGGCAGGGCTGCGCGAGAGCAAGGAACTGCTGCAACAGTTCATCGAGCACGCGCCTGTTTCCCTGGCCATGTTCGACCGCGAAATGCGTTACGTGGCCGTGAGCAAGCAATGGCTGAAGAACCTGAACCTTGTGGGCCAGGAGGTTCTGGGGCGATCGCATTACGACGTAATAACCAGTATCCCGGAAACGTGGAAACTTGAGCATCGCCGTGCGCTGGCGGGCGAAACGATACGGGTCGACGAGAACCGGATCGAGCATGCTGACGGCAAGGTGGACTGGCTACACCGGGAGATTCTTCCCTGGCGGCTTAGCGATGGCTCGATCGGCGGAATCGTGGTGTTCGTCGAGGATATTACACAACGGAAGCTGACGGAAGAGCGGCTGCGCTTGGCCGCCACGGTCTTCACCGGCGCCCGCGAAGGCATCACGATCACCGATCGTTCGGGGACGATTCTGGAGGTGAATGAAGCCTTTACGCGCATTACCGGCTACACACATGACGAAGTGCTGGGGCGCAATTCGCGCCTGCTGCAATCCGGGCTGCAGAGCAAGGAGTTCTACCGGAACATGTGGGACTCTCTCCTCCGGAGCGGTCATTGGTCGGGTGAGATCTGGAACCGGGCCAAGAGCGGGGACATCTACGCCGAAGTCCTCCACATCAACGCCATCCGCGATGCCAGCGGCGAGGTCCAGCAGTATGTGGGGCTATTCAGCGACATTACTGAGATCAAGGAGCAAGAGCAGAAACTTGAGCGCATTACACATTACGATGCGCTGAGCGGCCTTCCGAACCGGACGCTGTTTGCGGACCGGCTGCGCCAAGCCATGGCCCATGCGCACCGGAGCAAGCGCTTGCTGGCAGTGGCCTACTTTGACATCGATGGATTCAAGTCGGTAAACGACGGTTACGGCCACTCAACCGGCGACGCGCTGCTGGCGGCACTGGCTTTGCGGATGAAGCGCGCCTTGCGGGAAGGCGATACGCTGGCCCGGCTGGGCGGAGACGAGTTTGCCGCCGTGATCCTGGATCTGGACGATACCGAGGCCTCTGTACCGACATTGAACCGCCTGCTGGCGACGGCAGCCGAAGAGGTCCAGATTGGTGAAGTGATGCTTCGGGTGTCGGCCAGCGCGGGCGTTGCCTTCTATCCGCAGACGGAGGACGTGGACGCGGATATGCTGCTGCGTCAAGCCGGTCAGGCAATGTACCAAGCCAAACTGGAGGGACGCAACTGCTTCAGCGTCTACGATCCCAGCCAGGATCTGTTGGTCCGCGACCGCAACGAGAACATCGAGCACATCCGCCGGGCGTTGACGGCGGGGCAGTTTGTGCTTTACTACCAGCCCAAAGTGAATATGCGCACCGGCAAGGTGGTGGGGGCCGAAGCTCTGATCCGCTGGCAACATCCGGAACGCGGGCTGCTGCCGCCGGGCATGTTTCTTCCCGTCATTGAAGAACATCCCCTCGCGGTCGAGCTGGGCGATTGGGTGATCGAGAGTGCGCTGAAGCAGATGGAATCGTGGCAGGCGGAGGGTTTTGAACTGCCGGTGAGCGTGAATGTGAGCGCGACGGAGCTGCAACAACCCGATTTTGCCGATCGCCTGCGCGCCCGGCTCGCGGCGCATCCGCAAGTGAAGCCCTCGAGCCTGGAACTGGAGGTTCTGGAAACCAGCGCGATGCAGGATGTGGTGCGAGCCTCGCAGGTGCTCACAGCCTGCCGCGAGATCGGGGTATCGATCAGCCTGGACGATTTCGGCACCGGCTATTCGTCGCTGATCTATCTGAAGCGCTTGCCCGCAAATGTACTGAAGATTGACCAGAGCTTCGTGCTCGACATGCTGGAGGAGCCGGAGAACCTGACCATCCTTGAGGGAGTGTTGGGGCTGGCCGCCGCCTTCCGCAGGCAGGTGATCGCGGAGGGGGTGGAAACCACGGAACACGGATTGATGCTGCTGCAAATGGGCTGCGACTTTGCCCAGGGTTATGGCATCGCCGCGGCGATGCCGGCGCGCGAATTGCGCGCCTGGACAGCCGCGTGGCGGCCCGATCCGCGCTGGGCCGATGTGCCTGTGCTGCGCCCGGATAACCAGTCCGTGCTCTACGCCACCGTGGAACATCATGCCTGGCTGGGAGCCTTTGAGGCCTGCCTCCAGGGCAAGCGCGCTACGCCGCCGCCACTCGATGCCAGCCAATGCCGGGTTGGCGCATGGCTGGAGGGCGAAAAGAATTCCGCGCACGGTATGCTCGCGCCGATTCAGGCCATTGAAACACTCCATCAGCGCCTCCATGTGTTGGCGGCGGAGATTTTCCGGTCGCACAGGGATGGCGGGAGCACACAGAGATTGCTCCAATTGCGCCAGCTCCACTACCTGCAGGACAAGTGCCTGAAGCGCCTGAGGACCTTTGCCTGATTTTCTGCCCGCAGAAAAAAGAGGCTGTTTCACGAGGCCGGGCCGCACTGGCTCTATGTGCAGGTTCGTTCCGCGCGAGGGGTTGAAGATCGATGCGCGAACTGGCCGTGCTCGGGTGCGCTTTCGTTGCGCATTAACGATGGACGGCCGCAGTATCGGCGTGGGCCTCTTCCGGCATGGGCTGCGGTTCGCGCAGCGTGAGCACGGGGCAGCGCGCATGAGCGAGCACGCGGTAGACGGTGCGGTCGCGCGTGAGGTTCTCAAAGGCCGAGCGTTGCGTTGCGCCAAGTACGATCAGGCCGGCATGGCGCTCCGACGCCAGAGCCAGGATCTCGATGGACGGATTGCCGTGCGCGATGACCGGCTCGACGGCGGAGCAGCAGCGCGCGCCTGTCATCTCGGCGAGGATGCGCAGTTCAACCATGGCAGCCGAGTCCTGCCCGGTAGGCATGCCTTTGCGCTCCATCACGTCAATGGGTGGAAGCACGTGGAGCAGAATCAGCTTTGCATTTTGGGTGGCGGCGACCTGGCAGGCAAGCGCCGCGCTCGGGCGAGAGGTCTCTCGAAGTGTGGTGGCATGGAGGACGACGCGTTCCTCGCCCTTATCCACCGGGAGATGAGCCTCGGGTCCCACGGTAATGACCGGGAGGTTGACCGAGCGCAGCACTTGTTCTGCCACGGAGCCAATGAGCAGCTTGCCCAGCTTGCTCCGGCTTCGTGTCCCGAGCAGCACGCGGTCCACGTGAAATTGGCGGACGACGGCTGCAATTTGATATGTGGGGTGGCCCTCGCGCACCAGCGCGTCGCACGGGATGCCGCGCCGGACGGCCACTTCACGCCATGGCCGCAGCATCTGTTCGGCGGTCTCCAAAGCGCCCACAGTGTCGTAGTACGGCATTCCGGAGGCGTCGGCACTGATGGCTGCGACGGAAGAGAGGACATGCAGGAGGATGAGCCGGGCCCCGGTTTCGCCCGCCTGTTCCAAGGCGAACGGCATGAGGTGGTCAAGGTCGCTCAAGTCCGTGGCGACGAGGACGGTGGCTGGATGCGTCCAGCGGCCGATATCGGAATCCCGCATGGCGAACACCTCATACCGGAAAGCGTGTCACCGACCGGAGGCCGAAGATGTGCTAAGCAGCACCACGGAATGTGATTTAGATCACTGCGGGGTAGCCATTTGCGTAGCCGCCCGCGAGGCTGCGAAGCAATAGAATCAGGGCATGGTGCTTGCCGTGCTGACCATCTCCGACCGCTGTTCCGAGGGCCTGCAGACCGATACTGCTGGACCGGCGGTTGCCGCCATGCTCCGGCGCGAGTGGCCGCAGGCTGAAATCCGCACGGCGCTGCTGAGGGACGATGAGGGTGCGATTGCACTGGCGCTTGAGGAGCTCGCCCGGCAGGGCGCGGCGCTTGTGCTGACCGTGGGCGGCACGGGGCTGGGTCCGCGCGACCGAACGCCAGAGGCCACGCGGCGGGCGATCGACCGCGAAGCGCCGGGATTGGCGGAGGCGATGCGCGCTCAGGGCGCGGAGCGCAATCCCTATGCATGGCTTTCGCGAGGCGTGGCGGGACTGCGGGGCGCCACGCTGGTGGTGAATCTGCCGGGCAGCCAACGCGGCGCCGAAGAGAGCCTGGCGACGATACTGGCGCTGCTGCGCCATGGGCTGGAGGTCGCTGCCGGATCGCAGAGTCATCCGTAGCGGCGGCGCGGACGTTTCTCGACGGACGCATCAACCTGGGCGTGAACACGATGGTCGCGAGCGGCTGGACGGGACAGACCGTGGAGAACTTCGCTGCTGCGGGCATATACGGGCCGTGGCTCGTTGGTCTGGGAAGTACTGGGTTGGTTCCAGCGAATCCTGTGAGTGAAGTGGTGGGCGTGAGGATTCCCTCGTACGCGAGCGTGAACGTGACGTATCGCTTCGGGGTGAAGGCAGAGCGATAGTCCAGAGCGAGCGATGCGTGCAGTGTGACATGACCTCAGCTTCGCAGCTTTGTTGCTGCTCAAGCGTCAACGCCGGGGCCCGCGCGACGCCGGTAAGCTCCCAGCCCTCGTCTGGCTAATTGAACTCAAACACCATAAGGTCTGCGGGGGTGGGCCCATTGTTCGTTTCGGAATGCGTCGTTCCTCGCGGAATCCATCGAGCCTCTCCGGCTTTCATCTCCCAATCTGCCGGCGGCTTTCCGGGTGCGGTTTCGCGAATGCTCGAGTCTACCAATGCAATCACAAGAGAATCGTATGCCTCCGTATGTTCTTCCAACCGGCCGCCGGATGCGATTCCCAATAAGTACACGCGCATTGTCGGCCCTGTGTACTGCTCAGCGATCATGGTGTCGTGCATGCGATTCGCAACCGGCGTTGCAAACCCCTCCCCACTCGATCGCAGAGGCAGAACAACGAAGATGTCGGCCCGTTCGTCGGACTTGTTCCGTTCAGCCACATCAAAGCCACCCTTTGAAGTACGCAGTTCTCCCGCTTCGAGCTGGGTGATGACTGGAGCGTGACCCACGACCTCGTTTGAGATCGTGACTGACTGTAGCGAGAAGTAGGCGTAAAACGAGGAGTGTCGATGCGTTTTCGTTGCTTCGTTCGGCTGAAGTTGAAGATGGAAAACCCGCACGCGGTCGTTTTCGAACGCAAGAGTGTGGTGGGGCTCATTCTCGATCGCGAGAGGAGTTGTCTCGTCCGTCTGCGATCCGGCTAAGATCGGAAACAGAAGTACGGCACTCATTAAAAGGACAGGGAACTTCATTCTTTAGGACTTCCATTCTCCCTTGGATTATCCCCTCCGATCAGGTCGATGTGAGGCGATTCCACTGGATCAGTGTTCGTGCGGATGCTCGTGCGGGTGGTCGTGCTCGGCGTCGAGCGAGGGGACGGTCATCACGAGGCGGCCATGCTGCACACCCTTGAGGCCGATGAGAAGGTCGGCAAAATGCTGGACGCGGGCGGCCTTGCCGTGGACAATCAGCACCTCGAGGCAGGAATCATGGTCAAGATGCGCGTGACTCGTAGAGACGACCAGGTCGTGGTGCTCGTGCTGCGCCTCGGTCAGCTTTTCGGTGATCCCGAAAGCATGGTGGTTGTAAATGAGGGTGATGGTGCCGACGACGGTCGCATCGGGCGCGGCGGTCTGCTCGCGCACCAGCCGGTCGCGGATGAGGTCGCGAAAGGCTTCGGAGCGGTTGGTATATCCGCTCTTCTCGATGGAAAGGTCGAACCGCTTTAACAGCTCGGAATCGAGGGCAATGCCGATTCTGCTTAATTCACCCATGCGCGCACCTGCCTGATGAGAAACGAGCGGAGCTAGCGGAGTTGGCGGCGCTCGCGGAGCTAGCCCTGCGCCTTTCCGGGGTCGGTAATACACCTCATCCTAAATCGAAGCACAGAATAGCGCGCGGAGGCCAAACCTACTACTGCGGCGTGATGAGGTGATGCGCGATGGCGAAGAGAGCCAGTTCGAGGCGCGTGGAGACGCCGGTTTTGTCGAAGATGTTGGAGAGATGGCGCTTGACGGTTTCTTCGCTGAGCGTGAATTGCTTGGCGATGTCGCGGTTGCTGCAACCCTCGACGATGCAGCCCACCACCTCAAGCTCGCGCGGCGTAAGGCCGTAGGTCTTGCGCTGGGGCACGGCGGCCTGCTGCATGAGCTCGTGAAGAGCGGAGACGAGGTTGACGACGCGCTTGCCGCCGATCCAGTAGTCGCCGGTATAGACGGTGCGGATGGCAGTTTGCAGGTGGCTGGCGAGGGCGTCTTTGTGGACGATGCCGCGAGCGCCGATCTGCAGGGCCTCGATGATCTGCTGCGTGGTGATGGTTGAGGTAAGGAGCAGGATCTTGGCGGTGGATGGGCCGGTCATGATGGCGCGCATGGCCTCAAGGCCGGGCAGGCGCGGCATGGACACGTCAAGGAGCAGAACGTCGGGTTGGAGTTCGAGGGTCTGCGTGATGGCTTCGTCCCCGTCGGCGGCATCGCCGACCACTTCAAAACCATCGTTTTCCGTAAGCATGTTGCGTACGCCGATGCGGACGACGGGGTGGTCATCCGCGAGCACAATTCGTATGGGTCGTTCCATGTTTGCTACTCGCCTCCGCGAGGCCCGTTCCATACGCAAGGAGACACGATGGTTCAGGCAGGCAACTCAGCATCCAGCATACGCTCCAATCCGCGGACAGCGGCGCGCAAATCGCGGAGGAGGGCGGCGCTGTTATCCAAATGGTTATCCTCCGACTCGAGCAGCGCGCCGAGACGCGCGGTCTGGAGGGCGCCGGCCATGCCGCAGGCGCCCTTGATGGCGTGGCCGATGCGGCGAATTTCAGCGGCGTCGCCTTTGGCGATCGCGGCGTCGAGGGCATCCATGCGCCGGGCAAGATCGACGATGACCGCGGAATAGATTTGCCGCACGGAGGACTCGGGCATGACCTTGCGCAACTGGGCGAGGACCTCAGTGCTGACGACGGGCGCATTGGGATCGAGTAACGGGGAAGGGGCTGCGGTTTTGTGCTCGCGCAGCAGCCTGCGGAGCGCATCGACATCGAAAGGCTTGAGCAGGAAACCATCCGCCGCAGCGGCTATCTCAGGCGGAGGTTCGCTGCCGCTGACGACATAGATGAGGGCCTTGGCGCGGGCGCGGAGCTCCGCGATCAATTCAACGCCGCTCAGGCCGGGCATCTGCGCGTCCATGAGGATCACGCCCGGCCGGAAGGTTGGGGTGGCGCCGAGCATCTCCAGCGATCCGGCTCCGCTGACGGCGGTGTGGACGGTATAACCGCTCATGGTGAGAATCGTGGCTGTGACCTCGCGGCTGACCAAGTCGTCGTCAATGAGCAAAACGACGGGCAGCTTGCGCTGGGCGGAGCGGTTGAACATAGGTCTAGTGTGCATCTCCGGCGCCATGGAGGAGCAAGAATTTCGTGAGGGGCAGTTATCTGCATGGTTCCGAAGCGGATAACAAGGTTCCCCCCCAAAAAATAGCGACCCTTGGGGCGGGTTGAATAAAAAAGCCGGACCGCAAATGAGACCCGTTAGTGCGCGCCGTCTGCGGGAGCGGGCAACTCCAGGACCGCGGCCGGAGGCAGATCCTGGCCATTCTGCCATCTGCGGAACGCCTCCTGAAATTGGAAACCGCGCCGCTGCCACCGTTCGATCTCCAAGTCGTAGCGGACGGTGACGTTGTTGAGCCAATAGGGGCGATCCTCGGCGAGCCACACCTGGCTATATTCGCTCTTCACGGCCGAATAGGCGTCGCGCAGATCCTGGCAGCGGCCGTTGCCGCCGCTGATCTCGTTCATCAGATTGTTTTGTGCCGAGGTTTGCGTCTTGTCGTGCTGCCGGGTCACAGCGAGCGCGTATGCCGCGGCGATTTCCTGGGCAAGCTCGAATTTGAGGCCGATGAGATCGAGGCGGCGCGCGCCCAGGTCCATGGCGGTGAGCGCATCGGACTCGGCGAGGTTTGGATTGTCGCGGCGCGACTGGTCAAGCAGCACGATGGCCTGTTCCGCGTGGAGACGCAAATCCCGCGCCTGAGGCAGCAGCTTTGCCGATACGCTCTGTCCTTGCGCGCTCCAGGGATCGAGCCAGAACAGCGCATCGCTGGTCATGCCGGTATTGGCGTTGGCGATGGCTTCCTGCGCGGCCATCAGTTCCTTTTCGGCTGAATTGACCTTGCCGCTCGGGTCGAGATGAAAGACCTGACCGTAGGCGTCCTGGTAATCGGCGATGGAACTTTCTCCGGGCTGCCACGCGGCTACCGCGCCAAAGAGCACGCCGTACCAATCCATGTTGAAGAGGCCCTCGCCATCGTCGTTCCAAACCGTGGTGAGCGCGCCGGTGGATCCCAGCCGCTGGCCGTCGCGAATGAAGCCCTGTATGTTCCAAAGCGCGGTCCGGGCAACGGGAAAGACCTCATTCCAGTTGGAGTCGCCGGGTGCGACCCACGTTTCAATGCCGTTTTTTGCAAAGGGCTCGATGAGCTTGTCGAAGCTCGTCTGGTCCGAATAGTTCCAGGGCACGGCAATCATGTCTTTGGGCAGACCGGCGACCGCGCCGGGGTTGGCGTCGCCGATGTCGCCCCAGAAGAGCAGGCGGCGATTGAGCAGCGCCAGCGTGTCGTGAATCTGGTTGAGGAAGGCAACGTAGACCGGCCCGTAGCCCTGCTGCGCGACCGCATCGTGCGTCCGGCCCACGCCCAGGTCCCAGGTTTCGTCGGCGCCAATGTGGATGAAGGGTGAAGGAAACTCCTGCGCGATTTGCGTAAACCAATCCTTGATGAGCGGAAGCGTGCCCGGCTGGCCCGGCGCGAGCACGTAGCCGTGCGGCGTTTCCGCCACATCCTGGTTGAGCTCCCACTTGAGCACACCGTGCAGATGGCCGAAGGCCTCCTGCTCGGGCACGATGGTGACGTGATACTGGCGCGCGTACGCGACCAGTTCTGCGGCCTGCGCCGGCGTGAGTGAGCCACCCGGAGGCGCTGCCAGCGGATGATCGGGATAAAGAAGCGCGTGCTCGAAGTAGGGCGAATAGATGTTGATTTTGAAGGATGCGAAGACGCGAATCTGATGCTTCTGAAAGTCGAGCGTGGGGAACGGGCCGCGGGAGAGATCGTCGTGGATGCCGCGGAAGCGCATAGCCGGCCAATCGCGCACCGTGCCGGTGGGAAGCACGCGCGGCGCTCCGGGCAGAGGCAGCAACTGTTTGAAGGTCTGCACGCCGTAAAAGATGCCCGAGCCGGTTGTGCCCACAATGGTTGCCTCGCGCGGCTCGACGACCAGCACGTATCCTTCCGATTCCATGACCGGATCGAAGGAGAGTTTGTTTCGCGCCAGGATGGATTTCGCGGCGGCGGAGCCGGTGCGGAGAAGCGTGATGCGATAGGGCGGCTGCGCGGCGGCGCGTGGTGCGTTCGCGTCCGCCGGGATGCGCTTGAACGCTTCCTCCAAATCGCGCGCGGCAAATTCGTCTTCCGTTTCATGGCCGGGGACGGTGACGAGAATTCTGGCGGGCAGGCCGGCGGCTTGCCCAAAATGCGCCTCGCGCGGCGCGGGAAGCAGAGCACGCATCGTCTGCGTGGCTCCCAGAGCGGAACCGGCAATAAGCGCGGCGAGCGCCACGCGCGGCAGAGAGAATGAAGTCAATCGAGAGAAACTCTGCATCTACTACCGCCTTCGGCTCGATATCATCGAGTTCCAGTATGCGATGCGACCATTGTAGACTCCACCACAGCCTTCGACAGGTTGCGCGGACGGTCGACATCCACTCCGTGTTCGAGCGCCATGAAGTACGCGAAGAGCTGCAGCGGAACGACTTCGAGGATGGGGAGAAGATACTCGGAGACCGGCGGGACAGGGATGCAGTCGGCGACGAGAGCGGGAACCTGCGCGTCGCCGATGTTGGCGAGGGCGATGACACGCGCGCCCTGTGCTTTCATGCCGGCAAGTAGTTGCAGCGTTCTTTCGTAGCGCAGGACGGAGGCCTCGAGCGCGCGATCGACGGTGGCCAGCACAACGAGAGGGACGCGGTCGCTGACCAGCGCGTTGGGACCGTGCCTGAGCTCGCCCGCCGGATAGCCCTCGGCGTGCACGTACGAGGCTTCTTTCAATTTCAACGCGCCTTCGCGGGCGATGGCGTAGTGAATGCCGCGGCCGAGATAGAGAAAGGTCGCTGCGGTTGCGTATTTGTGCGCGAGAGCGGCGGTTTGCTCGCGCCACGAGTCGAGTTGCGCTTCGAGCAGGGCAGGCAGGGCGAGTAATTCGTCGATGTACGCGGCGAGCGTAGCCGAACCCATGCGGCCGAGGCGCGCGCCCTCGTAGAGCGCGAGCAGGTAGAGCACGGCCAACTGGCAGGTGAAGCTCTTGGTGGCGGGGATGGCTTTTTCAACGCCTGCGGCCAAGGGCATGGAGAGGTCGGCTTCGATGGCCATGGTAGAAGCGGCGGCGTTGGTGATCGCGAGCGTCTTGTGGCCCTGGCGGCGCGCTTCAGCGAGCGCGGCCAGCGTGTCGCTGGTTTCGCCCGACTGCGAGAGGACGAGAACGCTGGGATGGCGGAGGTCGATCCCGCCGCGGCAACTGTATTCGCTGGCGTACTCCACGTCGACGGCCAGGCCGCAAAGGTCTTCAAGCAGAATTTCGCCGTAAAGGCCGCTGTGGCGGCTGGAGCCGCTGGCGGCGATGAGAATTTCGCCGGCTTTGTTGGGCCAGCTTGCGAGAGCGGCGGCAACGTCCGGCTTGAGCCGTTGCTCGGCCAGATAGAGATCGAGCGTGCGCTGCAAAGCCTGGGGCTGCTCGTAGATCTCGCGCAACATCTCGTGAGGGAAGTTGAACATGGCTTTCGATCCGGCGGCAGATGGCCTGCGTGAGAAACAGGCTCCTCTCTCATGGTAGCTGCTGTGGCCGGCGAGAAAGCAGCCTGCACGCCTCCCGATTGCTTATAGTTTCGGCGATGAACAATGGCGCAAGACGCTCGAAGATATTGAACCGTATTTCGAGGGAACTGCTCCCTGCCTCTGGTGTCCTGTCCCTAAAGTCCTTGTACAAAAGCGTGCGGCTGAGGCGAGTATCCGATCGGCGGTCTTTGTCCAGAGGAAGGGTTTTGGGTCTCGGTTGTGAGTTTGGATGTGGTTGCGGATGGCGGTTTCCAGTTCTTTGGTGGAGCGATGGACGCCACGCCGGAGTTGTTTTTCCGTTGAATAAGCCGGCGTTTTCAAGGGTACGAGCTTGAGCTTGAAGGGTACGGGCTTTAGTGTCTGCGTGAGAGCTACAAAAGGCACTTGAAATCCGCGGCGGAATTGGGCGGCAAGGAAGTATGTCGCGGTTCAAGCAGAACAGCCAGGAATAAGCGTATTTGTTGCCGCCGAGCGTGCAGGATGAGTTGGGCTCGGAAAGCGTGGAGTTGAGGGCTGAAAGCTGATGGCCTTGGAAGCACTCGCCCGCCAAAGCCCTTCGCTTTACGGGTGGCGTATACTGATGGCTTGCCGCAGATCCGTGCCTTCGCGGCGGGGAGAATCGGCAAAGGCCTCGCTTGTAACTTAAGGAAGTACATCGCTTAACCTTTGCGAATACAAGCCGAATTGCTCAAGGAGATCCGATGCCTCCGTCCTATTTCTTGCGTGTTGTTGCCCAATCCCCAACGGAATTCTGGATCAACAATCCAACCCGCGAGCACGCGGACCTCGCCATCGCCAACGGCGCCAGCGGCTGCACGAACAATCCGTCGTACACGCAGAAGATGCTGGATCATCCCACTGAGGGCCCCGGGGCACTGAAGCTTCTTGAGCAGGTGATCGCCGAATCGGATAGCGGGGCCGACGTGCCGTCCATCTACCAGCGCAGGCTGGTCGCTCCGATCGCCGAAAAGTTCATGCCTATGTTCACCCAATCTCGCGGCGAGAAAGGCTATGTGAGCATTCAGGGAGACCCGCTTCAAGAGGACGATCCGGACGTCGTCATTCGCGAGGCGCTGGAAAACCGCAAGGTTTCGCCGAACATCTGCTGCAAGATTCCGACGACGAAAAGCGGGCTGACCGCCATGGAATACCTGGTAGAACATGACGTGCCCCTGAACGCCACCGAAATCTTCGGGATCAGCCAGGGCGTTGCGCTGTGCGAGACCTATATGAAGGTTTCCCGGCGGACAGGCAAGCGGCCGCCTCTTTATATCTCGCATATCGCCGGCATCTACGACGATTACCTGCGCACTTTCGTCGAGCAGGAACACATCGACATCTCTCCCGACGTTCTGTGGCAGGCGGGAATCGCCGTCTTTCGTAAGCTGTATGCCCTGAAAGAGGAACGCGGGTATCCCGGCATATTTGTGGCCGGAGGAGCGCGGGGCCTTCACCATTTCACCGAAATGGTCGGCGGTAAGGTCTGCTGCACGATCAACTGGGAGGGCACCGCGGATCGGCTCCTCGAGCAGAATCCACCCGTAGTCTATCGCTTGTTCAATCCGGTTCCCCAACAGGTAATCGACGAACTGATGGCGAAACTTCCGGACTTCAAGCGCGGCTACCTCGAAGACGGGTTGGATGTGGATGAGTTTGAGGAATTCGGCCCGGTAGGCCTCTTCCGCAGCATTTTCATCAAGAGTTGGACTCGCGTTGCCGAGCGGGTCAAGGAACTTAGCGGCGCATTGGCATCGGCCAAATAACGGGCAACCCGGCCGTAGCTGCTCGGGAAGGGCCTTTCGCGCGGTTTTTTGAATCCCGAACGTGCTCGGTTCTCCGCACCGCATTAGCGCCGGTTCTCGCCGGTGCGAGAGCCGACCCCGCCGGATTCATCTTGGAGGACACATGGTCACGCAATTATTCAGCTTGGAAGGAAAGACCGCGGTTGTCACCGGAGGCACGTCGGGCATCGGCCGCGCCATCGCCATCGGCCTGGCCGAGGCCGGCGCCGATGTTGTTGCTACTGGACGCCGTCAGCAGCAGATGGAAGAAGTCGCCGCCGAGATCGAAGCCCGGGGCCGCAAGACGCTGCGTCAGATCGCCGACGTTTGCGATCGCGCCTCGCTGGAAAGACTCCTCGCCGCTATGCTTGAAAAATTCGGCAAAGTCGACATCCTCGTCAACTGCGCCGGCATCGCCAAGCGCACGCCCACGCTCGAGGCTTCCGAAGACGAGTGGCGCGGCATCCTCGATACCAACCTCATCGGCACGCTGCGCACCTGCCAGATCTTCGGCCGCCCCATGCTCGAACGCGGCTACGGCCGCATCATCAACATCGTGTCGCTCACCAGCTTCGTGGCGTTCACTGAAGTGGCTGCCTACGCCGCCAGCAAGGCCGCCTTGGCTTCGCTCACCCGCTCGCTCGCTGTCGAGTGGTCGAAGAAAGGCGTAATGGTAAATGCCATCGCTCCGGGCGTCTATCGCACCGACATCAACGCCAAGCTGCTCGACTCGACCCCGCGCGGCCGGGAAATTTTGATGCGCACGCCCATGGGCCGCTACGGACGGCCTGAAGAACTTGTGGGCGCGGCGGTTCTTCTGGCCTCCGACGGCGCGTCGTTCATCGCCGGCGAAGTGCTGGTGGTCGACGGCGGCTATCTGGCGAGCGGCGTCAACACTTAACTCTCTTACCTGCCATTCCAGAAGTGTGTCGGGGATAAGTTTGATCGTCCGGACGCGAATATCATGGGCGGCGTCGCTCGGCGGCCATGGACGATGGCGGCCTGCTTGAGGGCGTGATTTTTTCGAAGAATCGCTGCGGTAAGCAGTGGAAAGACTTCTCCCTTTGCTCTTCAGGCCGCTTGCGGCGTCCAGCCAGAGACGAACAGCTTGCGCAGGTTCGATCTACGCCGTACTCTTGGCAATCGCGGAAACTGCGGCAGCGGCGATGCGCTCGGCAGTGAGTCCGTATTCTTCGTAGAGCCGATCGAGATTCTCGGCCGATTGGCCAAACCTGTCTTGAATGGCGATGCATTCGATCGGCAACCCGGTTCCCCGCAAGACATAAGTGACCAGGCTTGCCAATCCGCCGATGATCGAATGCTCTTCCGCCGTTACGATGCCCTTCATATCTTCGGCCATAGCCTTCAGTGCCGCTTCGTCGACCGGCTTGAGCGAGCTTACGTTCACCACCCGGATGGAAATCCCCTTTTCAGACAAGAGATCCGCAGCTTCGATTGCCTTGGCGACCATGGCCCCTGCGGCAAAGATTGCCGCGTCTTTCCCATCGCGAACAATAGAAGGCCTGCCAATGACAAACTCCTGGTTTACGGCGGTCACATCGGGCAGATCGGCGCGGCTGATTCGCAGATAAACCGGTCCGCGGTACGCCGCGATCGCCCGCGTCATGGCGCGTGTTTCGTTCCCGTCGGCGGGGACCAGGACGGTCATATTGGGAAGAGCCCTCATAATGGCAATGTCTTCCACCGACTGGTGAGTCGAGCCGTCTCCGTAATCCGAAAGGCCGGCGCTCGATCCGACGATCTTCACGTTCAGACTGGGCAGACATATGCTTTGCCTGATCTGGTCGTAAGCGCGGCCGGCCGCGAAGGTGGCAAAAGAGTTCGTAAACGGAATCTTGCCGGCCAGCGAAAGACCTGCAGCAAACGAAGCCATATTCGCTTCGGCAATTCCCATTTCAAAAAAGCGGTCCGGAAAAGCCTCTTCAAAATAGCAGGACATCGTCGATTTCCCGAGATCGCCTTCAAGCACGACAATGTCCCTGTTCTGTTGCCCTAATTCGACAAGTGTCCGGCCGTAGATTTCGCGGCTATTCCTCAAGGCCATCTTCATTCTCCCTAGCTTCTGTCAGCCGAGAATTCCGAACCAAGGAGCTTGAGTGCAAGTTCGTACTGCTCGGAAGTCATGATACCGTTATGAAACGACGCAACGTTTTCCGCAAAGGGGAGGCCCCGCCCCTTAACTGTTTTCGCTATCAAAACCTTTGGCTTGCCCGAAAGTCTGTCGGCTTGATCGAGCGCCTCGAGTATTGCTGTGGCGTCGTGCCCGTCCAGCTCCAGAACGTGCCAGCCGAAGGCCTCCCATTTTTCAGCCAGAGGATTCGTGTTGAATCGCAATGCAATCGGGCCATTCGTCAGCAGGCCATTGCGATCGACAATCGCCACCAGATTGTCCAGGTGGTAATGAGACGCGGACATCGCCGCCTCCCAATTCTGACCCTCGCAAAGTTCGCCATCGCCCACCACGCAGTAGACGCGGCTTTTCCGGCCGTCCAATCTCAAGCCCGCGGCCATTCCGCAGGCCTGCGAAAGCCCCTGGCCGAGCGACCCTGTATTGGCTTCAATCCCCGGGGTCGATTTGTAGTCGGGATGCCCTTGCAGCATTGAGCCCAAGGTCTTGAGCTTGCCCAGTTCCTCCCTTGGAAAATAGCCGCATTCAGCCAGGGCCGCGTATTGAACAGGAGCGGAATGGCCCTTGCTGAGGATGAAACGGTCGCGATCCGGCCACTGCGGCGCGCTTGGGTCGTGGCGCATCTTGACGAAATATAGCGCGGCTACAACGTCCGCGATTGAGAGGGAGCCTCCGAGATGCCCCTTTGTATTTGGCCCTATCATCTCGACGACTCGTAGGCGAAGGATTCTCGCTGCTTGCTCCACCCGCACCCGGGCATCGCTTGCAGATCCACGTTCCGGTAGGCATTGCGCGGTTGTTTCCATCTTCACATCTCCGCCGATTTCACGATTTCCTTCAGCCTTTCCAGCGCCCGCTTGCCGCCGGAGGCCAAGTTCTGAGTATAGGCTTCGATACCGCAGCGCCCGTCATACCGAAGGCTGCGCAGACGATCGAAGAACTTCCCGTAATGTTCGTTGTCCTCCACGGTATAGGAGCGCGATTGCGCCTCGGCAATGTGCACATGCCGGATCTCCGCTCCAACGGGATCGGTACACGCTGAAATCATGCTCCTGCAACAAGCAAAGCGCATTACGCACCTTCTTGGCAAACTTCGCTTGTAACAAAGATCGTCGAAACTGAGGCCATCTTCACCACGCTCATGGGCGAGGACGCCGAATCCCGCCGCAAATTTATTGAAGATAACGCTCTCGACGTGAAGAATCTCGACATCTGAGAGTTGGCGTTGCGGCCTCTGAGCGCGGTTCACCCCTTTTCGAGCTGGGTCTGGCGGTTCCGCGGTATCATGAGCTGATTGCTTCGGAGACGCGATGCCGGTCGTTGCCGCTAGAATGCCGACCCACGAATGCCCGCCTTTTCTACGCTGGGCTGGAAGCAAGCGCAGGCTTCTGCCCAAATTGAAGGAATTCTGGACTGGGAGACACGAACGCTACGTGGAGCCTTTCGCGGGATCGGCGTGCCTCTTCTTCGCGCTAAGGCCCAGGAAGGCGATCCTCGGCGACCTAAATGCCGAACTGATATCGACATACATCGAGGTCAAATATCGGCTCGACGAAGTCCTCAAGGAATTGACTTCGTTGCCGCCATGGAACAAGCGCGAGTACCTCCATCTGAGATCGCAAGATCCATTGCGGCTGAAGCCAACCGCGCGCGCGGCTCGATTCATTTACCTCAACAGGTTCTGCTTCAACGGGATTTACCGCACAAATCTTGCTGGTCAATTCAACGTGCCATACAGCGGGGACCGCTGCGGCGCAATGCCGCAAGACGACGTTTTTCGGAAATGCTCCCGGCGCCTAAGCGGGACACGATTCGTTAGCGGGGACTTCGCAAAAATCCTCCAACATGCGAAAAAGGGGGATCTTGTCTACATGGACCCCCCCTACGCAGTGCGGGCGCGAAGAGTATTTCGGGAATATGATCCTGGGACATTCACGTTGGGCGACATCGTGCGATTGCGGAAGTGGATGATCGATTTGAACAGAAAGAAGATTGATTTCGTCGTTAGTTACGCCGAATCCGAAGAGGCTGAGATATTGGCGAAAGGCTTCTCATTCGAAACCGTCGCCGTTCGTCGTAACGTCGCCGGTTTTGCGGCAAAACGCGTGATGACAAATGAAGTGTTGATCTCGAATATTTGAAGGGCTTGGAAATGGCAGACGACTATGGTGTCAGCGCAATCGGAGTCATGAGCTTGCCAACGAGCAAGCTCATTGCTAATCCTCACAATCCGAGAATGCTTTTCGATCGAGACGACCTACAAATTCTTCAGGAATCGATCAAACGCGTAGGAATTCTTGTCCCGCTGACGGTTTACCAGGAGAAGAGTTCGGGCAGGTACGTTATTCTGGACGGCCAGCGCAGATGGATCTGCGCTCAAAAGATTGGTTTGAAAGAGATCCCGGTTAACCAAGTTGCCGAGCCGACCCTCGTCCAGAACATCGTGACGATGTTCCAGATCCATAAGCTAAGAAGAGACTGGGAGCTAATGCCCACCGCCCTAAAGCTCGAACTATTGATGCGAGAGATGGGCGAGAAGAAAGAAAAGCGCCTCGCCGAGTTGACCGGCCTTGACGAGGCGGTGGTTGTTCGGTGCAAGAAACTTCTTTCCTACCCGAAACGCTTCCAAGACATGATGCTCGATGCCGACCCCGACAAGCGGGTGAAGGCGGACTTCTTCATCGAGTTGTACCCGGTCCGAAACGACCGCGAGGTTGGGAAGTTCCAGTGGTTCAAGAAAGACAAGTTTACTGACGACATGCTTCGCAAGGTCGAGCAAAAAGGGATAAAGGCCGTAACTGACTTCCGGATCGTGAAGCAGTACATCAACAACGCCGTAAAGGCGAAAAAAACTCTGGGAATTTCGAAACGCCTTCAAGAGTTCGCCGCGCAGCCGTCTCTCACCCCAGACCATCTCAGCATTGAGTCAGCGAAGGTCGAGGCAGAAGCTCGGAAGCTGCTGAAATCTGTGGACGGTCTGTATGCCCAGATCAGCGCAATCGACATTGACCAATACTATGGCGAGGAGGCAATGTGGGACCGCCTTGAGTCGTTGGCGCAGCTTATTCGCGAGAAGCTGAGAGCTATGGGACGGAGAGAAGCAAGATGAGGCGGCCCTCTCCTCCTGGAACAGCGATAGATGCTAGGCGGTACAGGCGATGGATCGAACGCTTTGGCTCTTACCGAGAAGGGATCATCAACGTCACCATTGAGAGCTGGCTAGACCAATTCGCTAAACGCGACAGGGACCTCGCTGCTCGTGTTCTAGATTCGGTCGATTTCTACGGCCAGAGCCAGATTCACGCGGCCTACCGGCAGACTCTGGCGGCGCTCGTCCCGCACGGCTGGCACAATAATCCCGCGAAGCGGAGGGGCAAGTGGATATTCGCGGCTATGTCTCGTAGCGCCGGGGAGAGCGGAGACGCCATGCTCTACCAATTCCGGCTCGCGAACAGGCTCGACGGGCGGAACTTCAATGAGCTTTTCGTTTCACTGAGCGATCTGTTCCGGCTGCCTATGTTGCCCGAGGGCGACCCGGGGAGGCTCGGTGCGGACGATGTCGTAGTTCTTCTCGATGACTTCAGCGGGACCGGGAAACAAGTGTGTGATGCGTGGAATGACCCGGTGACGTCGTTCGGTCCCCTTCTCGCAGGAGTGGGAAAGGTTTATCTCATTCTGGTAGCGGCATCGAGCGCCGCACGTCGGAAGATCGCAGCCGATACGTCTATCTCCACGATGCCGGCGCACGAGTTGCGCGATTCCGACAATGTGTTTTCCGATCAGTGCAGGCACTTCACGATTGCCGATAAAGCGAGGCTGCTTCACTATGGCAGGATCGCAAACGCCTCGAAGCCAAGGGGATTTGGCGACTGTGGGTTCGTAGTCGTCTTTCAACACCGACCGCCAAACAACTCCCTTCCCATCCTTTGGGCAAGCCACGAGAGATGGGCCGGGATTTTTCCTCGACATGAGTAGGTTAAGATCGGGAGATTCTGTGTGTTTTTGCGGCGGAACTTCAGGAAACAGAAGTTCTAAATCGGTCCCGAAAAGTCGGCGCTGCCCACGGAATCCTGGCCCGGCATCGTGCGAGGGTCGCAGCCGCAAAGGGCGCTTACCGGGATCGATCCATTTCCCACACCAGCCTGGCGGCCCGGCCGCCACCTGACCCCTGACCCATCCCCTGTCAAGAACACCCGGCCCCTCAATCTCCCGCATCCCCTTGATTTCATGCCCAATATTTTTCTTCCGAAGTTTGCCGGTTATTTCGGTCCTCCGGCGCATACTGAAAGCGAATCAAAATCCAGGGCCGGAAGGGAACTGACCCCTGATCTCTGATCACCTGTATCGCGATGCGGGGCAACACATCGAAAAACCACAAAAATTCCCGTAACCCATTTGAATTTGCATGTTTAGAGGTATGGCCCTTTGGAATCAGGCATTTACAAATCATACCTCTCACGTAAACCCTTTGTTATCAAATATGGAGGGTTGCCATACCGGGGGGAGGGGGGATATGGACCGGTGGGTACGAACCGGGGACATACCTGACATTTTGCCCCGGGGAAAGGTCTGACACTGCCAAGCTCAGCTCGGGGTTCATCTCCAAGCACGGCCTCGGGTTCCGCTACGCCCGGCGTCCAACTCGTTCAGCAGCGAAGATCGCGAGAACGGGGCACTCACGCCCCGCGCACCTGTCCGCGCTCGTGGCTCTTGACCGCATACATGCGCGCGTCGGCTGTGCCGATGATCTCGTGCACTGCCGTGCCGTCGTCGGGCGAGGAGGACAGGCCCACGCTGGCGCTTACTTTCAGCTTGAGCCCGTTTTTCATCCGGAACTGCGTCTCCATCAGCGCGCCATTCATAATTTTGGCCAGCTTCAACGCGGCCCCGGCCCCAGTCTCCGGCATCAGGATCACAAACTCGTCGCCTCCGTAGCGGAAACAGCGGTCCTGGTTGCGGCTCAACTCCTGGAGCCGGCGTCCAACCTGTGCCAGCAACTCGCTGCCGATCAGGTGTCCATGAACATCGTTGACCAGCTTGAAGTGGTCCAGGTCGAGAAACGCCAGGCTTAACGGCAGCTTAAGTTTTTTGCACCGTTTCAGCTCGCGGTCCAGAACTTCGTACAGGTAGCGCACATTATAGAGTCCGGTAGTGTCATCGGTGATGGTCAATTGCTGAATGCGGGCCACGTCGCGCGCGTTTTCGATTGCGATGGCTGCGTGGTCGGCCAGGATGTGCAGGAATGCGATGCTGTAATCGGACATCTCGGCGCGCGGATTGAAGATCTCGATCACGCCTTGCGTGCCCTTTCGTCCACGCAATGGCAGGGCGATCGCGGAACTCACGGCGTGTACCCCGGGGACACCGGATTGCTTCATGCGCGGATCGTCGTTGGCCTCAGGTACGATCAGCGTCTCCCCGTGCTGCAAGACCCAGCCCGCAACACCCTCTCCCACTTTCACCCGCAGGCCGCGCAGGGCCTCCGACTCCTGGCCTGCGGCAATCGCATAGTAGAGTTCCTGGCTCTCCTCGTCCAGCATCAGCAGCGCCCACAGTTTTGCCTCCACCATCCGTTCCATCTGTTCCAGGATGGTGCGCAAAATTGTGTTCAGGTCGAAGCTCGAAGTGAGCGATCGAGCGAGTTGATGAAACACAAGCAGATCGGCGAGCGGGATGCGCCCTTCCGCCTTATTTGGCATGTTTGGATCCTATTGGAGGAGTCTTATCCCCATTCTGACACAAAACTCGCTCACACCTGCCGCAGGCCATTTGCCCCTCGCCGGCCGCAAGTTCATCTGGAGCCGCAAAAGGGGCGGCCCTATGCTCAACCGCCGATATGAACCATCGAACGCGACGGTTTCAGGAACCCCGGCTCGCCGATGTGATGCCGGGCCTCTTTCCCCTGTACCGTACGAACAATGTAAGCGCGCAGTTCCTCAGCGCCGGCCCCCTCGCGCAATCGCCCGTAGAGATCGTGTTCCACTTGGGAGAACAAACAGGTGCGAATCTTCCCGTCGGAGGTGAGCCGCACCCGGCTGCAGGCGCCGCAAAAAGCCATGCTCACCGGCGCGATAATGCCGATCTCGCCCACGCCGTCGGCAAACGTGTAACGGCGCGCCGTTTCGCCGGCATCGCGGGCAGGCAGCTCGACCAGCGGCAGGGTCCGGCCCATCCGTTCGACAATCTCGCGCAGCGGCACCACGATCTCCGGCGACCAAAGCCGGCCCTCCTCGAGCGGCATAAACTCGATGAACCGCACGACGACCTTTTCTTCGCGCGCGAACCGCGCAAATCCTTCGATCTGGTCATCGTTGAATCCGCGCAACAGCACGCAGTTGATCTTAAGCGGCGTCAATCCGGCAGTGCGGGCGGCGCGGATGCTCGCGAGAACGGCGGAAAAACTCCCCTCGACCCGTGTGATGCGCTCGAAGGCGGCCGCATCCACCGCGTCCATGCTCACCGTCACCCGGCTCAGCCCCGCCGCTTTCAGGGGGGCGGCAAGCGATTCCAGCAGATGCCCGTTGGTGGTGAGCGCCAGGTCCAACGGTTCGCCTGAAGGCGTGCGCAGCCGCGCCAACTCCCGCACCAGCTCCACCACACCGCGCCGCAAAAGCGGTTCGCCGCCCGTAAGGCGCACCTTTGTGATCCCAAGCCCGACAAAGATCCCTATCAGCCGCAGATACTCCTCGATCGCCAGCTCCGGATACTGCGCTCCCATCTCGCCCGTCCGGCAGTACACGCACTTGTAGTTGCAACGGTCGGTGACGGAGACGCGCAGGTCGTGAATCACGCGGCCATGGCTATCCGTGAGCAGCGGATGCGGCGTCGCCGCGGGGAATGCGGAAAGGGAAGGGGCAGCCATCGGCAACTTCCAGCCTATACCCTTTTCGCCGTGGCATGAAGGGTTTCCGCTCGACCCGCCGCGCCGGCGCACGAAGCGATGAAAGCGATAGCATGAAGGAGCGTGCGCCGCAGTTCGGCGCGGAACTTGTCGCCATCGACGAAGGGGGCCAATACATGCCCGCAACGGGAGCCAGACCCGCAGGCGCGGCGGACGAAGCCGGCGCGGCCTTGGCCGTGCGGCAAATGTTCGACTCCATCGCGCCCCGCTATGACTTGCTGAATCATCTTCTCTCGGCCAACGTCGACCGGCTGTGGTGGCGAAAAGCTGCGCGAAGGTTCCAGCAAATTCTGGCCCGTCCCGAAGCGTCCGTTCTTGATATTTGTTGCGGCACGGGCGATTTGACCCTGGCGCTGCTCAAGCTGCGTCCGCGCGGCGCGCAGCCGGTTTTCGCCGTTGATTTTGCGCCCGCCATGCTGCGCCGCGGGGCGCAGAGGTTTGGCCCGCCGGAGTTTCGCAAACCGTGGAAACGCCCGCCCTCGCCTGAAGCGCCCTACGCCATTCCGCTTGAGGCGGATGCGCTGCATCTGCCGCTCCGCTCTGAATCGCTGGATCTGATCGTCACAGCCTTCGGCTTCAGGAATCTGGCTAACTATGAAGCGGGTCTTAAGGAGTACCATCGCGCGCTCAAGCCGGGCGGCCAGTTGGGGATTCTCGAGTTCGGCGAGCCCGGTGGACTTCTGGGCCGGGCCTACGCACTGTACTTCCGGCGCGTACTGCCTGCAATCGGACGCATGGTCATCGGGAAGGACGGTCCGTACAACTATCTGCCGAGCTCCGTTGGCGACTTCCCGCCGCCAGGCGAAATGCTTGAGATGTTGCAGCGCGCCGGCTTTGTCGAGTGTGCGTGGCAGCCCTACACGTTCGGAATTGCCGGGTTGTACACCGCGGCTCGGCCCACGGTAGTCTAGAAGCTGTTTCATAACCTGGTTTTGAAAGGGCACGGCTTTAGCCGTGCCGTAGACAGAGCAAAAAATGGGGCTTTAGCCCCCGAGGGAAAGCTCGAAAACGATCGGAATTCGGTTATGAAACAGCTTCTAGGAACGCAATGACGCCTTCCGTCTCCAGTTCGAGAGACACCGGGGCTGCTACGGCTGCTCCCTCCGCCATCTCCGCGGAAAAGCAGCGCGTGGCGCGGCGCTCGATGGCGGCCGCGGCGGCGATGACCGTCCTCAAGCTCGCCGCCGGTCTGTTCTCCGGCTCGCTCGGCGTGCTCTCTGACGCAGCGCACTCGGGCCTCGACCTGGTGGGCGCGGCGCTAACGTACTTCTCAGTGCATATCAGCGACAAGCCGGCCGACGAGGATCACACTTACGGCCACGGCAAGATCGAGAATCTTTCCGCCTTCACTGAGGCGGGATTGATGGCGATCTCCTGCGCCTGGATCATCTGGGAGGCCGTGCAGCGCATCTTTTACCATGCTGTCGCGCTGCATCACTCCTTATGGCCTGTATTGGTGCTCATAACCTCAATCGGCGTGGATTTATGGCGATCGCGGCAATTGCGCGCCGTGGCCGCCCGCACCGGATCGCCGGCTCTCGCCACCGACGCCTTCCACTTCGCTTCCGATATCTGGGCCACCTCGGCGGTGCTTGCCGGGCTGGCCGTTACGTGGCTGGGCGCGCGATTCCAAATTCCCGCCCTGCGCTATGCCGACCCGTTTGCCGCTTTTGTGGTATCGCTCATGATCCTGCGCATGACCGTCCGGCTGGGCCACGAAGCGGTGGATGCGCTGGTGGACGAGATTCCTGCGGAAACTCGACGCCGGCTGGTGCGCGAGGTGGAGCGCGTGGACGGAGTGCTGGCTGTGGAACGGGCGCGCGTGCGCCGAGCCGGCGCCGGTTACTTTGCCGACCTCACGCTGGCGTTGCCGCGGCGATTCACCTTTGAGCACACCGGCGAGTTGGTAGAAGCCGCCACGGCCGCTGTGCAGCGAGCCCTGCCCAAAGCCGATGTGGTCATCCACACCATTCCCCGCGAAACCAGGACCGAAAGCATCTTCGATCGCGTGCGCGCCGTGGCCGCCCGCAACAACGTATCCGTGCACGAGCTCAGTATTCAGACACATCATGGGCGCTTGCAGGTCGAGCTTCACGTGGAACTCGAGGAAAACCGTTCGCTGCGGGAAGCGCACAGCTTTGTCTGCGCCCTCGAAGCGCAGATCCTGCGCAACGTCCCGGAAATCGATTCGGTGCTCACGCACATCGAAAGCGAGCCGGCCACCATCGAGCAGCCGGAAGAAATCGTCGTCGAGGACCGCAAGCTCGAGGAGGCTCTGCGCGCAGCGGCCGCGGGGCTGCCTGAGATCGTCGATGTCCACGCCATTGTGGTCGGACGCACAAGGGACCATATCTCTCTCACCTGTCACTGCACCTTGCCCGACGAGCTTCCCATGCGCCGCGTCCACGAGGTGATCACCGAGCTCGAGGACCGTTTCAAGTTGGAGTGCCCTGAAGTGTATCGCGTCACCATCCACCCCGAGCCGGCGACGGATAATTCGCGGTAGAGTGCAGGATGGAACGGTTAAGGGGTAAACCGAATTCATGAACACCCGTGCAATCGCCGGTTTCTTCCACGTGGCATCGCTGCTCATGCTGCTCGTCGCTGTCGCGCTGCTGGCCGCCATCACCACCATGCACTTTGCCATTCACGGCGCCGAGGTGCAGGTGCCGGCGCTCAAAGGGATGACGGTGGCCGACGCGCGCAGCGTCACTGCGGGCTTGGGACTGAACCTCGACGTGGACAACCGCTACTACTCCGGCGATGTGGCCGCGGGGCACATTCTTTCGCAGTCGCCCGCGGCGGGAACGGTGGTGCGCCGCGAATGGCGCGTTCGCGTGGCCGAGAGCCTGGGTCCGCAGAAAGCGGATGTTCCCGACACGGTGGGCGCCGACGAGCGCCTGGCCTCGCTTGAGTTGCGCCGCGCCGGCCTGGAGGTGGGTGAAATCGCGCACCTGCCATACGCCGCAGCCGCCGAGGGGACCGTGTTGGCCCAGGACCCGCCCGCGCACGCCCAGGGCATCGAGCAGCCCAGCGTCTACCTGCTTGTAGCGACGCCGTACGACGAGGCGCCCGACGGTTATGTGATGCCCGACCTCACCGGCTTGCCAATCATCGGCGCGCAAACTGCGCTGGCCAAGGTGGGCATCGGAGCCGCGCCGCCTGTCTATATGAATATTCCGGTCGCTCCGGTAGGTAGCGGCAATGCGTTGCCCAAGCTCCCGGTCATGCCCGGCGCAGTGCTGGCGCAGTCGCCCGGCGCGGGCTCGCGCGTGGATCGGGACACACGGGTCAAGCTGACCGTAGCTCGGTAAGGAACGACGGAGGTCAGGTTCTATGGCACAGAGCGAGGATTTGGAAAAGATCGCAGTCGAGGAACGCGAACTGCAGTTGCCGCGCCTGGATGCGCAGGTGGCGTGGGACCTGGGGTCGCGGATACGAAGCATGGCGCTTGAGCGCGGCCTCACGCTGGCGATCGACGTGCGGCGCTTCGGGCAGCCGTTGTTTTATGCCGCGCTCGACGGCACGACGCCGGACAATGCGGAATGGGTGCGCCGCAAGAGCAACGTGGTAGCCCGCTTCCATCGCAGTTCCTATGCCGTTGGGATGACGTTGAAGATGAAAGGCACGACGCTGCTCGAACGCTACGGCTTGCCGGCGGCGGATTATGCTGCCGATGGCGGATCGTTCCCGCTGGCGGTGAAGGGAGCAGGCGTGATTGGCAGCGTCACCGTTTCCGGACTTCCGCAGCGCGACGATCACAACCTCGCCGTGGAAGCCCTGTGCACGATGCTCAGGCGTGACTTCGCGGAATTGCGCCTGGAACCGGAGCCGGCATAAGGGCCAGGGCACGCCGCGAAAAGTCAATCCCTCTGCAGTCGCGGTTTCTGCGCAAGCCATTGAAAACACGGCGTAAATTATCTGTGCCAACTTTGCAGATCATTTCCCGCTTCCAGCGCATACTCATTCCATAAGCGTTCAACCAGGTCTTGTGACGCGGCTGATCTCTGACCTCTGTTCCCTGATCTCCGGTCCCGAGTCCCGAGTCCCTGTTCACTTACCCCTAACTCTTGTAAATCGGTACGTTTACGAGTAAACCCTTTGGAATCAGATATGGACGGGCATACCCTATCCCGTAAGCCCTTTGTTATCAAATATGGAGGGTTGGCATACCGGGGAGGGGGGTAACCCTCAAGACGCGAACGATAGGCCTTTGGGCACTCCCCGGGGTGTGAGAAATGTGGGCTAGGCGGTCTTTTCGATCAACGCAATAAAGAAACCATCGGTGGGAATGTTGCCGGGGAGAAGGAGCAGTGCGCCTTCGGGCGTGAGGCGCTTGCCGAGCTGCTTTGCGCCGCCGGGAGTCAAGATGCCGTCGCGCGACAGCAGTTCAATGCTGTGCGCAAGCGAAACCTGCCGGCAGTCACGGTTCTCCGCAAGCACGGTGGTGACGATCTGCTCGTTTTCTTCGGGCTCGAGCGAGCAAGTGGAATAGACAACGCGGCCACCGGGGCGAACCGCGCGCAATGCCGCCGTCAGAATCGCGCGCTGCCGATCGGCGTGGCGCTTCAAGTCTTCCGGCCGCAGGCGATGGCGAATCTCCGGATTGCGTCCCAGCGTGCCGGTGCCGCTGCACGGAGCGTCAACCAACGCGAAGTCGTAACCGGATTCTCTTTCAAGCAGGGTCGCGTCGGCCAGCAGGCACTCCACACGACGGGCGAGCGCGGCAAGGCGCTTGCTCAATTCGGCAAATCGCCGCGGGCTGGCCTCGCAGGCCGTAATGTGCGCCTCGGGATGACGCTCGGCGAGAATGAGCGTCTTTCCGCCCGGCGCCGCGCAGGCATCGAGGATTCTCGGCGCTTTTTGGTTTGGATCTTCGACGGCGTTCGCAGCCAGCTCACCGATCAATTGCGATCCCTCATCCTGCACGCGCAAGCGGCCTTCACGAAAAGCCGCCGTGGCGGCGGCATCGCCGGAAACCACAGTGTGCGCGGCGGCAAGCAGAGCGCCCGGTTCGAGCCGGACGCCGGCCTGCTCGAGCTCGGCCACAACCGCAGGACCCTCAATGCGAACGGTCAACGGCGGTTGCGCCTGGCCGTGAAGGCAGGTTGCGCGCGCAGCTTCCAGACCGTAGAAAACAGACCAGCGCTCGACCATCCATGCGGGGTGAGCCAGGGCCAACGCCAACTCGGCAGGGGTTGCGCTCGGGAAGAGAAACGGCGGAGCCTCGCCTAGCCTTCGAAGCACGGCGTTCACCATTCCTGAGGCAAAGCGGTGGCCGGACTGCCTGGCCAGCTCCACACTCTCGCCAATGGCCGCGTGGGCGGGAATGCGATCGAGAAAGAGAAGTTGAAATGCGCCCAGGCGAAGCGCGGTAAGGACCTCCGGATCGAGTTTGGCGCCCGGTTTCTTAAGGAGGTTCTTCAGTTGTGCGTCCAACTGGATTTGCCAGCGCAGCACGCCAAGCACGAGCATGGTGGCCAGGTTGCGGTCGGCAGGCGAGAGCGCGTCAACAGCCCGCGCGCGCAGCAAGTCATCGCAGTGAGATCGCCCACGCTCGACGGCCATCAGAATTCCGAAGGCGGCTTTGCGTGCAGGAGAGATCGTGGACACGGCGCTCAACCCAGGCGCGCGTCCGCCGGCAGCGGATTCCCGCGCAGAAACTCGGCGGCTTCGAGGCGTTTCTTGCCCTCGAGCTGCACTTCCAGGAATTCTAGCCAGGTATTGCCGGCGCACGCGGCCAAAAGGTGGTGGTTCTCCACCAGAATCCAGCCCGGCTCCGCAAAGCCCAACCCTTCGGCATAGCCGCCACGAGCAATTGCCATGCGATGTACGATCAGTTTCTTCCCGTTGAGGGCGGTGAATGCACCCGGCCACGGCTGGAATCCGCGCCAACGGTTGTAGATCTCGTGCGCGGTGCGAGAGGCAAAGTCGATCCGGCCGTCTTCGCGGTCGAGCAGCGGCGCGAAGGTCGCATCCTCATGACTCTGGGGTTGGGGGTGAATGGAGCCGTTGGCCAAACCGGCGAGGGTTTCGACGACGAGCGGCGCTCCGGCGCGCGCCAACATAGCAAAAATATCCAGGGCGGTTTGCTCGGGTCCGATCTCCATCGTCTGCTGCAGCAGAACCGGTCCGGTGTCGAGTCCTTCGTCCAAGAGCATGGTGGTATTGCCGGTATAGGCGTCGCCCATGGCAATCGCCCATTGGATCGGCGCGGCGCCGCGATACCTGGGAAGCAGGGAGGCGTGGAGATTGATGCAGCCGAGCCGGGGCAGCGCCAGCATCCAGGGCGGAATGATGCGGCCATAAGCCACGACCACGATGGCGTCGGGCGCGATGGACTCAAGCAGCGAGCGGAACTCCGTGTTGTTGCGGATTCTTTCGGGCTGCGTAACGGCGAGCGCGGCGGCCAGTGCGGTTTGCTTGACGGCTGAAGCTGTGAGCTGATGGTCGCGGCCCACAGGACGGTCGGGCTGGGAAACTACCAGAGCCACTTCGTGCCTCGCGGCGAGCAGCGCCTCCAGCGTGGGAACGGCGAACTGGGGAGTTCCGCAAAAGACGAGCTTGAGGCCGTTCCCAGCGTTCGTCATGGCAGCCTTACCACGTACCCTCACTCTGCATTTTGCGAATCTTGCGCAGATTCAGGCCGCGCTTGAGCGCGCTCATGCGGAAGATAAACACGATGCCGTCGACGTGGTCGATCTCGTGCTGGAAGGCTCGCGCGAGCAACTCTTCACCGTCCATCTCGAACCACTTGCCGTGCTCGTCCTGGGCGCGGATGCGGACCTTGGCCGCGCGCGCCACCTTTTCGCGAATTTCGGGAAAGCTAAGGCAACCTTCCTCCTCGTACTGTTTGCCCTCGCTGAAGGTGATCTCCGGGTTGATGAGGACAAGCTTCTGCGCGGGATCCTTGCCGAGGCTCAGGTCGATGACCGTGAGGCGCTTCGATACGCCCACTTGCGGCGCGGCCAAGCCGATGCCCTGCGAGGCGTACGTGGTTTCGAACATATCGGCCACGAACTTGCGCAACTCTGCGTTGAACTCGGTGACCGGTTCGCCGGGCTTCTCCAAGACGGGGTCGGGATACTTCACGATCTTCAGAATCATTGCCGCCGCTAATAGCTCCGTATCTGTTCGATGTATCCCAAGAAGTTTCGCTTCAACTCCGGCAATGAGTCGCCGCCGAATTTCTCATGGGCCAAATTGGCCAGAACCAAAGCTACCATGGCTTCGGCGGCCACGCCCGCCGCCGGAACCACGCAAATGTCGCTCCGCTCGTAACTTGCGCTGGCGGGCTCGCGGGTATCGAAGCGCACCGATTCAAGCGGCTGGCGCAGGGTGGAGATGGGCTTCAGGTATCCGCGGACCACGATGTCCTCGCCGTTGGAGACGCCGCCCTCGACGCCGCCCGCATTGTTGTGCGGGCGCGTGAATCGGGTCGGCCGGCCAGGCGGGTTCTCAGCCGCATAGTGGATGGGATCGTGGACGCGAGATCCGAATGAAGCGGCGGCCGCCACACCGCGGCCGATCTCGACCGCCTTGACGGCCTGCAGGCTCATGACCGCCCAGGCGAGTTGTCCGTCGAGCCGCTCATCCCAGTTTGCATAGGAGCCGAGCCCTGCGGGAACGCCGTGCGCCACCACTTCAAAGACGCCATTCACGGTGTCGCCCGCCCGCGCCGCCGCATCCACTTCCTCTTTCATGCGCGCTTCGGCGGCCGGATCGACGCAAGCCAGTTCCACTTCTTCTTTTCCGGCGAGTGCGGCAATCTCCTCCCACGCCGCTTCGCGATCAAGCTCCACTCGGCCCACACGAATCACGTGGCTCGCAATCTCGATGTCCAACTCGCGGAGCAGTAACTTTGCGAAGGCGCCGGCGGCTACCCGCGCGGCAGACTCGCGCGCCGACGCGCGCTCCAGCACATAGCGCGCATCAGGAAAGTTATATTTCAGCGCGCCGGCCAGGTCGGCATGGCCGGGCCGCGGCGAGACGACCGCCCGGTGCTTGGCGGGATCGCCAGCCTCGACAGGCAATTTCTCCTGCCAATTTTTCCAGTCCCGATTCTCCAATTGAATTGCGATTGGCGAACCGATGGTTTTTCCGTGGCGCACTCCGGAAAGCACGTGTGCCCGGTCGGTTTCGATCTTCATGCGGCCGCCGCGGCCATAGCCCTGCTGACGCCGCCAAAGCTCGCGGTTCACAAAGTCGAGATCGGCGGGCACGCCGGCAGGGATACCGGAGACGAGCGCGATCAAAGCCTCGCCATGGGATTCACCAGCTGTCGAGAATCGGATCATACAGATTCGATTGTAAATGCGAGCAGGCGCGCCACCATCTTTTATTGAAGTCACGTAACTACCGCGGAAGCCGCAACCAAGCATCGGCGCCGGTCGAGCGGCTTTGGCGCCTGACCGGCACGCGCAGCGGCGGCGCCTGTGAAGGAGCGAAAGAACTCATTCAGCCTCTCCGATTCCTCGCTCTTCACTTGGAGCCACTTTTCATGCCAGCTTTCCTTCCGCCAGCTCCGCTCCGCGAACGCCGGATGGCCCGACACGGCCCAGTTCCGCACCTTCCACGGGTTCGAGACGCAGCTCGCGCAGGTCGCCCAGCACCTTGGCCGCCCACATGTAGGTGTTGTATTCCATGACCTGGCGGCGCATCCTTTGCATCCGTTCGCGGCGTTCTTCGAGGCTCATCTCCAAACCGTTGTGGATAGCCTCGGCGACGCCCACAACATCATAAGGATTGATGAGCAACGCATCGCGCAGCTCCACGGCCGCGCCGGTGAATTTGCTGAGCACAAGCACGCCGTCTTCGTCGTCG
Organism: Occallatibacter sp.; assembly: GCA_049511595.1. Lineage (GTDB taxonomy): Bacteria > Acidobacteriota > Terriglobia > Terriglobales > Acidobacteriaceae > Telmatobacter. Next base: position 2,121 of record JBEKXX010000002.1, on the reverse strand, counting down.
CGCGCGGCCACGAACTCCTTAGCCACCAGGTTCATTCCGTCGTGTAGCGAGGTGACCAGGCAGAGGTCGGCGGCGCGATACCACTGGCGCACCTCCTCGTGGGTGCACTGGCGTTCGATGAGAACGATGGGCCTCCAATGCGCGATCTGATAGCGGGAGTTGATTCGCAGCACGGTTTCCTCGACGCGGCGGCGCAAATCGGCGTAGCTGGGGATGCGCGTGCGGCTGGGCGCAGCGATCTGCACCATGGTGAGCCGCTCGCGGTGCCAGGGGTGATCTTCAAGGAGCTGGCCGACGGCCTCCAGCCGCTCCACGATGCCCTTGGTGTAGTCGAGCCGGTCCACGCCCAGCGCCAGGCTTTCAGCACGCACGCCGAACTCGCTCAACAGGCGCTGACGCGCGACGGCGCGCTCTTGCTCCATCGCAGCCTCGTCCAAACTCGCTGCGGGCCGCAAGGCTGCATCGAATGCCACGCTGACCGGGTAAGGACGAATCACGCTGGCGTGCCCGTGGCGGAGCACCGACATGTGATCGCGATCAGTGCGCGCCTCCAGCGCGCGGTCCACGGTGGCGAGAAAGTTGTGGCAGTGAAGAGGAATGTGAAAGCCGATCAGGTCCGCGCCGAGAAGGCCGTCGAGTAGCTCGGACTGCCAGGGACAAATCCCGAATGCCTCGGGGTTGGGCCAGGGAATGTGCCAGAAGATGGCCACGCGCGCGTCAGGCCGCGCGTCCTTAACGAGGCGCGGCAGCAGGGCGAGGTGATAATCCTGAGCAAACACCACCGGATCGGCACTTTCCCGCATCTCTTCGAGCAGGGCGTCGGCAAACCTCCGGTTGATGAGCTGATAGCACTCCCAGTCCGCAGCGCGGAAGATGGGCCGCGTATGCGCAATATGACAAAGCGGCCACAAACCTTCGTTGGAGAAGCCATCGTAGTAGCGGGCCTCCTCTTCCTCTGAAAGCCACACGCGGCGCAGGGTGTAGCGCGGTTCGTCGGGGGGCACGCGCAGCCGGCCGAACCCGTCCACTGCCGTCGAGTCAGCGTCGCCGCTGCCGCTGGCTACCCACACGCCGTCACATGCGCGCAGTACCGGCTCCAACGCCGTCACCAGCCCGCTGGGCGGCACCACACAAGCTATCGTCCGCCCCTCGCGAACATGCATGTACGGCTCACGGTTCGAGACCACGAAGATATTGCTTGAACCGGCTCGGTTACGGATGTGCACCGCTAGCCGCTCCGCGGTCCAGAGGTGCGCGCCGGCTTCGCGGAGGCGGGCCTCGGCAGCAGCGGCAGCGCGCGCCGCTTTGAGGCTTTGCGCCATGGTTTCCACTTCGCGGGCCAGGGGCGAGAAGAAGCCGAGATCTCTCAGCTCTGGCTCCGCGGATTTATCCGTATGGCCGGTTCGCAGGTGGCGCAGGCGTTCAGCCACGCGGCTCATCGGCCGAAGGAGGAACCAGCGCACCATCCCAAGGGTGATGACCACAATGAGAATCACAAGGGCCACGATGCGCCAAAAGCCGCGCCGCCACAGAGCGATTCCTTCGGAGCGAATATAGCCCGCATCCACCACAATGGCCATGGCCCCTAGCAACTGGTTCCCGTCGTGGATGGGAAACGCCTCTTCCAGCCATTGCCATTGTCCCGCGTGCCCGAATGCATCGGCCTTGACGCCTCGCTGGAGCGATTTCTCCACCACGCCTCTGCCCAGGGCTCCCATTACGTCCTGTGGACCGCTGCCAGCCAGACGATTCCCGTGTACGTCATAGATCGCCAGTCCCAGTGCGCCCGTTCCGCTCTTCAAGAGTTGAGTCAAGCCGGAAAGAGCAGAAGGATCGCCTGTCGCAAGCGCGCCGCGGACATCCGGCTCAATGCTCATGCCCATCCACTCGGTGCGACGCTCGAGATCCTCGCGCAAGATATGGCGGTGGGCCAGAACGTCAAAATACGTGGAGGCAACCGACACCAGAATCACGCCTGCGATGAGAGCAAGGATCAGGCGCACGCGAAACAGATGCATATGACCCTCCCGATACACGGTTGGATGCAGTCTCGCCTGGATTCATTGCTTTTTCTGCGCTGGCGGGGACATGTAGGGTTGCTCTGTGTTGAAGAATGACCAC
>JBEKXX010000001.1:73780-80906 GCA_049511595.1 Occallatibacter sp. | reverse complement strand
CGCCCGGAATAGCCAGCAGATTTGCCAGCGCGCCGGAATATCCAAATGTCGCTACCGAAATGAGAGCAATGCACCCTGCAGCGCCGCTGATTGCTCCCACAAAGATCGCAGGCACCATCAGCACTGTAAAGATAAGGATTGCAATCCGCCGTGCAGTTGCCGGCCCGGCTCCTGCGCGCGACAACCCGGTGAATACAGCACCTCCGGCAAGATTCCCCAAAGTGGCCGTAAAGAAAGGTATCCAGGCCGTTTCGCCGATCTGCCGCAGCGTAAATGAGTGGGCCACTTTGAGATATTGCGGGACCCAGAAAATATAAAAGTACCAGACCGGATCGCTAAAAACCTTTGACAGGGTGAACTGCCAAAGAAACCTTGACCGCAGCAGCGTCCTCAGCGGAAGGCGATCCGCTTGATCCCCGGCACTGGCAGCATGCGGATCGCGGTAGATTGCAAGCCACGCGGCCAGCCACACGAATCCCAGCAGGCCGATCACTACAAATGCTGTCCTCCACCCGTTCGCGAGCATAATCCACGCCAGCAATGGAGGGGCGAGAATTGCCCCAATGGATGCGCCGCTGTTGAAGATACCCGATGCATGGGAACGCTCCTCGGGGGGAAACCACTCAGTGATCAACTTCACGCCGGCGGGATAGTTGCCGGCCTCCCCAACGCCGAGAAGAAACTGAAAGATTCCGAGGCTCAGGGCGCCGGCAGTTAAAGCGTTCAAAAGCTCCGCCCCTGACCAGAACGCAATCGTCAAGCCGTAGCCGATCTTGGTTCCCAGCCGATCCAGCAACCGTCCTGAGACGCCGTTCATGAATGTATAGGCCAGCATGAAGGCAAATACAATGCGGGAATAGTTGGTGGCGGAGATTCGAAACTGCTGGAGCAGTACCGGCGCCATCACCGAAAGCGTCTGGCGGTTGAGATAGTTGATGACCGTGGCGAGAAATGCGAAACTCAGCATCCACCACTTTCTTTGGTCTTTCGCGAACAGTGCTTGCATTCGGAATCTCATATGTCGAATATCGTATGTTGTGTTTGAGGGCACCCATTACTGATATATCATAGTTGCGACCGAGGCAATGGAAATTGGCGTTTGAAGTTCGAAGTGGCTCTGCCGACATCCTCGATATTCGCCGTCTGCGAGCGGGCAGCCAAAGGCGGTAGAGGCTGGAGGCGAGGAGATCTGTTCGGCTTACGAGTGTGGCTGGTTGATTTGTGCGACTGGACCGTTCGACTGGACCACGGCTCGACGAAAAACGGCGAGGGCCGCGAAGTCACGATGACGTTGGAAGTGGAGGAACTTCTTCGGGCGGCGGTAGAAGGCAAACAGCCTTGCGATTACGTGTTCACGCACGAAGACGGCAAGCCGATCAAGGGCTTGCGGGGCGTGTGGAGAAACCAGTCCGGGGCGTGACAGGCCGCTGGATTTATAGGAAATGCGGCGCTGCCTAACCTGTACGAAGTGCGAATGCGGTGGCGGGCGCAAGTTCAGCGGACTGATCCCTCACGATTTCCGGTGCTCAGCGGCCAAAGCCGCACGCCGATTTCCGTTAGTGTGGTGCCCGGAGGGGGACTTGAACCCCCACGACCGGTTAAGGTCTGCGGATTTTAAGTCCGCTGCGTCTGCCGATTTCGCCATCCGGGCCCGCCTCTATATTATGGGACCGTTTCGGGCTGCCATGATGGGACTGTTTCGCCCTTCCCTGCCGCCGAGTTCCCGGTTGGACAGCCCTGCCTTGCCGTACCTCAAGCGCCTGACCGGCGGATGCTCTGTTTCCATGACTTGCCCCGAAGCGCCAACCCCTCGTATCATCCGGCAAGAGCGACAACCATGAGCGAAATCGAAAGCAACACTGGCTTGCGAGTGAAGGGGCGGCTTATGTCGGCCTCGGAGATTGAGCGCACCCTGGTGCGCCTGGCGCACGAAATCGTAGAGAAGAGCAACGGCAGCGAGGATCTGGCCCTCGTGGGGATCAAGCGCCGCGGCGTTCCGCTGGCGGAACGGCTGGGTAAACTGATTGCCACGATCGAAAAGCGGCCCGTCGATACCGGAGTCCTGGATATTCAGCTCTATCGCGACGATCTTTCCACGGCGGACGTTCGGCCCGTGGTCACGCCGGGAGCCATCGGCTTCGACGTTGAGGGGCGCGACATTGTGATCTGCGACGATGTGCTTTACACCGGCCGCACCATCCGAGCCGCGCTCGACGCGCTCTTCGACCATGGGCGGCCGCGGCGCGTGCAACTGGCCGTGCTCATCGACCGCGGGCACCGCGAACTGCCCATTGAGGCCACCTACGTGGGCAAACATATTCCCACGAGCAGCCGCGAGATTATTGAGGTGAAGTTTCAGGAAGTGGACAACAGGGAAGAGGTGTTGCTCGTCGAGCGTCCCAGCTAGAGGTGGCAGCTCTGAGCTGAGCGCGTATTCTTTGCGCGCCGTGCGCGGAAAGAATAGGAAACCGTAAATTCTTCACCTGCGCGGACTCCCGCGCGCGAGAGCGCTGCGGCCCGTGGGCCGCGGCGAAAGCGACCAACCGGACCGGGGCCCGGTGCTCCGGCGACTCACCATGAATCCAGCCGCATCAGCATCCCGCCGCCCACTTGCCACGCCACCTGCGCACGCTCCGTTGTTTCCGTATAACTCCGGGTCGCTGCTTTCGGTACTCGACCTGACCGTGGACGGGGTAAGCCAACTGCTCCGGCGCGCCACGGATCTGGAGAACGAGAACCCCATCGTGCGGGATCACATTCTGGCCAAACGTCGCATCGCGCTGCTGTTCTACGAGTCTTCGACGCGGACGCGCACCAGCTTCGAGCTGGCGTCGAAGGCGCTGGGCGCTGACACCACTCTGGTTTCGAGCCTGAGCTCCAGCATCGAGAAGGGCGAGTCGCTGAAGGACACGGGCCTGACGCTGCGGGCGCTGGGCGCCGAGGCCATCATCCTTCGGCACAACGCATCCGGGGCGGCATGGCTGCTGGAGGAAGCAACGCGGCTGCCGGTCATCAACGCAGGTGACGGCATGCACGAGCATCCCACGCAGGCGCTGCTGGACCTGAGGACAATTCTCCAGCACCTGCGGCCGGGGGTAAGCGGGGTTGGGCCGGAGACGCTTGCTGGTGTAACGGTAATGATCGTCGGCGACATCCTGCACAGCCGGGTAGCGCGGTCGAATATGCTGCTGCTGCCCCGCGTGGGCGCAAGGGTGCTGCTATGCGGTCCGAAGGAACTGCTGCCGGAGCAGGCGGCGCGGTCAGGACCGGGAATTGAGATCGAGCGGGACTTTGAGGCCGCACTGCGCCAGTCGCAGGCGGTGATGATGCTGCGCATTCAGGCGGAGCGCCTGGCCGGGCTGCAACTGGACCTGGACGAGTACAAGGCAAGCTACCAACTGACGGGGCAGCGGCTGGCCGAGCACGCGCCAACCGCAGTGGTGCTGCATCCGGGACCGATCATCCGCGGCATGGAGATCACGGCCGGCGTGGCCGACGGCGTACAGTCGGCGATCCTGGAGCAGGTGACGAACGGAGTGGCCATCCGCATGGCGGTGATGGAGCGCGCGCTGACCGTGGAGAGCGGAGCACCTGCGGACAGGTCTTCGTCCGTAGGACGGCAGAACGGAGGCCGCGCATGACAGCGCTGGCGATATGCGGCGGAAGGCTGATTGATCCCGCGGCTGGAGTGGACGCGCAGAAGGACGTGCTGCTGAAGGACGGGCGCGTGGCGGAGATAGCCGGCACGGGGAAGCTGAAGCATCCCGATGACGCAGAGGTTCTGGATGCGACGGGACTGATCGTGGCGCCGGGACTCATCGACATTCATGTGCATCTGCGCGAGCCGGGGCAAGCGTACAAAGAGACCATCGCGACGGGAACGGCGGCGGCCGCGGCGGGCGGATTCACCAGCGTGGCGGCGATGCCGAATACGACGCCGGTGAACGACTCGCCGGAGATCACGCGTTGGATGCAGGCGCCGGAGCGGGGCGCCGAGGTGCGCGTGTTCCCGATCGCGGCGGCGACGCGCGGATCGAAGGGCGAGGCGCTGACGGACTTTGCGGCGCTCAAGTCGGCCGGAGCCGTGGCGGTGACCGACGATGGACGGCCGATCCTGAAGGACGGCATGATGCGCGAGGCGCTGGCCGCGGCGGCGCGCGTGGGACTCACCGTGATCCAGCACGCAGAGGATACGCGAATGACGCAGGGCGCGAGCATGAATCTCGGTCCCGTGTCGTTCAAGCTGGGACTTCGCGGAATGCCGCCGGAGGCGGAGACGAGCATTGTGGAGCGCGACATTCGGCTGGTGACGGAGCTGCGCGAGGCGCATCCGCACCTGCACGTGGCGCACATATCCACGGCTGGAGCGCTGGCCGCCGTGCGGCAGGCGCGGCGCAACGGGCTGCGCGTCACCTGCGAGGTGACGCCGCACCACTTCCTGCTCAGCGAAGAACACGTGGGACTCTACAACACTCATGCCAAGATGAACCCGCCGCTGCGCTCGGCGGCCGACCGCGAGGCGTTGATCGAAGGCATTCTTGACGGAGTCGTCGATGCGATCGCCACCGATCACGCGCCGCACGCCCAGCACGAGAAGGAAATTGAATTTGAGCTGGCGCCGAACGGGATGATCGGCCTGGAAACCGCGCTGGGACTGTGCCTGCGCTGGCTGCACTGGGAGTGGAAGATGCCGCTGGGGCGGGTGCTGAACCTGCTGAGCGCGCAGCCGGCGGCGCTGCTGGGGTTGAAGGGCCGCGGAACGCTGGCCGTGGGCAGCTTCGCCGACGTGGTGGTCTTCGATCCCAAGGCGGAGTGGACGTACCGGGCGACGGAGGGGAAATCGAAGGCCAAGAACACGCCGTTCGATGGCTGGCCGATGCTGGGCAAGGTGCGGTGGACGGTGAGCGAAGGGAAGGTTGCCTACGCCAGCGCGTAGGCAAAGCTCTCAGCTCTCAGCTATCAGCTTTTAGCTCCATTCGCTGCGAGCGAAACCGAATACTCTTCCCAACCAAAGACAATCAGGAATGAAATTGTGAAGGCCAGCGCACGTTTGCCGAGGCGTTCTGTGCTTCCTCTCTGAAAAGAGCGCGTTTCCCCGGCAAAATCGAGCGAAAACCGCTGTTTTTTGGGACTTTTAGCGACGTTTTGCGACGCGATTTTGAGAAGCATTTGTTGATTCCAAAAGAGATAAATTAGGAAATATACCCCAGGGCGGTATAGGGGGGGTAGGGGTATGAAAGTCAGAGATCAGAGACCAGGAAGCAGCCAATAGCCAGTAGCCGGTAGCCAGTAGTCAGTAGCCGGGTAGATGGTGGATCCTTCGGCTTGGCTGGTCTGAACGCCGATCATGGGATGAGTATGCGCCGAAGGGGAAAAATTATCTGCAAAGTTCGGGCGGAAAAGAATTGGCGTGGAATCAAGGAGATGGCGGCTGGTGAGCGGGCGGGGGCTCTTGACAGCGGAAAGGATGGGTCAGCGCTCGGTGACAGGGAGCAGGGGAAGTGCAGCGAGTTCGCGGACCAGGCGGACGGTTTCGAGGCTGACGGTGACGACCTGGCCGATGAGACGGACGATGTATTCGGGATCGTCCGCGCGGTTGGGATCGTTTACGATGCCGGAGCGCTTGTCGGTGGTGACGCGGTACTGATCGACTACCCATTCGAGGGCGCTGCGGTTGCCGAGGCGGTATTCGTAGACTTCGGGCGGGATGCCGCTCAGTGTTAGAAATTGGTTGTACTTCAGTTGCGTTTTGTCTTTCGAAAGCGCCATTTTCTCGACGCGCCAGTCGAGTTTGCCGGTTTCGCGGCGTTCCAGCGGGTATTCGGGCTGCTTCTCGTATTCGAGGTGCAGCCTCATGAGGTCCGCGCCGATGCGGGCGTATTCAGGAAAGTCGGGGGCGAAGGGGATGCGGGGCAGTTCACGCTTGAGGTTCGCGGCGTAGCGGGCGCGGTACTTGGGGTGGTGGAGCAGCGCGTAAGTGTAGTGGAAAATGTCGAGTTTGGAGATGGATTTCCGGCCGTAGTGGCTGCGAAACTCGGCCAAGGCCCAGTCGGTGATGTTCTCGCGGCGGTTGGTGCCATCTTCGTCGTAGATGTAAAGGGGGAACAGCTGCGAGGGGCGCCCTCCTAGGTCAACACATGGGACAAGCTGGACTGACTGTGCTGAGAATGGAACTTGTTGATGTGCTGTGACCACTATCGCTGCATTTTCTTTTCTGGGAGGAAATACATGAGGAAGCTGGTAGATTTCCTCGTTCAGCGTGCCGTCGAAATAGAGGAGGGTCTTCGTATATGGCCTGTAGATCGCTTGAGTCAGATTCCGTTCCTCGAAGCCTATTTCGCGCCCGGCTGCTAGCGCCTTTTTCAGGTCTCTACTCCAGCTAATTGAGTGGTCGTCATTCTCTACGAATTGGTCGACCGGAACGCTCTTGACCGTTCGCCATCTGCGAACATGGGCGTTGAAGAAATCGATGGTACGTCTGATGTTTTTTCGCAAAACGGAGGCGCTGAAGTTGAATGCCCATGCATCCCGGTTTGATTTGAGTCCATTGGAAATGACTTCGAAGATGCCCAGCTCGGATTTGGACTGTTGAAGGGGTACGAGAGTGGAGAATTCTTCGTCTGTAGAAGATGTAAGCCAATCATTGCGCTCGCTTGGGCTAATCCTTCCCCACTGCATGTTTGAGGAGGATTGGGAATCCTGCAGCCAGGCGAACTTTTGCGCCTTTGTCCACATCTCCCCTGCGGAGGTGTAGTTCAGTTGTGTGCTGGCGGTTGCCCCCTTCTTGTGCTTTATCAGCAGAGCAATGCATATCCCAGTTTGAATCCCAAACACATTGTGCTTGGTCCCAGATAGCTTCGGATTGCTTCTTACATCTCCTCCGAGATCGACAAGAAAGAGAGAAGTGAAGTCTCGGCTCAAGTAGTGTCGAATTCCGTCAGCGGCCTTGCCTTGGATGAATTTCCTATTGATGACGAATGCAACAATTCCTTCGTCACCGATTCGCGCGGATGCCCAGCCAAGAGCCCGAACATAGGGATCACGAAGACCATTCTTGTTTTGGGCAATCGATGCCTTTGCGTACGTGTCGGCAATCTGTCGATCTAGGTGCTTGTAAAGCCTGTTC
>JBEKXX010000001.1:0-73769 GCA_049511595.1 Occallatibacter sp. | reverse complement strand
CCTGTTCTTATTGTCATCGTTCTCCTCGTCTTGTCCGGCGTTATATGGCGGATTTCCGATGATGACTTTAATCGGTGCTGCTCTTTGCTTGCTCACTCTTTGAGTGTTCTCAGTTGTGAAGAGGGTCCGCTGTTTCGGCTCGGCGAGCTCGAATGTATCCACAAGGCAGATGCCCTCAAAAGGTTCGTATTCGCCAGTGCGGTCGAGATAGGCGTGCTCAATGTTCATGCTGGCGATGTAGTAAGGCAGCAGCATGATTTCGTTGCAGTGCAATTCCTCTTTGTACTTCTGCGGGAGACGGCTGGTTTTGATCTCGCGCATGATGCGGGTGATGAAGTTGCCGGTGCCGACGAAGGGGTCGAGGATGTGAACGTCTTTATCGCTGAGGCTGCGGTCGAACTCCGTTTTCAAGATCTCCTCGACGCTGCGCACCATGAAATCGACGATGGGCTGGGGCGTGTAGACAATGCCGTGGGTGTCGGCTTGTTTGCGGTTAAAGCTCTGAAAGAATCGTTCATAGACCGTGTTGAGGAATTTCTGCTTTTCGGAGTAGTCCTCGACCGTGGAGGCTGCTTGTTCGATGGCTTTATAGAAGGGGTCGAGCTCGCGGAGAAAGGCGTCGCGGCTGAATTGCCGACGGGTGAGCGAGTCGATGACCTTCTCGATTTCGGCGGCGATGACGTTGCGGCGAGTGAACTCGGGGTTATCGAAGATGCGACGGAAGATGCGCTCGGTGAGCAAATGCTGTACGAGCATTTCTTCGATGGCCTCGTCTTTGAGATCGGGATTGATGGATTCGCGGCAGAGCTCAGCAAAGGCGGCGAAACACTCGACAAAGGCCCCTTTTTTCTTGCGCTCCTCTTCGATCAGCTTCATTGCACCGCGCGCGATGTCGGGGATGCGCTCGGAAAAGTCGCTTACGGCGCGGTCCCAACTGTCGTGGTCGGGCTGGCGCCATTCGAAGAAAAGCTGGAGAACGCGGACGAGATTGTTCGGGTCTTCGATGGAATCGTGGAACGCAATGTGGCCGTCCTGGAAGAGCAGGGCGCGGTCGGGGCGCTGGAAGAGGATGTTGGAGCGGGGATAGCCGGCCTCAAACTTTTTCTTCATCTCGACTTCGAGCGAGTCCTTTGTGTCCTTCGCCTCCCAGTAGCCGCGCGGGAGGTTAAAGGCGTCGAGGAGGGCGCCGTCGACGGAGAGAGGTCGGCCGTCTTTGCGGGGGATGGGGTACTCGGGGACGAGGGTCCAGTCGAATTGGCGAGCGCACTTTTTGAGCAGGTCCTCAAACGCGCCGCGGATGTTGCCCTCGTTGTCGAAATGGCCGCTGGCGAAGCGTTGGAGGGTGGCGTAGTAGGCCTTGACCGGCGCTGAGGCAGGTTTGAGGTTGAGCGTGCTCATGGGTGCTTCTCAGTAAGCAAGGATAGCTCAGAGTGGAGGGCTTGTAGGGGTAGGTTTGGGCGGTGGTCACCGGATAGGCAATGAGCGCGGCTTCGCCGCGCTCTTTATTTCTTCAAAGGAGTGGGTCGGGTTTGCGGCACGGATGAATCCATGCCCTTTCAAAACCCCCGAAAGGCAGAAGCAGGTCCTTCGGCTCCGCTGAAGAACGCTTCGCTCAGGATGACACGCGATTTTCGATTGCCCAGGATGACAGAGCAGGGTTGAGGTGTGGGTTTCATCGCGGCTTCGCCGCGCACTTTATTTCTTCAAAGGAGTGGGTCGGGTTTGCGGCACGGATGAATCCATGCCCTTTCAAAACCCCGAAAGGCAGAAGCAGGTCCTTCGGCTCCGCTGAAGAACGCTTCGCTCAGGATGACTCGCGATTTTAGATTGCCCAGGATGACAGAGCAGGGTTGAGGTGTGGGTTTCATCGCGGCTTCGCCGCGCACTTTATTTCTCAGAAAATGGGCGGGCGGCCAGTCAAGCTTGAGAGGCGCGAGAATTGGATTTGCGGGCGAGAGCGAAGAGCAGACCGCCGAGGAGGGCGCTGGAGACGATGGCGGTGACGGCGGTGATAGCCACGCATTGGAAGAGGTTCTCGGCGATCCGCACCGACAACGGCTCGCTGTTCACGTAACGAATCGGTAAACCCTACGCAAATCGCCACCCCGAACCACGCCCCGAAACCGAGCCCGGACACTCCCCTGACTACCGGGTGTCAAGCCCCAGCCCGCACGCCCCCGGCAATTCAGTTTTTCTTGTTGAGTCTTACGCCGCGGCCGGCGTCTTGAGGAATTCCAGGGCGCGGATCAGGTAGTTCTTCAAATCGCGCCGGTGCACGATCGCATCGAGAAAACCCTTCTCGAGCAAAAATTCCGACCGCTGAAATCCCTCAGGGAGTTTTTGGCGGATGGTCTGCTCGATGACGCGCGGCCCGGCAAAGCCGATCAGCGCGCCTGGCTCCGCGATGTTGAGGTCGCCGAGCATGGCATAGCTCGCGGTCACGCCGCCGGTCGTGGGATCGGTGAGCACGCAGATGTAGGGCACGCGCGCGTCGTCCAGCTGCGCCAGCGCCGTAGAGATCTTGGCCATCTGCATCAGGCTCACCACGCCTTCCATCATGCGCGCCCCGCCCGAAGCAGTCACTACGATCAGCGGCATGCGCGTGAGGCGCGCGCGATCGATGGCGCGCGCAACGGTCTCGCCCACCACGGCGCCCATCGAGCCGCCGATGAAGCTGTACTCCATGGCGCTGAGCACGACGTCGTGCGGCCCCAGCCGTCCCACGGCATTCAGAATGGCGTCGTCGAGGCCCGTATCCTCCTGCGCCTTGCGCAGCCGCTGCTTATACGGCTTCACATCGGTGAAGTTGAGCGGATCGGTCGAGCGCAGCCCCGTATCAACCAGCTCGCAGCCCGGCTCGAGCAACATCGCGATGCGATCGCGCGCGCCGAGCTTGAAGTGATGCCGGCACTTGGGGCAGACGTTGAGATTGGCCTTGAGATCCGCCTTGTAGAGGGGCTGGCCGCAGCCGGGGCATTTCACCCACAGGCCTTCTGTGCGCACGTTCTTGGCGCCCGCTTCGCCGCCATTCGCGGCAAGCGGCGCGCCCGCCCCGCCGCTACCGGCAGGCACCGCGGAATACTCGCCGTCCTCGCGCTTGAACCACGACATATCGAACCCCATTGTAAATGGGCTGCCCGCACAGAAGGGCTGCCGAAGCCTGCGGTTGCAGGCCGCTCTCAGCTAAAATTCGATTCCGCGCTGGGCCAGGATGCCCTTCTGGTAGGCGTGCTTCACCTCGCGCATCTCGGTCACGGTATCGGCCAGCTCCACCAGCAGGGGGTGGGCATTGCGCCCGGTCAGGATCACGTGCACCATCTCCGGCTTGCCCTTGAGCGCCTCCGCCACGGCTGCCGGATCCAGCATCTTGTAGCTGATGGCATAGTTGATCTCGTCGAGCACCACCAAATCCCACTCGCCGGAGTCAATCGCCTGGCGCGCCTCGGCCCACGCCGCCTGCACAAGACGGATATCTTCCGGATCGGGCTCCGCGCCGCCCACCTTCACAAACCCGCGGCCCATCTGCTTGAGTACGAAGTTCTTACCGAATGCCTCTACGGCATCCAGCTCGCCGTAGTGCCACGAGCCCTTAATGAACTGCAGGACAAGCACCTTCATGCCGCAGCCCACGGCGCGCAAAGCCGTGCCCAGCGCCGCGGTGGTCTTGCCCTTGCCGGGGCCCGTGTTGATGAGAATGAGTCCGCGCCGGGATGGTGCTTCAGAGTTCATAGTTCGCAGTTCGTAGTTCACCGTCGAAAGTTAAGCGTTCGTTGTTCATTGCTGGCAGCCCTGAGAACTGCGAACGAAGAACTACGAACTGGCGTTCAGCCTCTGTGATACGGATGACCCGTGAGAATTGTACACGCCCGGTAGAGCTGCTCAGCCATCACCAGGCGAGCCAGCTGGTGAGCCAGCGTCATTGGGCCCAGCGAGAGCAGCCAGCCGCGCCGTGCGGCCTCCGCGCGCGCCTCGTCCGACCACCCATCCGCCGGGCCAACGGCGAAGATCACGTGTTGCGTGCCCTCATCGCGCCGAGCTCCCAACCACTCGGCAAGAGCCTCTGAGGTCATCTGCCGGCCGCGTCCATCCAGCAACAGAAGCACAGCCTGCGTGCGGCCCGATTGCCGGCCGATCCAATCAAACAGTGCCGTTTCACTCCGGAACGCCTCCGTCCCGCAGCGCACAACTCCAACACAACGCTTGAGATAGCCACGCACCAGCCCCTCGTACGCGTCCTGCGTTCGCGCCTTGGAGCCGATCTGGGCGAGTGTAACCAGCACCTTGAGCAGAATACCGCAAACGCCTGTCTCTGCGCGCACTACCAGGGTCGCGATTGCTCCAGGAATCTGTAACTTATGTCAGTTCTACGGATGAATCGCAAGCAGTTCTATGGAAATTTATAGACAGAGCTCCTATCTGACATCAGCCCCAGCCTTGTTACCACCAAAATGTGATGGACAACACGTTTGTTTTCTATTAATAAGCTGTTAGGAGAGCAACAATTCGAGAATGGTCCGCCACGTGCATGATTGACCTTAGCGATTTGTTCCTGGTTTGCGTGGTCGGCGCTTGAACCCTGATTCAAAGCGTTAGGAACAGTTGATCTAGTCCTCACTCCGTGGCGATTTGAATCGCTTTCCGGCATTCGGTGAATCGAATCACCGTTCGGCAAAGAAGAGGGGAAGCAAGTACGTTGTCCATGCTTCCCGCTTGACGATAAATCGTCTCAGTTCGATCCGGAGGTAGAAGGATGCGGAATTTCCCCTTTCATTCTGTGGCATTGGCGATCACCTTAACGGCGCTGGTTGGTTCTCTCGCGTTTGTCGACGCCCCGCTGGTTTTGTCTCAGGGAATCACGACCGGCACTGTCGCTGGAACGGTAGAAGATCCATCCGGAGCTATGGTGCCCGGCGCGCAGATTCAATTGACCAATCAAGCCAAAGGCCTCACGCTTGTCGCGAAGACGGCTGGCGATGGCACATTCAAGTTTTTCCTGGTTCCCATCGGAACCTATAGCGCGCTGATTACCGCGGGTGGCTTTTCAAATGAGAGCGTCAATAACGTTCAAGTTGTGGCCGGAGCCACAACCAACCTGAACGAAATAAAGCTCCACGTCGCTTCCGCAGCGGCCGAGTTAGTCGAAGTCAACGGCTCGGCCTCATCCCTGCTTGAGACGAGCGACTCGCAGGTGACGACCACGTTTAATACGGAGACGGTGCAGAACCTGCCCCTCAACAACGGCTTCGATACCATAGTCGAGCTGATTCCAGGCGTGGTCTCGACCGGCGACGACAACTTCTCCAACACCAACGGCGACAACTATTCCGTCAACGGCCAGAGCGGTCGCTACAACAATTTCGAAATCGACGGCCAATCGAACAACGACAACTCCATCGGCGGACCGCAGGTGTTTTTCGGCAGCCAGGACGCCATCCAGCAGCTCCAGGTCATTACCAACGACTACAGCGCCCAGTATGGCCGCAATGCGGGCGCGGTCGAGAACTACATCACCAAGTCTGGAACCAACTCGTTTCATGGCACCGCTTTCGATCTCTACCAGAGTGAATTTCTGAGCTCGTTGACCAACTCCGAGAAGAATCCGCTCTTCGGCTACTGCCCTCCCGGCGTAAGCGCGTCCACCGGTTGTGCTGCGCCAACTCTGCCGCGTTATGTTGAGAATCGCGTGGGAGCAACCATCGGCGGCCCGGTTTTCAGGAACAAGATCTTCTTCTTTTTCAGCACCTATTGGGATAGAGTCCGCACCGGCGTCTCACCCTCTGAATCTCTGCCCGATCTCACACCCGACCCAACCGGACTCGCGACGATTGCGTCGGCATTCGCCTCCGATCCCGGCGCCGCCGCCCTCGCCAACTTCGGCCCATATTCCATCAAGGAAGGCAACCCGCAGCCCATTCCCGTGCCCACGGCTTTTTGCCCCGGCACACCGACGGGAAGCGGAGCCTGCGACGAAACCCTAACCGATGCCTCCGGCGCCTCAGCCACTGTTGAGTTCGCCGGCGTTGAGCGTACCATCTCCAGCCCGTTCAACGACCAGGAAGAGTTGGTACGTCTGGATTGGCAGCCGGGTGAGAAAGACCGCTTTTTTGTGCGCTACTTTTACCAGCCCACGTTCGGTATCGCTGGGGGCGGCGACGGCGTCGCCTCGGGCGACTGGGTGACTGTGCCTTCAGTCACCTATTCAATCGGGGCCGACTGGATACATACGTTTACGAGCAGTCTCGTTGACCAGTTGCGCTACGGCTTCCAGGAAGCCAAGGTCCCATTTGAGGGCGGCGCTTTTCCGAACTGCACCATCACTAACTTCGGCGCGTGCCCGGCGCAGGTAGTTTTCACTGGGACCAACGACGACTTGAATTTCGGAGGGGACGCCGACTTCCCGCAAGGCCGCACCGTGAAGGTGACCCAGGTGCAGAACAACGCGACCTGGACCCGTGGCAGGCAGACCCTTCTGTTTGGCGGGGAATTCGATTATCAGAACTCGCCCAACGTGGGAATCTTCTACTACAACGGCTACCCGAACCTTGGGACCGTCAGCAACCTGCTGGGGACGCAGGACGCCGGGCTGGTAGGGAGAGGCTATCCGTCAGGTACATCCGGTTACTCCTACCTGGCGAACGGCAGCCTCACCATTCCGTTCACCGAGCCCGACGTCGCTGCCTATTTCCAGGACGACTGGAAGGCGCTTCCCACATTAACCTTGCACATGGGTGTACGCTGGGAGTTCTTCAGCGACGCAGCCAACAAACTGCACGACGAAACCGTTACCCGCGAATCGAATCCGTCGACAGCCTTTTGGGACACGTCCCTGCCGCTGTCCGATCGCACCGTTCCCCAAGCCAAGCAGGTTTACACAAACTTCGAGCCGCGCATCGGCATCGCCTGGAATCCGAATTTCGACAGAAAGCTCGTCGTCCGCGCCGGTTATGCCATCAACGCCAACCCCGCGTATTACAACATGTTTCTGATCGTCAACGATTATGCGCCCGTAACCAACACAGGTGCTTTCCTCTGCGGTCCCGAGGCCTGCCTGCCTTCAGACGGCTCCCTTCTGAGCTCCGACTTCCGTGCATTCAACCTGCCTAATCTGTCCATTGGTGGAGACCCGGGTCAGGGTCTCCAGGCCACTTTCCCGACCTCATTCCGCACGCCCTATGTGCAAACCTGGACCCTCGGCATTGACCACCAGATCGGCGCCGCAGCGGTTGTGGAAGCACGCTACGTCGGCTCCAAAACCACCGACGACTTCCAGCCGATCGATGCCAATCCATTTCTGCTGCCAGTCGCCGCGGCCTTCCCGAGTGTCGTCTCCGCGTCATCGCTTTGCTCGGATCCTTCGGCGGATGGCTACGGACGCCCCAATTGTAACTACAGCAATTTAGCTGAGTTTACGAATGGAGGCTGGGCCAACTACAACGCGCTGGAGCTGAACCTGACCACGCAGAACTATCACGGCCTGACCTCAACCGTTTCCTATACATTCAGCAAGGCCCTGAACAACGCTACGGACGGACTTCGCAGCACCGGCTCCGGAGGCAGCACCCTTGCCTTTCCCCAGAATCCTCTCAATCCCGATTCCGGAGAACGCGGGCTGAGCGGCAATGACTTTCCCAATACCGTCGGTATTGGCTTCACCTACAACCTGCCTAAATTTGTCAAAAACAATTCACTTCTCGGCCGCGCTGTGAATGGTTTCCTGTTATCCGGCCTCTACCGCTATCGCAGCGGCCAGGTTTACACTCCTTATCAACCCATCGACATCGACGGCAACACAGGCGACAGCAGCTTCTGCGATGGCGCCTTTAACGCCGATATCCTTGGCGTGGATACCTGCCGCCTGGTTCTCTCCAACAAAAGCGCCCCGATCAACACCGTGGCCTATTTGAACCCGTACACAGGAGGCCAGAATCCGACTCCAGGCCCGGGTCAAGGGGCTCCCCTCTTGGGCACGCCGGAGTATGTGGTCTATAACAGCGACGGATTCAATAGCGACACCTCGACCTATCCCACCGGTGTCTATTCTCCGGGCACGCCCGTAGATCCCACGACGACGCATTGGATCATCAACAACCAGGCCTATGCACTTGCGATGAACAATCCCTATCCCGGCTCGAGCAGAAGCCTGCTTCGCGGCCAGCCCTACAGCGATCTCGACGCAACTGTTGTAAAGACCTTCCCTATCAACGAACGCGTCAGCTTTCAACTTTCCATGACAGCTTACAACGTGCTGAACCAGATGTTCCTCGGCGTCGGCGATCCCTTCGTGGGAGCGAGCAACTTTACGAGCAACGTTGAAAACGGCTCCGGCAGCGTCTCCGGCAGTACTTCCGGCAATCGATTCGCGATTCTGGGAGGGAAGGTCATTTTCTAGCTTCCGAAGCGGCGTAAGCGAAAAGCCAGAAGCCCCGGGGATCGCCACCCGGGGCTTTTGCATGCATTTTCTTTCGGCTTTGTCGTCCAGCATGGTTCAGGCCCCAGGGATCGCGGCTGCCAGGGGTGTACGCAAAACCGGCAAACCAAGGCGGGCTGGCAAACCCTTCGGGTCCATTTTTTGCAAGATCTAATGCACACCCTACTAATTTCCATATATCCACAGCACATCTGGAGAAGTGCGGAACATAGAACTCCATTTATTTCAATCGGATGAATCCTAGCACCCGCATGGATTCGATTGGCACATCAATTGCCTTCATACATCACAGAGATCCCTGTGTGATACCGAGGTCGCGTCCGTCGAGCCGCAGTTCGCGCGGATGACGTGGGGTGCGGGAGTATTCGTTTTTTCGAGTTCGCTTTGTTTTGATTTTCTCAACATGCGGGATCGGACTTGCGCTCCCCAACAAGCCTCCGAAAGCGCAAAACCTGGATAGTGAAGCCTCCCCCCAGGGGCTTTTCGATCCAGAACGATTTTGGAGGAGTTCCGATGCGGTTTTTCCGGATGCAGAAAATGGTCTTAGCATTGGCAGGATCGTTATTGTTCCTGCTCGGCGGCATATTTATCGGAGTCTGCGGCGCGCCTGTCGCGCACGCCCAGTCGATGCTGACAGGTGACGTCGCCGGCACCGTCACCGATCCCAGCGGAGCAGCCGTTGTGGGTGCAACGGTAAAGGCGGCCAGCAGGGAAACCGGCGCTGTCGCCACAGTCAAGACGTCGAATACCGGCGACTACCGCATTTCTCTGCTCCAGCCGGGCGTCTATACGCTCACCGCCTCGGCAACCGGGTTCTCGGCGGCTTCCACAACCGTCACGGTGGCCGTCGGCCAGATCACCACGCAGAGCATCCGACTCACCGTGGGATCCGCATCCGAAACCATTGAGGTCAGCGCCACCACGCAGCTTCTCCAGACTGACACCGCTCAGTTGAGCACCTCGGTCACTCTCGACCAGTTGCAAAACATCCCCAACCCCGGCAGCGACATCACCTATGCGGCGCAGGGCAAGCCGGGTGTAGTGATGAATACCGGCGCGGACTCCTCCGTCGGCTCCCTCGGCTACGGCAACTTCTCCGCCTTTGGCCTCCCCGGAACCTCCAACAACTTCACTGAAAATGGCATGGAGGTCAACGATCCCTTCCTGAACCTGAACAATTCTGGCCCGTCCAACATGCTGCTGGGCCTCAATGACATTCAGGAAACCGATGTCGTCACCAACGCTTATGAGGTTCAGTACGGCACCCTGGCCGGCCTCCAGATGAACTCCATCAGCCGCTCTGGCACTGACAAGTTCCACGGCAACCTCGGCTGGTCATGGAACGGCCGTTCCATGAACGCCAACGACTGGTACAACAAGAATCCCAATTATTCCAGCCCTGCCACCGCGCGCCCGTTTTCCAACTACAACCAATGGGCCGGAGCGCTTGGGGGACCGATCTGGAAGGACAAGGCCTTCTTTTTCGTGAACTCAGAGGGGATTACGTTCATAACTGCCAGCCAGAGTGTGGTCCACCTGCCCAGCACCAGCTACGAGAGCAGCGTCGTGGGCACTGACGGTACCTGCGGCGATAGCACCAGCAGCCTCTACGAGGCGGGCTACAGCGGCGAGTGTGCCTTCTATAACAAAGTTTTTGCCCTGTATAACGGCACGCCCAACTACGCGAGTGCGGCCACTACCAGCACGCCCGGCCAGTTGGCGCTCTCGACCCCCTCGAGTTTCAACCTGACCGAGAAGCTGATCACCGGTCGCGTGGACGTGAACCTCGGCCCCAGCGACAAGATGTTCGGACACTTCAAATACGACCACGGCCTTCAGCCCAGCTATACCGACCCCATCAATCCTGCCTTTGACGCGCAGAGCGATCAGCCCGACTACGAAGGCCAGTTCGCCGAGACTCACACCTTCAGCACCAGGGCGGTCAACCAGCTCCTCTTGACCGGTTCCTGGTACAGCGGCGTAACGTCACGCAGTATCAAATCGGCGACGACTTCAGCTACACGGCGGGCAAACATACGCTCAAAGCCGGCTTTTCCTACAAGAAAGACGATCTCTCCGACTTCGACCTCGGCATCTATAGCGTGCCGCTTATTTTCGTCAGTCAAGGCGGATACGATCCCGACGCTGAGGCATGGACAGGCTTCAGCGGCGGAGTATCGGACGCCGGCCAGCAGCAGTTCCCAACCACACTCTCTGAGCCCCTTTCCCTCTACACGCTGGGCATGTACTTCGAGGACGACTGGAAGCCGATGCCGAAAGTGACGGTGACGGCGGGCGTACGCGTGGAAAGGAACTCCAATGTCTCCTGCCTCAAAAATTGCCTCTCCAACTTTGGCGGCAGCTTCTTTTCGCAGGCGGCGGGCGCTCCTCTTAACTCCTCCTCCGGCGCTTATAACGCCCAGATCAAGTACAACCTGCCGACAGCCTTCAACAGCTACCAGGCCTACATGATCGAGCCGCGCATTGGATTCACGTACTCTCCGGATACAAAGGACGTGCTGCGCGGCGGCTTCGGCTACTTTACCGACGTCTTCCCCGGCACCATCGCCGATTCCATGCTCAACAATGCTCCCCTGAATCTCGCCTTTGTCGTGCAGAACGCGGGGATGGAGGTGAACCCATCCGATCCCTCCAGCGCGCAATCGCTGATGGCCGGCGCAAACGACACCTTCCAGGATTGCACTTACAACCCAACATCCTGCTTCAAGAACGGCGGCAGCTTCGACACGATGTCGGCCTTCAACTCCCTCTTCGAGCCTCCGAGCTTTACCACGGTGGCCGGGTCGCTGCACTATCCCACCTATCAGGAGTGGAACCTGCAGATCCAGCATGAGTTCTCCCAATCACAGAGCATCCAGATAGGCTACGTGGGCAACCGCGGCTACCACGAGCCGAATGAGAGTCTTGGCGCGAACGCATATGGAGGCCCCGGCTTACCCGATACGTCGCCTGCGCCCAGCTTTGCCAATGTCACCGAGGTTCAGAGCGAGGCATCCTCCAACTACAACGGCTTGATCGTCAGCTACCTGATCCAGGGCCACGGCCTCAACTTGCAACTGAACTATGCCTGGAGCCATGCGCTCGATGAGATCTCGAACGGCGGCATCCTGCCCTTCAATTCAGGAAGCATCGTGGAACAGACCAATCCCTATAACCTGCGCCAGAACTACGGCAACGCGGACTACGACGTACCCCAAACCTTCTCTGGCACCTATCTCTATCAGATGCCGTACTTCGGAGGACCGAAATTACTGACCGAGGGCTGGCAGATAGGCGGAGCCATCTTTTTCAACAGCGGCAGTCCGTTTACTCCCTACGCCTACATCAGTGACTTTGGGGTTGGGAGCTATGGCAGCGGGTACGACGCAATTCCCATCGCCGCTGCGCCGGGTACCTCGCACCACTGCGGCCCCAGTTCCGCCACGACCCCATGCCTTACCCCCGCGGATTTCCCCAACTACCCGATCATCGGCGGCTATGTAACGCCCAGCGTCTCGCCATTCGGCGCCACCGACCGCAACCAGTTCTGGGGACCGAGCTACTTCGACACCGATATGACGCTCCAGAAGGCCTTCAAGCTGCCGCATATAGGCGACCAGGGTCGATTTGAGGTCGGCATGACCGCCTACAACCTCCTCAACCACCCCAACTTCGGCCTGCCGACAGCAGCTCTCGACTCCTCGCAATTCGGCTTGTCACTCTACGCGGAAGGCCCGCCGACCAGCATCTACGGCTCGGGCGTGGGCGGAGATCCTTCGGTCCGCATCGTCGAGTTCACGGGCAAGATTCTCTTCTAACCCTCCGGCGAAGCCGGACCAACATCAAAGGGGCGTCCGCTATGGCGGGCGCCCTGAGTGTTTCTGCGCGTGCCTGGCTGACGGCGTGGCCGCGGGCTACTTCTTTGCGGCTCTCTTCGCGGTCTTTTTCGCTTTGGGCCGGCGGACAGGGAATTTATTGGCGGAGGTCTTTCCGGCTCCGCGCTTCGCGGCGGCCGGCAGCTTCTTTGTGGCCTGCTTGCGCCTGGCCGCTGCCGGCTTGGCCTTCGCAGCTTTCCTCTGGCGCACGGCGCGCGTTTTTTCCGCCAGCGCGGCTTTCAACTCGGCGTCAAACTCGTCCGGCGTAAGCGGACGCGCCGACTTGCGCAGCCGCTCGATGTCGTAGAAGGCGCGGCGCTCGGCGAGAAAGACGTGGATCACAAAGTCCACGTAGTCGAGCAGGATCCACTCGCCGTTGCGGCGGCCCTCCACGGAGTTCGGGTAGACGCCGAAGCTGTGCTTCAGCCGCAGCTCGATCTCGTCGGCGATGGCGATGGCCTGCCGTTCGTTGGCGGCTGAGGTAACCAGGAAAAAGTCGCTCAGGCCGGAGTCGACAGGGTCGAGCTCGAGGATGCGGGTGTTCTGGCCCTTCTTTTCGTCACAGACCGCGGCTGCGGCCTGCACCAGGATGCGCGTCTGTTTCTGCGCCGTCGATATGTTCATGCTGTAGGAAAGCTCTCCAAGCTCATAGTAGAGCAGGGACCAGGGAATAGGGAATAGGGACCAGAAAACTGCTCAGCGGTAGAGTCCGTGCGCGCGAATGTACTCCGCGACTGCGGCGGGGAGCATCGTCTGGACAGCCGCGGAACCAGCCTGCGCAACGCTCGACTCCACGTGGACGGCCTTGCGGATCGCTTCGCGGATCTCCGTCGCGCTGATCTCCACATCCAGGCCGGGCAGCACATAAAACGGCACGTGGGCGCGAGCCGGATTCACAAGGCAAAACGCGCGCACCTCAATACCGGATTCGTTCCTGTCGCCCTCCGCCGCGGGCTCAAGCGCGAGTCCCTGGGGCAGCGCGGCCTTCAATCCCTCCAGCGGCTGCCCCGGCCGCCAGGCCACGATCAGCGGCGCCACAAACGGAATCTCCGCGGCGCGATGCCAGCGGCGCAGCCCGAAGAACGAGTCGGCTCCCATCAGGCAATAGAGCGCGAAGCCGGGCTGAAGAGCGGCGCGCAGTCCCACGAGCGTGTCGATAGTGTAGTTGGGCGGCAGCCGCGGCGACTCGCTGCCGCCCAAAGGCCTGGGCGCATCGGCCAGCGAGACGGCAAATCCCCGCTCGCCCGCGATGGCCAGCCGCGTCATCTCCAGCCGGTGCTCAAAACTCGCCGTCGATCCTTCGCGCTTGAGCGGCTGCGCGCCCACCGGGGCAAAGAGCACCGCATCCAGCCGGAACGCATCGCGGGCGGCGCGCGCTACAGCCAGATGGCCCAGATGCGGCGGGTCGAAGCTGCCGCCGAAGAACGCCACGCGCGATCCGCTCTGCCAAACCTGTCCGCTGGGGCGCGACCGATCGGCGCTGTCCGGCTGGTTCATGGCTTCATCGTACCGCGCTTGCCGGCTGCGGCGGCGCATCGCGCTTCTGAGCGCCGCCTGGTTCATCGCCGCGGAAATATCGAAATCGCGCGCACGAGGAGCGGTATCGGCGCAGCGTTTGTTCCCGCCGGCGCACCCAATGCTCCGCACGTCTCACGCTGTTAAAATGGAATGAGATTCATGTTCACTGACTGGTACGCGCGCCGGATGTACGCGTGGGAAACGCGGTTGTGCACGCGCGACGAGAATCGCGTGGTGCGTCCGCTGGAATGGGGATTTGAGTGGATCGCTCCGTTCCTTGAAGCGCATGGCCTCGGCGCTGCGGTTCCCGATCCCGGCGTGGAGCGCGACGAAGCGGCGGCCGAAGCCGCGATGGTCCGCATCAACCAGCTCCTCATCCGCCACAGCGGCGTCTACTTCGGCTACAAACGCCCCACGGACTACCGCCTCGAAGAGCGCTATCCGCAGCTCTTCCCCACCAATGTGCGCCCTGAAACGCTGGCGCAGGAGGCGGCGCTGAAGCAGCAGGCTGCCGAAGGCAAGCTGCCCAAAGCGCAATATTTGCGCTTCACCTCGCCGGAGCGCACGCCGTATCCGGAAAACGACCTGGCGAACGCGCGCTGGTATCCTGCGCCCGAGCACAAAGATCCCGCGCGGCCCAAACAGGCCATCGTCGTGCTGCCGCAATGGAACGCCGACGGATTCAGCCACAACTCGCTGTGCACGATTTTCAACCGCATGGGCGTCTCGGCGCTGCGCCTCTCCAAGCCCTATCACGACATTCGCCGTCCCATGGAGCTGGAGCGCTCCGACTATGCCGTCAGCGCCAATATCGGCCGCACCCTGTCGGCCTGCCGCCAGGCGGTGGTCGATATCCGATGCTGCCTCGATTGGCTCGAAGAACAGGGCTACGAGCACTTGGGCGTGCTGGGCACGAGCCTCGGCTCCTGCTACGCCTATCTTGCCAGCGCGCACGATGCGCGCCTGCGCGTAAACGCCTTCAACCACGCGTCCACGGCGTTCGGCGATGTCGTCTGGGCGGGGCAAAGCACTCGCCACATCCGCGCAGGAGTGGAAGCGGCAGGCCTCACGCAAGACCGTCTGCGGGCGCTCTGGGCCGCCATCAGTCCCGTCAGCTACTACTCGAAATTTGTCGGCGACGAGGCCGGCGGGCCGCTGAAACGCGCTCTCTTCGTCTACGCGAACTACGACCTGACGTTTCCCAGGGAGTACTCGCTGCAGGTGGTCGAGGCGGCGCGCCGTTCCGGCGTGAATCACGAGGTGCGCGTGCTGCCCTGCGGCCACTACACCACCGGCGAAACGCCTTTCAAGTACATCGACGGCTGGTACATGGGCTGGTTCGTCTATCGCGCGTTCAAGGCGTTGCGGGCGGAGAAGGCGGCTGGGCTTCGCACGGAGGCCGCGCCCTCACGCGAGACCGAAGAGGAAACCGTTCCGCGTTAGCGCACCCGGCTCAAATCCATGCGCAGCAGCTTCGCCGGATCCAGATACGCGCCCTCCCACCGCACCGCCCAATGAAGATGCGGCCCGGTCACGCGGCCCGTCGCTCCGCTCAGCCCGATGCGCTGGCCCAGGCTTACGTGCTCGCCTTCCCGCACGTCGATGCGGCTCAGGTGCATCGAAATCGTGTAGAGCCCCAGCCCGTGGTCAATCACCACGCAATTGCCCTCGTAGTAGAGCGGACGCGCCAGCACCACTACGCCGCTGTTGCCGGCGCGTACCGGCGTGCCCATCGCCGCGCGAAAGTCCATCCCCTTGTGAATGCTGTCGAGCTGGCCGTTGAAGACACGCCGCGTGCCGAAGCTATCGGTGGGCGCGGCATGAACCGGCGCGCGAAAGTCGCCTGACCACAGCGGCTCCGCAGCGCTCGCCGCAAAGACTTTCTGCTTAAGTTCGATCTCGGCCTTGATCCGCTCGAGTTCCACAGGCCCCGGCTCGACAAACTTCGGTGCTACCGCCAAGGTTTCAGTCCGGTAGCGCGCGGGATGAATCTCGACCGCACGGCTCAAATCCAGCGAGCCGCCGTCGGCAGTGCGCGCGGAGATGCTCAAAGTTGTAGAACCCGGCGCCGCCTCCACGTCAACTCCCGCCAGCGCGTACCAGCTTTTTCCATCGCGCCCGCGAAAGAACTCGAGCTTCCGGCCCAGCCATTCACCGTCTGCTGCCACGGCGTCCGGCGCTTCGACGCGAATCAGCACCGGCGATCCCGCCACGACCACAGCCGGTGCAAGCGTCACCTCGTCATTCTGCGTTTCCGCCCGCGCCCCGCAAGGCCGCGTGACTATCATCGCGGCGAAAACGGCGAGCGAAAGCACAAACCGCGGAATGCGCGCGCCGGCCATGCATTCAGCATACCGGGCGCATCCCGCGGAAGCGTGGTGATAGTCAGTTTGTCTATTTGCCGTTGTGCTTGTCGCGATAGATCCGGCGGCTCGTGCGATTCTGCTCGCGATTGATCTGCCGATGCTCCTGCGCCGTCAACCTTCCGCCGTTGGCAGAGCGGTCGGCGTGAATCTGCTGGTTGATGCCCTGCTCTCGATTCTCAACGCGTGCGGTCTGGCCGGCATTCATCGTGCCGTTGCGCAGGCCGTTGGCGATGCGGTCCTGCTGATTCTCGCGCCGCTGCCCCACTTCGTTGTTGCCGTAGTGCGCCACGTTCGCATTGTGCTTGTCCTGGTAGATCGAGCGGCTCAAGTTGTTCTGCTGCCGGTTGACCTGTTGACGCTCCTGCGGCGTCAGCGTGCCGCCGTTCGCCGAGCGATCGTCGCGGATCTCGCGATTCAGGTTCGCTTCGCGCCCTTCCAGGTTCTTTGTCTCGCCGGCTGTCAGTTGTCCGGAGTCGATTCCATTCGCGACGCGATCCTGCTGGTTCTCCCGGCGGTCGTTGACGGTCGGCGCCGGCTGGTTTGGCTGAGTCTGCGGTTGGCTCTGTTGAGCAAAGGCCGGTCCCGAGGCGATCAGGGCGGCCACGGCAAGCGTAAACAGGGTGCGCTGCATGTGGTTCCTCCGCGGGCCTTTGGGTTTGAACTGCCGGCCCATGTTTTGTCCGAACCCATGCCTCCGGGAAAAGTTGTCCGGCACAAGAATTACTTTGGTTTTTTCCGCAAACCGCAAAGGCCGCGCGCCGGTCGGATCGCAATCGATGTCAGGCTCATTGCGCGGCATTCGGCCGCGGGTGCGCAGCCTTCCACGCGGCCACGCGATCCTCAATGCCGGCCAGTTCATCGGCGGTAATGTGCGTGCCGATCATCTGGCGGTTGGCCGCGTATTTCTCCTGGTTCGGGCCCTTGACGGAAGCGGCAAGATCGAGCCAGAAGTAGGCTTCCACGTCGCTCTGCGGCACACCCTGGCCCATGGAATAGAGAACGCCCAGCGTTGCCTGCGCGTCGGCGTCTCCCTGCTCGGCAGCCTTGCGATACCACCCCGCCGCCTGCGCCATGTCGCGCTCAAACCCTGGACCTCCGTCGCGGTAGAGCGCGGCGAGATGCAGTTCTCCGGCAAGGTTGTTCTGTTCGGCAGCCTTCCGGTACCACGCTGCCGCCTGCTCAGTATCCTTTGCTGCCTGCTCCCGATTCCGTTCAACCGCCGCAGCCTGCACGCAGCTCTCGCCTGCCTGTACCTGAGCCGCTGCATCGCCCGCATTGGCCCTGGCCAGCAGGGCCGCGTCAATGCTCGCCGTCTGGGCTGCCGTCAGGCCGGGCGCGAATGCGCCGATCAACAACCATGCGAGTTGCTTGTAGCGGCCTGTCACTGCATCCTCGATCGGCGATGAAAGTCAGCGCCGAACTCAGTGTACGGGATTTGCACGCCGGGCCTATGAGAGCGTCCTTTGACCGGAGCGGGGAACAAGCTAAAATTTTAGTTATGACTGACCGCATGTCGCTCCCTCTCGCCCAGGTTGATCCTGAAGTCGCCGCCGCTATTGACCACGAAACTCTCCGCCAGCACGAGGGGCTGGAGATGATTGCCAGCGAAAACTTCGTCTCCGAAGCCGTTCTGGAGGCGGCCGGCTCGGTTTTCACCAATAAATATGCCGAGGGTTACCCCGGGCGCCGCTACTACGGCGGCTGCGAGTACGCCGACGTCGTTGAGAACCTGGCGCGCGACCGCGCGCGGCAGCTCTTCGGCGGCGAGCACATCAACGTGCAGCCGCACTCCGGCTCGCAGGCCAACGCCTCGGCTTTTGCGGCGGTGTTGCAGCCGGGCGACACCATCCTCGGCCTCGACCTGTCGCACGGCGGTCACCTGACGCACGGCCATCGCCTTAGCTTCAGCGGCAAGCTCTACCGCACCACCTTCTATCACGTTCGCCGCGATACCGAGACCATCGACTACGACGAGCTCGAGTCCGTCGCCACGCAGGAAAAGCCCAAGGTTATCATCGGCGGCGCCAGCGCCTATCCGCGCCTGTGGGACTTCGCCCGCATGAGGCAGATCGCCGATAAAGTGGGCGCGGTGTACATCTTCGACATGGCGCACATCGCCGGTCTGGTGGCGGGCGGCGTGCATCCTTCACCCGTGCCTCATGCGCACATCACCACCACCACCACGCACAAAACCCTGCGCGGTCCTCGCGCCGGACTCATCATCTGCGCGCAGGATCTGGCCGCGGCCGTCGACAAGGCAGTCTTTCCCGGTCAGCAGGGCGGCCCGCTTGTGCACATTGTGGCCGCCAAAGCCGTTGCCTTCGCCGAGGCGCTGCGTCCCGAGTTCCGCACTTACTCCGCGCAGACCGTCTCCAACGCCAAAGCTCTCGCCGAGGGACTGCGGGCAGCCGGCTTCCGCCTGGTCTCGGGCGGCACCGACAACCACCTCCTGCTCGTCGATGTCTTCGAGAAAGGCATCCTCGGCTCCGAGGCCGAGCTGGCGCTGGGCAAGGCCGGCATCACCGTGAATAAGAATTCGATTCCCTGGGACACGAATCCGCCGCTCAAGCCTTCGGGCATTCGCGTAGGCACGCCCGCGCTCACCACGCGCGGCATGAAAGAGCCGGAAATGCGGCAGATTGCCGTGTGGATCGCCAAGGCTCTCGAACAGCGCGGCGAAGATGCGGCGCTGGCGCGCATTCGCGGCGAAGTGGCCGAGATGGCCAACCGGTTCCCGCTCTACGCCTGGCGGCGCGCGCCGGCCCCGGTTGCCGCGTAAGCCAACAGCGGGCTCGCGGCATATGTTCCTCTATCTCTGCGAACTGCAATGGACAGCTAACTTCCAGTGAAAGAATTTGCGTGCCGGACTGCGCCGTCCTGTGCAAGAATTCCGGTGGGTAACTAAGCTGTTGTCGACGACCATCGCAAGAAGCCTGCAATCGGCGGGTCGCCCATCCTTGCAGTCATCGGGAGGAATCGATGAAGCCCATTCAGATCGCGTTCGCAGCTTTGCTCGTTTTCGCGGCGCCGGCGGTTGCGCCACAAAAACCAGCCAACCATCCGGCGCCACAAAAACCAGCCGGCCATCCAACCCCGCCGGCGCATGGCCCCGCTCCTCATCGTGGCGCTCCGGCTGCTCCTGCCCCCAGCCACAACAATGCCCAACAGCCCAGCCATCCCGCCCAAAACCCCGCACATCCCACGGTTCCGCACGTCGAAAACGGCCGCACATGGGTGGGTCATAATACCGGCCCCAACGATCCGAATTACCATCTTGACCATCCCTGGCAATACGGCCGCTTTACCGGCGGCTTCGGTCCGGCGCACGTTTGGCGGATCGCCGGAGGAGATCCCGGCAGGTTCTGGTTCAACGGTTGGTTCTGGTCGGTCGCGGCAGCCGACATCGCCTTCTGCACGGATTGGCTGTGGGATTCCGATGACATCGTTATCTATGAAGATCCGGACCACATCGGCTGGTATCTGGCCTACAACGTCCGCCTCGGCACCTATGTGCACGTCGAGTATCTAGGCATGTAAGCGAAGCGGTCCCGGTAAGGACGCCGGCAATTTGGGCACGCGTTGGCGGGATAGGTTGATTCGCCTATCCCGCCGCGGTGTCTCCGGGCAATGCCTCTGCCATATCCGCTTACGCATGGTAAGCGCGCCGCCTGCGCGCGGCTTAAGTGGAATCGACTTATCGAGTAAATGGCCTTCCTAAGTCAAGAAAATGCTGTCAGAAAACTTTCATAAATGTGAATTTTTGAGTTATTCTATGTTTATGGCGATTGAAAACATTCTTGCCCAACTCGACTCTGAGATTGCAAGGCTCAAGCAGGCGCGTACGCTGCTGGCCACAATCGGTACCGCAGCCGCAAAAGCCGGACGCAAAGCCGGGAAAGCGGCCGCCAAAGCCAAGCCCAGGAAGAAGCGTGTGCTGAGCGCCGAAGCGCGCAAGCGGATCGCCGATGCGCAGCGCAAGCGCTGGGCTGCGGTGCGCGCCAAGGCGAAACCAAAAGCATAGCCGTTCTCTTGTTTTGACGCGTTGCCGCGATGCCGCAGTGTGCAGACGCGGCTTTTGCCGCGCCTCCCGATGCGGAGGTGGCAACGCTCGCTTTATCCTATTCCCGCCATCATGAGCATGCGCGGCTCGGTCATCTCCTCGATGGCCCAGCGGATCCCCTCGCGGCCCAATCCGGAATCCTTCACTCCGCCATAGGGCATGGGATCCAGACGCCAGCTCGGCGTGTCGCCCACAATCAGAGCGCCCACCTCCAGCTCGCGGTAGGCGGTAAGGATACGGCCGGCGTCGCGCGTCAGCAGTCCGGCCTGCAATCCATACTTGGAGTGATTCACCGCGGCCAGAGCCTCCTCGAAGTCGTCGTACGGCTCAATCAGCACCACTGGACCGAACACTTCCTCGTCGTGGACCTTCATGCCGGGCTTGGTTCCGGTCAGAATAACGGGCGTAATCATGGATCCCTTGCGCTCGCCGCCGGTTACCAGCTTCGCGCCGCTCTCCACTGCCTCCTTCACCCACGCTTCCACGCGTTCGGCTTCGCTCTGCCGTATCAGCGGTCCCACTTCCGTGTCTTCCTTCGATGGGTCGCCAACCACCAGCTTCTCCGCTATGTCCGCCACCTTCCACAGGAAGGTCTGGAAGATTCCGCGCTCCACAAATACACGCTGCACGCTGATGCACGACTGCCCCGCGTAGTTGAACGCCGCGTGTGCGGTTCGCAGCGCCGCATCGTCCAGATCCTTCCAGTCGCCGTGCACCACCAGCGCGGCGTTGCCGCCAAGCTCCAGCAGCACGCGCTTACGCCCGGAGTGCGCTTTCAGCTCCCAGCCCACCTTGGCCGAGCCGGTAAAGCTCACCAGCTTGATGCGATCTTCCTTTTCCGCCAGCCACGCGGTATCGGCGTTGGAGAGCGGCAGTACCGCCAGCGCCTCCTCGGGCCATCCCGCCTTCAGGATCACTTCGCCCAGCGCCAGCGCGGTGAAAGGCGTTTGCGGCGCGGGTTTCACGATCACCGGACAGCCCGCAGCCATAGCCGGCGCCGCCTTGTGCGCCACCAGGTTCAATGGAAAATTGAACGGAGTAATCGCCAGCACCGGCCCCACGCCGAAGCGCTGCACCAGCCCCCAGCGGCCCTCGTTGCCTTCGGTCAAATCCAGCGGAATGCTCTCGCCGCCCAGCCGCGCGGCCTCTTCGGCCGCGGTCTTGAAGGTGAGCACGGTGCGATCCACCTCGGTCCGCGCCAGCCGCACCGGCTTGCCTGCCTCGGTCACAATGAGCTGCGCAAACCGCTCCTTCTGCTCGATCAGCGCGGCGGCCACGTCTTCCAGGATCTCGCGGCGCTTCCATCGCGGCAGCGCCCGCGTGCGCCGCAGGCTCGCCGCCGCATGATTCACGGCCTGGCGCGCGTCGGCCCGCGTCGCCACGGTAACGCGGCCCACCAGCCCCTGGTCCCACGGCGAGCGCACCTCCAGCGCCTCTCCGTCAATCCACTCCTTGCCGCACAGCAGAAATCCCGTCTGCGATCCCGGCCGCATCTTCATGGTGGCGCTCCTCAAACGAAGTGTCTATGCTCTTGATGGTAAAGCTGCCAGCCGGCAGTTGTCCGTTCCGATCCCCGTCAACTGCGGGGCGCAATCCGATTCGGAACGTGACTGCGATGCGGAATTTCTCACCTGCCATTCGAATTCCCGATCGCGGCGGATGAGGTATAGTGGCTGCAATTTCAAATCGCAACCGGCCAGCGTCACGAAAAATCCACTCGCAAACAAGGATGGGACCATGACCAACATTCCCGGCAACCAGCCTCCTCAGGGCTATCCTTCGCAGCCAACCACTCCCTACCAGCCGCTCGCTTACCCTCCTCCGAAAAAGGGCCCGAGCGCCGTGAAGATTATTCTCATCATCGTCGGCATCTTCGCCGTCCTCGGGCTGATCGGAGCCGGAATCCTCGGCTACTTCGCCTACAAAGTCGCCCAAACTTCCATCTCATCGCAACCGGTTACGGAAAGCGACCTGGGAGTCACGATCTATCCCGGCGCCGAGCAGGGCAAAGCAAACCTGCGCATGACCGTCGCCGGCAAAGACATGCTCACGGCGAACTTTCTCACCTCCGATTCGAAGGACCAGGTGATCGCTTTTTACCAAAGCAAGCTGGGCCCTGGCGCGCAAACCAGGACGTTCGGCGACCGTGAAACGCTCTTCCTGAAGACGGGATCGGGGGAGTCCGTGTCGGTGACGGTGCGGCCGAACCGGTTCAACGGCAAGACGGAAATCGTCATCGCGCACGCCAAGAACGCCGCGGCGCCGGGTTCGAATTAGCGGCTGGGGGCCTGCGCGCAGCAGTAGAGCGCGATGTGCGAGGCCGCTTTCCGCGCGCCGTTCCTATGCGCGGATTACATATCGCGCCAGCACGTCCTCGCCGTACCACATGATGTAGTTCGTGCCCCATGCATTATTGAAGAGGCACGAGTGGATCCCCCTGGCCAAGTCGGGCTGGCCGTTTGAAAAGATCAGCGGATTGCGCCCGCCCAGCGCCACCACGGGCGCGTCCAGCGTGTCGACCGCGAAAGAATCGTCGCCTGACTCGTACCGGAATCCCTGTTGCACAGCGTGCATGTGGCGATTGCCTGAGGGCGCCACGTCAAAAGGCGAAATCCACTCGCCGGATTTATCCAGCGTCCAGCCCTTCTGGTCCGCTGCGATGGGGTTAAAGGTAAGCCACAGCGCCTCAGGCAGCCGCGTTGCCGGTTTACCGAACCAGGACAGGCTCAGATGGATCGTGGGTTCGGCCTTAGGCAGCAAAAGCTCCGTGTAGGCAACGCGCGGGAATGAGGCGCTTCCACTCAGAAACGCAAAATCGTCCTTGAAACGCATGCGAATTAGAACGCGGTGCGCCTTTCTTGCTTCCTCTACTGAAACATCGGCGATCTCCGGGTGCCATTCCTGGCTCATCGCACCAAACCGCTCGATGTCCGGCTTGCCGAAGTCCAAAAGCGCCCAATCCGACTTCATCACCAGATAGCTGGCCCGGTAGCGCTGGTAATCCTCCGCAGAAAGCGTCTGGTAGGTGAAGAGCGCGATGGGATTCCTGGCGCTGGCCCACTCGCGGCCGGTTGCTTTGTTGCGCAGCCGCGTGATGGCGCCCGTCTTCGCGCCGATTTCGAGGATAAAATGCTCCGTCTCAATGGGCTTTCCGGCGTCGGCCGGAGCGGCTCCAAGAGAGACCACCGGCCACGCCGGCGCCACGCTTTCAATCGCCAACTGCGCTTCCTCGCGCAGCGCCTCCGGCAACGTGGCCACGCCATCCATCAGGTCCTGCCGCTTCTCGATCCAACTGAATTCCACCACCTTGTAGTTCTTCGTGTCGAGCATCCGCGCCAGATCGGCAGGCTCGTAGTTGTCCAGGTCCAGCCAGTGATTGGCGGCGATTCCCCAGGTATGCTCGGGCTCCAGCAGCACGTAACGCAGCAGTTGAAGATCGGTTGCATCGCCCTCACGGAACTCGCCGTTGATTAGCCATTGCTTGCGTAGGCGCTCCAGTTCGCGATAGCGGGCCACCTTCAGCGGGTCACTGGCGCAGCCGTAGATCCAAGTGTCGCCAATCTCCGCAGTCACCACCGGCAGCTTGCTGTGATAGGGCTTGAGCGCATTCGCCATCTCGCTCAGATTGGCGGCTACGATCTCCGCATTCGGAAATCGCGCCGCCAGATCCGCGTGAATGCGGTCGATCTCCTCGAGCGTGTGCGGGCCGCTGTTGTCGTCGCGCACGACGGTCACCAGCGCCAGGTCGGAGCCGGGCACGCGCGCGACGCCGCCGTAATCGTGGTGATACATCACAGCGAGGCTCGCTCCAGTCTGGTTCTTCCACAGAAAGATCGGGGGCACCTCGGCGTACGCGGAGGCGCCGTTCACGCCAATCTCAAGAAAGGTGACGCCGCGGCCGGCAAGCGGCACGATAATGCCTCGTGTGTGCCCCGGCACGTCGGTCATCTTTGCGCCGGTGGTCACCGTGCCAAAGCGCCGGTCGAGCGACCGCGCCAGCGCCAGGCTGCCCTCGATCATCGAAGGGCTCATCATCTCCGTTTGCCAGGTGAACGGCAGCGCATGCCACGCAATGTCGCCGCGCGCAATCGCTTCTTCCATCGTCTTGCGGTCAGCGGGCGAGGCCTGCTCCAGGTATTCGTAGAGCAGCCACGATCCCGTGGTCCACACATAACGCCGCTTTCCCCCGGCGTTGGCCGCGCGCGCAATCTCTATAGCCTTGGGAAAAAACTTGTCGAAGTAGAGTTTATGGACCACGTTGTATTGCGTATCGATAAAACCCGCGTCGAAATGGCACTTGAACATTGCCAGCACGCGTTTGACGCCGGGGTCGGGCTGTGCAGCCCCCTGGGCGAGCGCTCTAAACCGTGAGCCAGGCCGCAACAGCAAACCTGTTCCCACGGCAGTCATCGTCTTTACAAAATCGCGGCGCTTCATGGCGAAAATTTCTCCTCGCACCAACGGGAGGAAGTGTACCACCTGCGCGCGCACTCGATCGGCAGACAGCCCATGTTCGTTTCCCAGTGGGTGCATGCATCGGACCGCGCCGCCGCCTGCGATACACTCCATCCATGATTCACGACGGCCGCAGCCGCAAGCTTCCCTTCGATCCTGCAGAGGCAGTGGCGCACTTATGCGCCCGCGACCCAAAACTCGCGGCGCTCATCGATCGCGCCGGCCCGTTCACCCTCCGTCTCGATCCTTCGCCCTCGCCCTTCGAGTCCCTGCTCGAATCGATCCTTTACCAGCAGTTGCACGGCAAGGCCGCGGCCACCATTCACGCCCGGGTGCGCGAGTACTTCCACGGCGACCCCACGCCGCAGCTTCTGCTCGCTACGCCCGACGAACCGCTTCGCGCCGCCGGCGTCTCCGGCAACAAGATCAAAGCTCTTCGCGACCTGGCCGCCCGCACCCTCGACGGCGCCGTTCCCTCGCACGCCGCCATTCGCAAAATGTCCGACGCGGAAATCGTCGAACGGCTCACTGCGGTGCGCGGCATCGGTACGTGGACCGTCGAAATGCTGCTGATCTTCCGCCTGGGCCGGCCCGATGTGCTGCCCGTAACCGACTACGGCGTGCGCAAGGGCTTCGCGCTCACCTTTCTGCGCGTGCCCAAATCGCGCCCGCTGGAAGCCAGCGATCTGCCAAAGCCGGATGTGGTCCTCCGCCGCGGCTGGCGCTGGGCGCCTTACCGTTCCATCGCAAGCTGGTACCTATGGCGCGCCTGCGATCTGGCCAAGAAAACTGCTCCGGCGGGACGTTCAGCGCGATAGCCGTAAAATAGCTTGAGCGGCCGGCAAACACCGGACGCGGCGCACTTCATCGGGGCCCTCATGCCTTCTGGCAAACGTTTTGTCTGCATTCACGGCCACTTTTACCAGCCGCCACGCGAAAATCCCTGGCTGGAGACGGTAGAAACTCAGGACTCGGCCGCTCCCTACCACGACTGGAATGAGCGCATCTGCGCCGAGTGCTACGCTCCCAACGGCGCGGCGCGCGTGGTGAACGCGAAGAATCAAATCACGCGCATCGTGAACAACTACGCGCGCATGAGCTTCAACTTCGGCCCCACTCTGCTCAGTTGGCTCAAGGAAAATGCGCCGCGCACCTACCGCATGATTCTGGGAGGCGAGGGCCGCAGCCGAGGGCGCTACCGCGGCCACAGCTCGGCCATGGCGCAGGTTTATAACCACATGATTCTGCCGCTGGCCAGCCCGCGAGACCGCGATACCCAGGTCCGCTGGGGTATTGCCGACTACGAGAGCAGCTTTGGCGCGC
Organism: Occallatibacter sp.; assembly: GCA_049511595.1. Classification (GTDB taxonomy): domain Bacteria; phylum Acidobacteriota; class Terriglobia; order Terriglobales; family Acidobacteriaceae; genus Telmatobacter. Next base: position 47,744 of record JBEKXX010000001.1, on the reverse strand, counting down.
CGCCTGAGGGCATGTGGCTGGCGGAGACCGCAGCCGACTCCGCAACTCTTGAAGCGCTCGCCACAAACGGCATCAAGTTCACGGTGCTGGCGCCGCACCAGTGCCAGCGCATTCGCCCGCTCAAGGAAGGCGCGAATTGGAGCGCCACGCCGGACGCTACGGTGGACACAACCCGCCCGTATCTCGTGCGCTTCACCTCCGGCGCTTCCATCGCCGTCTTCTTTTACAACGGGCCGGTCTCGCGCGCCATCGCCTTTGAAGGACTGCTCAACTCCGGCGACAACCTTGTCGCGCGCCTCAAGGGCGGATTCAAAGACGGCGCTCAGGCGCAGTTGGTTCACGTCGCCACCGACGGCGAGTCTTATGGCCATCACCACAAGTACGGCGAGATGGCGCTGGCCTACGCGCTGCGCCTGCTGGAGCAGGATAAGACCGTGAAGCTAACTAATTACGCCAGCTTCCTCGAGCAGTTTCCACCGGAATTCGAGTGCGAGATCGTCGAGAACACCTCATGGAGCTGCCCGCACGGCATTGAGCGCTGGCGCTCCAACTGCGGCTGCAACAGCGGCCATCCTGGATGGAACCATTCTTGGCGCGCGCCTCTACGCCAGGCGTTCAACGAGTTGCGCGACGCATTGGCCCCGCTCACTGAACAGGAGGGCGGCAAGCTCTTCAACGATGTTTGGGCCGCCCGCGACGCCTACATCCAGGTTGTGCTCGACCGCGGCGCCGAGTCGGTGGACCGCTTCTTCGCCGCGCAACAGGCGCATGCGCTCTCTGAGGCCGAGCGCGTGCGCGCCCTCGAGCTCATGGAGATGCAGCGCCACGCGCAACTCATGTACTCCAGCGATGGATGGTTCTTCGATGACCTCGCCGGCATTGAGACGATACAGGTGATTGCCTACGCGGCCCGCGTATTGCAGCTCGCGCAACAGATTTTCGGCGACCAGGCCGCGCCGCTCGAGCCCGCGTTTCTGGCGCGAATGGCCGAGGCGCACTCCAACGATCCTGCCGCCGGCGACGGCGCCAGCATTTACAGGAAATGCGTCGACACCATGGAGCTGCACCTGGAACAGGTCGCCGCCCACTACGCCATCAGTTCCGTCTTCTCCTCGTTTGCCGATGAGACGGACCTCTTCTGCTACCGCGTCCGCCGTATCTCCTACGAGATTCACACCTCGGGCCGCGGGCGCCTTGCGCTGGGCCGAGCGCATGTGGCCAGCGCCATCACCGGCCACGCGCAGCTCTTTTCGTTTGCGGTTCTCCACTTCGGCGACCAGAACATCACCGCTGCCGTCAAAGCCTACGATGAGTCCGGCGCGGCAGCCTTCGAGGCCTTTTCCGCCGAGGCCGCCGGCCACGTCCAACGCGCCGACTTCCCTGAGGTCATTCGCTTGCTTGACCGCTTCTACGGCCATGCCGACTACTCGCTCACGTCGCTCTTCACGGACGAACAGCGCCGCATCGTCGAGCTCATCCTCAACTCCACGCTCTGGGACATCGAGACTTCGCTCACCACCATCTACCAGGACCACGCCAGCCTGCTCCACTATCTCTCGCAGGCGGGCCTGCCCAAGCCGCCCGCGCTCACGCTGGCCGCGGGCTTCGCCATCAACGCCGGCCTGCGCCGCGTGCTTGAGAGCGACCCCATCGATCTCGCGCAGATGCGCTCCAATCTTTCACTGGCCAAGGCCGACCAGGTGCCTCTCGACACGGCCACGCTCTCCTATATCGCCGACCGGCGCATGAAACGCGCCATGGTGGAGCTGCAAATGTCTTCGGGATCGCCGGAGATGCTCGATCGCGCGCTGGTGCTGGCGCACACGCTCATTGAGCTGCCCTTCGACCTCAATCTCTGGCAGGCGCAGAACCTCTGGTATGAGATTTTGCGCAGCGCAGACCACTCGCTCACCGCGCTGCAAGATGAAGAACGTCCGCGCTGGGAAAAAGACTTCAACGAGCTGGGCGCGTGCCTTACCTTCGACACGGAAGCCATCCGCGCCGGCAGCGAGGCCGAAAAAGCAAACGGCGGCTGAAATCCATCCGCGCTGCAGGATGCCGCAGGTTTCGGGGCCGCGCGGACAAATTCTCGTCCGCGGAGGTCGTGCTTCTTGGACCTGAGTTCGCGGACCCGAAAACTCGCCGCAATCAGCGCCAAGCAGCCGGCTTGCTAACTTGCTCGTTGCAGCTTTCCATCCTTTAGCGCGAACCGCTCCCCGCGCCACACGACGGTGTCTCCGGCAAATCCCGCCACCCACAAACCCATCGCGATCGCATCGCGAAGGGGAAGCAGCCACAGATTCGGCAGCACCTCGCGATCGCCCAGCACCGCGGCGCCCACCGTCATGGCCTGCGCCAGCCGCAGGAAGAAGCTCAACCCCAGCAGCCACAGGCTCACCGGGCTCAACCCACCGGCCAGCACATTCGCCACGGCCCAACACAGCCCATGCGTAAAGATCAGCCCCGCATAGCCGCCCGGCCGCGCATCGCGCACCGTCCGCAGCCAGCGCAGTTGATGATCGAAAAATCCGCGCCAGCCGTAAGCCGGCACGCTCGTTTCCACCACCTCGGCGCTCAACTCCACGCGATAGCCGGCCTTTGCCACGCGCTCGCCCAGCTCGTAGTCATCGGCCAGATGATCCACCAGCGGCATCAACCCGCCAGCCTTCTCCAGCGCCTCGCGCCGCACCGCCAGCGTCGAACCCAGCCCGTAATGCAATCCGCCCTCGATCAGTTTCGAGAGCAGTACTCCGGCCTGGAAGTCCGTCGCAATCCCCAGCGCCTCAAGCCGCGAGGGCAGCGTGTTGCGCGGATTTCCGCGATAGAGCGCCGTCACCAATCCGACTTCAGCCCTGGGTTGCCCCATTTTCTCCGCGTCCTTTTGCGGAAAGGGTGGGGAAGCGAAGCAGCACATCACCCGCTCCAGGTAGTGCGGGCTTACCGTAATGTCGGAGTCGTTGATCAGCAGAAAATCGTGCCTCGCTTCCGCGACCATCTGCGCCAGCGTGCTTACCTTGCCATTGGCGCCCAGCCGCTCGGGGCACTCGACCAGCCGGATGGCCCGCTCGGGAAACTCGGCCTGCAACGCTTTCACGGCCGCCGCCGCGGGATCGTCAAGCGACGAGACGCCAAACAGCAGCTCGAACTCGCCCGCATAGCTCTGCCGGCAATGGCTGCGGAAGGCATCCATCATGCCGGGGTCGAGGCCCTTGAGAGATTTCAGAATGCTCACGCCGGGCGCGAACTCAGCCTGCGGCGCGCGCCGCTGGTGCAGGAACACCCGCGCCGCAACAATCGCCGCCAGAAAGTATCCCATCCCGGCCACGGCCAGCGCCGTCGTCGCGATCTCCACGGCCTGCGCCAGTGCGTGCGGCATCACAAAAGCAAGATTACAGCTTCTAGCTACTAGCTTCTAGCCGCTAGCTCTTCGTGAACGGGTTAACGGAATCGGTGTTTCGAGACTGCTATCGACCCGCGAATACGAGTTCTGCGCGGGCGGCTGAGCGCCGAAGATCATGGCTAGAAGCTAGGAGCTAGAGGCTAGAAGCTGCTTTTACTCGTATCTCAGCGCCTCAATCGGATCCAGTTTTGCCGCCTTCCACGCAGGATAAATGCCGAACAGCAACCCGATCGCGCACGACGCTGCGAAGCCAATCGTCACCCAGGTGGTTGAGAGCGTGGCCGGCAACCCGATCGGCAAGAAGTACACGATCCACGTGATCGCCGCGCCCACTAGAATCCCCACCACGCCGCCAATCGAACACAGTGTCACCGCCTCCACGGTGAACTGCGTCAGGATCATGCGTTTGGTCGCGCCTATTGCTTTTCGCACTCCGATCTCGCGGGTCCGCTCCGTCACGCTCACCAGCATGATGTTCATTACACCCACGCCGCCCACCATCAGTCCCACGCTGGAGACGGCAATCATGAAAATCACAAGCCCCGTGGTCAATTGATCCCAGAGCCGGCTCAGCGAATCCGGCCCGAAGATTTCAAAGTCATCCGGCTTGTCCACGCGCACCTTGCGGCGTATGCGCAGCAGTTCGCGAACCTCCTCCTGCACCAACGGCTTGTTCTTCACGTCATCGTATTTCACGCTCACCCACATGTCCTTGTCTTCCGGATGCAAGTTATGGAATGTATTCAACGGGAAGAACACCATATTGTCGGCAGGGTTTTTTCCTCCGCCGAAAGGCTGTTTGCGCGGGTCGAGCACGCCGATTACCGTGTACAACCCCGACTCAATCGCCACTTCTTTGCCCACTGCCGGCTCGTTCCCGAACAGCTCCTGCCATGTGTCGTGTCCGATCACAACCACATGGGCGGCGCGCGCATCTTCGGCATCGGTAAATATCCGCCCCTCTTGCATTGTCAAGTCGCTCACATCTGAAATCTCGGAAGTGTCTCCCTGCAAAATCGTCCCCGCCACCTTCTTCCCGTTGTACTTCACAGACACATCGCCTACGCGGAACTGCGGCTTCACATGCTGGATTCCGCCGTCCGCGGCCACCACGTGCGGTAGCCGACGCAACGCCAGCACGTCGTCGAGCGTGAGCTTCTTGCGCGCCAGAATCTCGGCCGTAGGCCGAACGCCGATCACGGGCATGTGGAACACCCAGATCACATTCGATCCCAGCGAGCTCACCCAGTCCGACACGCGGTTGTTCAGCCCGCTGATCACCGACGAGATCGCAATCACGGTGGAGACGCCGATCACGATGCCGAGAATCGTCAGCCCCGAACGCATCTTGTTCGTGCGCAGCGTATCCAGCGCCATCTTCACCGATTCGCGGGTTTGCCCGGATCGAGCCATGACCACCCTTTACAATTCCGCGCGCAGCGCCACTACCGGGTCCAGCTTCGCCGCCTTGCTCGCCGGATACACGCCGAAGAAGATTCCCACAGACCCGGCCAGGAACAAACCAAGAAAGATCGCCCAGATCGGCGCGCTGGTCGGGAATCCGATGACGAGCGTGATCAGCTTTCCCGCCAGAATCCCGCACGCCACGCCAATGGCTCCTCCCGCGGTCGCCATGGTTGCGCTCTCAATCAGAAACTGCATCAGCACATCGCGCTGCCTGGCGCCCAGCGCCTTACGCACGCCGATCTCGCGCGTCCTCTCCGTCACGCTCACCAGCATGATGTTCATGATCACCACGCCGCCCACCACCAGCGCGATCGAAGCCAGTCCCAGCACGATGCCGGCGAACAGCGAGCTGATCTGCTTCCAGATATCCAGAAAAGTGTCGTTCGTCTCCACCTCAAAGTCATCCGGCGTTCCCGGCGCATCGTGCCGCCGCGTGCGCATCAGCACGCGCACCTCGTCCTCGGCCCGTGTCATCGCCTGTGCGCCGCCCACGGCCCGCGCGTAGATGTCCACCGAATCGTTGTATCCGTAAATTTGCTGATACGTGCTGATGGGCACGGCCACCCAGTTGTCCTGCGATTGCCCGAGCGTTTTGCCCTGCCGCTCGCCGACGCCTACGATCGTGTACGGAATTCCGTCCACGCGAATTTCCTTGCCGATCGGGTCGCCCACACCCAGAATGTTGTCCACAATGTCGTAGCCCACAATCGCATCGTGGGTGCCGTGTTCTTCGTCGGCCGGCGTAAATCCGCGCCCGATCGCAATGTCGATGTTGTTCAGCGACAGCATTGTCCACGTGTAGCCGCGCACCTCGGTGTTATTGCTCGAGTGCCCGTTCGCCACCACGTTCGTCGACCGGTCCAGCAGCGCACCGACTTCGCTGCATTCCGTGCAGGCGTCGCGCACCGCCTGGTAGTCCTCAATGCGAAGAATCTTGCGTTTCTGGTAGCGGAAATAATCGTCCGCGCTGAAGATCACGCTCGCCATCCGGGTTACGGTGAATACGTCGGCGCCGTAGCCCGAAAGTTTGGTGGCCACATAGCGGTTGGCGCCATTCACCAGCGTAATGACCATAATCAGCGCTGCCACCGCCATCACCACGCCGATCAGAGTCAGAGTGGTGCGCATCTTGTTGCCCCACAGAGATTGCAGCGCGAGTTTGAAGGCCTCTCGAAGTGGCATGTTCCTGCCCTTTATGATACGAACCTGGCCAACGCGCGGTTCCTGGGCCCCCAGACCCTCAGTCCCTATTTCCCTGTGCTTCCAAACCCTTTCGCAGCCCGCAAAGAGCCTTCCAGGTCCTCGGCTTCTTCCACCGGCCCGGTGAGCACAGGCACCGGAACCATCTGCGCGATCTTCTCGCCCGCCTTCAACTCCACGGCCGCATCGCCCAGGTTGGTCATCACCACCAGGATTTCTCCGCGGTAGCCTGCGTCGATCACGCCGCCCGTAGTGGCAATCCCCCGCGCCGCCATCGACGAGCGGTCGCGCACCAGCAATCCCAAGGGCGCGCCAGTGGCGGGGTCGCGCGCTTCTACGGCGATTCCCGTTCTCACTTTCACCGTGACGCGGGGCGCCAGCCGCACCGCCTCCAGCGCAAACAGGTCATAGCCCAGGTCCTCGCCCGGATGCGCCACCACAGGCAGCTGCGCCTCCGCCTCCAATCGCTTCACTCGCAACATGGATTGATAGTAGCGGAATTGGCGGGGCTAGCGGGGTTAGCGGAGCTAGATTGATGCATGGAAGCTTGCACTGGGCACCTTGTTTTCAGAGCGGGCTCACTGACACTTGGAAGCGGAGAGCGCACGAACATGCCCGATTCCAACTACGCGAACACCGCTAACTCCGCTAAGACTGGTCAGCCCCGGTAGGGTGTTTACCCAGCCGGGGCTGTCGTCTTGCTCCTGACGGCAATCACCCGCCAATCGGAGCCGTCTTCATTCGGCAAAAGGACTCGTAAGCCGAATTCTGTTTATGCGGTCATTCCTCTAGGCGCCGCGTTGCCGCGGGCGCTCGTCAGCGACCTACCCGGAGGTTCCGGCACGTGAACACCCCAACGACGAAAACCTGTCGTCGGGGGCCCCGCTTGGAGCCGCCTTGCCGCATCGGGCCGATGCGCAGCCGGCGCCTGGCTCTTGGCCCCGGCTTCCCTCCCTATTTGGTCTTGCTCCGTGTGGGGTTTACCCTGCCTCCGGCATTACTGCCGGAGCGGTGCGCTCTTACCGCACCTTTTCACCCTTACCCCGGCGGGACTGGCCGTCCAGGCGAACCTGTAGGGCCATTCCGGAGACCCTCCGAAGAGGGGTAGCCGAGGCGGTATGTTTTCTGTGGCACTGGCCGTCCGTGAGCCTTCACGCTCACGTCCCGGACGTTATCCGGCACACTGCCCTGCGGAGTTCGGACTTTCCTCTCCCGGCAACCCCCGCTCGCGCAAGGACTTCCGGCAGCGACCGCCCGGTCCTCCTGCCAGCCTTTAGTGTACCCCGAAATGGGATTTACCAGTTGCGGTATGGGATTTGGGAGGGGACGACCTTAACACCCTTGAGACCCCTCTTCGCGAGTTCAATCCCTAAGCTGATAGCGGCTTGCTCATGATTTTGGGACGGACCCACAACAATCCGCTTCAACGGGGAATCTGAATCAGATAAGCCGAGAGGGACCTGAATGTTGGGAGTGTGCCCATATTGCCTGTCCCGGAGCTGGACAAATTTCAAATCTGTAACCTCCTCGTGGACATAACAAGCTAACCTCCACTCGCGCTCCTCATTAAATCCTTCATGCTTCAGGGTTGCACACCACCTTAGAAATTCGTCACGAAGCGGGTAAAACGCAATTTCACGAAACTCCTGCCTCCTTTTTTCTCGATTCAACTGGCCCATCTCAACATTTTCTCTACTGAAATGTGCCCATTTCTGGGAAAAAGCGTTGAGATTCATCTCAACCTTTTCCTCGAAAACTGACGTGATTTTTCTCTCTATCTCATTCTTGCCCTCTTTTGAATAAACGCATTGCCACAGAAATACCGCTAGCACTGTCTTGACCATTAGGCTCTCAGCTTTGGCTCTCAAAAGGCTGCCGTCAAATCCAAGACTGAAACCGGTCCGATTTGGAGAGTACCCGCGCCATTGACTTAGCCGGTCTCCGCCGACGGCATCTGCGGAATCCCCAGAGAACGATGCTACAAACAGTTGCATATGAGTAAGGTCATAGTCGAACAACATCTTAATCTCGTTTCGGTATAGTCTTGTGTATTCGAGATTTGTTTCGTCGAGAAATGAATATAGGAGGGCGGAGCCTTCTTTTTGCTCTGCCAGGTCATTTAGGAAACGATAGTGTGTCGCCCATATCTCTCCACTGTCAAGTATTCCATAGAGCCCTTTTTCATCCGTGTAATGATAGAGCAGTCCCTCAGGCTTCGGCGGGGTTCCAGTTTGTTGCAACTCTTGATCTTCCATCTCCATCACCTTACGTTCTTCCCGCTTTTTCGCGCGCTAGACTATTCGCCTACTGCTCTCTCTTGATCGCATTCAGCGCCTCGACGATCTTTGGCCGGAGAACGGAGACATCGTACAAAAGCAGATTCCAGATTATGTCCAGATCAACCTCTTCGTAGGCATGGATAATCCGGTTTCGTGTCGCATTGATCTTCGCCAGCGGAATCTCCGGATGCAGTGCCGCGTACTCTGGAGAGTCAGCAATTAGCTTGCGTGCTGCTTCGCCAACGACACCGAGGTTCCGCAGCACGGCATCCTGAAGAATCGTGTCGGCCATGAAGTCGGCCACAGACTTGCCCGCGATATATCGCTGAATGCGATCGACGGCGGCGAGTATGTGTTCGAGATAATCCCCGACGCGCTCCGGATGCTGGCTCATACCGGCTGGGCCTCGTCCAGAACCCTCTGCCGAAACTTCACTGGAAGACAATTTGGAGTCAGGAGGTCAACGTTGGCTCCGGTCTTCTCTGCAATATCAATCTGAAGGCCGGCGAGATCCAGCAAACTCGTCCGTGGGGCGGGGTCCACCAGAATGTCCAGATCGCTGTCTTCGGTGTCCTCGCCGCGCACCACGCTCCCGAATACGCGCGGGTTCGCCATTCCCGCTTGCGACACAAGCCGGCGAATGGTCTCCCGGTGCAGCGGCAGTATCTCCGAAGGCCGCATCGACGCCTCTCTCCCTGAACTGCCTCTATTTTAACCAACATCCACATCGCAAGCATCCGCCCTGGGGCGAAGCCCACATTGGTTTGATATAAAGAGCCACGAGAGCCGCAAGCCAGGAACCCCGCATCGCAAAGGAATCCAATCGAAATGCCCCACTTGCCAGGAATCCCATCCGCCATCCTCGCCGCCAGCCTTCTTGTCTTCAGCGCTCCCGCCCCCAACGCCCATCCGCCCGGTCCTCCTGCCAGCCTCTAGCGCACCGCGAAAGAGATCGGCATATCGGATTTCCCGGCCGGAAGAGGTGCTACACTGCAAGCAAAATCAAGCAATTGTTTTAGGCGAGGTTCCCATGAAGAACAGGCTGGGCAAGGCAGTTCTTCTTTTGCTGGGAATAGGCTGCGTAGCCGCTTCCGCGGGCGCGCAAAAGCCCACGCCGGAGCAGAACGTCATGGTGCTGGTGGTCAACGTGCTGCCGCAACCGCGCCAACCGGTCAAAGGCGTCCGTGTCGCGCTCAGCTATCTCGATAGCGGATTGACCATCACCGACGCGCAGCAGGTCACCAACTCCGGGGGCGAGGCATTGCTGCTGGTTTCGCCCGACGCGTCGCAGCGTGGAAATCTGCGCATTGAGATCGCAGGCGCAACCGGCCTGGTCATCTACGAGCCAGCCGACGGCCAATTACCCGACTTCCGGTCCGCCGAGGGAAAGGCTGCCGCGCTGCCCGCAACCGTCCAGGTCAGCCTGCTGCCGAAAGGCTCGCTCGCGCTCACCGGCCCGGCGCAGATCGAAGCGGCCCTGCACCGCATGTTGCTTCAGGTCAACAGCCTCAAGAAACAAAACCTGGCGCTGAAGGCCGAAGTTGCCGAGGCGCAGAACCAGAAGGTCGACCTTGGCGCCGCCATCGCCGAATGGGCCCAGGCGAATGGTTTTTCCGCCGGCCAGGTCAACCAGCAGGTGCAGCAATGGGCGCAGAACATCCAGCGTCAGCCGGCGCAGGCCACCACCGAGCAAAAGGCCTTGGCCGAGGTTGCGCTCAAGCACTACGCCAGCGCCGCGCAGTTATTTGACGAGGCCGCCGCCGCCGACAAGGACGAACTCGACGCCGAAGAACAAGCCTTTCTCAACGCCCGCCGCGACAAGCTGCGCCAGTTGATCAACGACCGCGAGCAGAGCGCGAGCGCCTCGCAACTCGCCGAGCAGTATCGCCTCGCCACGCAGACCCTCGAAACCGCCGCAGCCACCGCTGCTGCCGAACACGGGAAGCATCCCGGCGATAGGGGTTTTAACGAGTTGTGGCTGCGAGCCGTTTCTGACCTGGGCGCTGCGCGCAAAGCTGAGGGCGAGGTTTCGCCCGCCAGCCAGAGCCTAGGCCTGCTGGCTCAATCCGTGGAGGATTTCGAGTCGCTGGCGCGCGACTATGCCGCGTTGGGCGATCGCCGCGAGAGCGCAGCGGCGCAAGCCGGTCTGGGCAGCGCACTGGCCGATGAGGCGGCCCGTGTGAGCGGTGACAAGGCTGCGGCTCTCTACGATCGAGCGGCCCATGCTTACCAGGACGCGCTTGCCGTACGCACCAGAGCCGATCAGCCCCAGGACTGGGCCGCCACGCAAAACGATCTCGGAAACGCGCTTGCGGACCAGGCTCAGCGCGCCAGCGGCGACAAGGCCACTGCGCTATTCGACCAGGCTGTGCAGGCCTTTCATCAGGCGCTCGAGGTCACCACCAGGGCCAACCAGCCCCAGGAATGGGCCAGAACCCAATTCAGCCTCGGAGTTGCGCTGACCCGGGAAAGCGAGCACGCCGTCGGCGCAAAGGCCGTTGCTCTGCTTGACGCTGCGGTGCAGGCCTTCGGAAACGCGCTTGAAGTCGATACCAAAGCTGACCTCCCTCAGCGCTGGGCCATTACCCAGGATGCTTTGGGCCTTGCCTTGATGGACGAGGGCCTGAGATCCAGCCAGGCGAACAACGCCGCTCTGCTCGATCGGGCTGTGCAAGCCTTCAAGAGCGCACTTGAGGTGATCACCAGGGACGGCCTTCCGCAGGCTTGGGCCCAGATCCAGAACAACCTGGGAAGCGCGCTCGAGGATGAGGCAATTCGCGCCAGCGACGAAAACGCCCCCGCCCTCTTCGATCGGGCGGCGCAGGCCTATCAAAGCGCGCTGGAAGTTTACACCAAGGCCGATCTGCCTCAGGACTGGGGGAGAGCGCAAATCAATCTCGGTTTGACATGGATGCAGGAGGGGCTGCGCGCCAGCGGGGATAAAGCAGGCCCCCTCCTCGCTCAATCCGTGCAGGCGTTTGAAAAGTCGCTTGAGGTCTTCACCAAAGCCGATCTGCCGCAATACTGGGCGACGGCGCAGCTCGATCTGGGCGACGCGCTGGCAAGCGAGGCGTTGCATACCGGAGGGGACCAAGCCAGGGTTTTGTTCGACCAGGCCGTCCAGGCTTATCAAAGTGCGCTTGAGGTGGACACCAAAGCCGATCTGCCCGAGGATTGGGCCGAAACGCAAATGAACATTATGGAAGTCAGTTTTATGGCCGCACGCTACTCCGCGTGTATTCAGCGCGTGGCAGTCCTCACCGACGACTCCTTATCCGCGCCGCAGGCCGTGGTGCGAGACACCATCGAGTTCGCCTGCCAGTGGGGCGCGGGAGACAAAAACGCGGCGCGGCAAACGGAAAAAGTGCTCCTGTCGAAGTCTGTAATGCTGGAGGCGGCGGTTTGGGATTTTACCGGGTCGCTTCAAATCCTTTCAGCCTCACCCGCCTTCAGCAACGGCCGCGCCTCCTGGATCGCGCTCTTCACCGCCGTCCAGAACGGCGACCGCGCCGGCATGACCGCTGCTCTTCACCAGCTCGAACCGATCCTGCAACAATAGCGCTTATGGCGATGGTCAAGTACGACGTGTTCTTCAGTTACTCCCGCGCCGACGCCGAGCGCGTTGCGCCCCTGCGCGACGAGCTGCGCCGGCTTGGCTATCGCGTCTTCTTCGACGTGCAATCGATCGATCCAGGCGAGCAGTGGAAGCGCCGCCTGGAGCGATCCATTCGCGCCTCGCGCGCGCTGGTGCTGTGCTGGTCGCAGAACACGCGCGGCTCCGACTACATCACCTTCGAGTACTCTCGCGCCGAGGCGATGCGCAAACCCATCCTTCCCTGGCTGCTGGATAAGACGCCCCTTCCGGCGATGCTCGAGATCCAGGGCATCACCGCCGCCGATCCCGCGCAAGCGGCCGCGCAGCTCAAGCCGGCGCTGGGCTGGCCGCTGCGACGCAGACGCAGGTTGCAGGCGGCGCTTGCGGCGCTCGCGGCGATCCTGGCTGGCGTGGCCCTTTGGTTTGCCTTGCGTCCGCCGCCGCCGTGGGAGTTCCAGGGCGAGGTCACCGATCGCGTCACCAGCATGCCCGTTGCGGGCGTTGAGGTAGATGTTCTGGCCGCGAACCGAGTGCAGGCCTCTGCTCTGACTGACGCGCAGGGGCGCTACGATCTGCACCTGCCGCAACCGCAGCCCAGGACGATTCAGGTGCGCTTCCGCAAGGAAGGGTACGAGGCCGAAGAGCCGCTGAATGTTCCCACCGGCAAACCCTGGAACATGGATATGGCCAAACTGCCGTAATCCATCCCCCAGGCGGAAGCCTATGCGGCGCCCCGCTACAATCAAACCAGACCATGATCCAGTACCTCTATCTCGGGCGCGTGGATTACGGCGAGGCGCTTTGCATCCAGGAAAAGCTCGTCGCGCTGCGCACTGCGGGCCGCATCGGCAACGTGCTCCTGCTCCTCGAGCATCCGCCGGTCCTCACCCTCGGCCGCAACGCCAACCGCTCCAACATTCTCGCGTCGGACGAGCTTTTGGAGCGGCGCGGCGTCACCCTCCACGAGATCAACCGCGGCGGCGACGTCACCTACCACGGTCCCGGCCAGCTCATCGGCTATCCCATCTTCGATCTGCGCAGCCTGCGCTCGCCCGCAGGCAACCGCCTGGGCCCGGTCGACTTTGTCCGGCTCATGGAAGAAGCGCTCATCCGCCTCTGCGGCGAGTTCGGCGTCCCCGCGGGCCGCATCTGCGGCCTCACCGGCGTCTGGTGCCGCCTGCGGTGGGGGCACTTGCAGTGCGGCAGACCCTTGGACGAGAGCTGTGGGACAGAGGACAAAGATGCGCCCTTGGGCGAGCGCAAGATCGCCGCCATCGGCATTCACGTCGCCCGCGGCGTCACCTCGCACGGCTTCGCCTTCAACGTCACCACCGATCTCCGCGGCTTTACTCTCATCAACCCCTGCGGCATTACGAACCGCCCCGTCACCAGCCTCGAAAACGAGATCGCCGGCCCCAACAGCCTTCCTACCCTCGAATCTCTCGCCCACTCAGCGGCGCGCCAGTTCGGCCAGGTCTTCGACCAGCAGGTCGAGTTCGTCGAAAGCCTCGCCGCCCTGCGCGCACAGGCGCAAGCCTCCGCCGAACGCACGCCGGAACCTCCAGCTCCCGCCGCTCCGGATCCCGATCTTCCAGCCCCTGAATTTCCGGCAGAGGACACGCCGCTCCAGATCCCGCCCGAGATCGAGCGCCTGCGCCAACGCAAAGACCGGCCCGTTTCCGCCTGAGCCCCGTCTGAGCTAGGCCTTCAACCCGCTCCGTCCCGCGTGCCCGCGATTTATAATCCGGCAGGAGTTGCGCGCGCCGCGTTGAGAAGTGGACCCTAGGGTTTTTAGCTCCGCCAGCCCCGCTAACTCCGCTCGCTCTGCCAAGAAAGGAATCCATGCCAACGGATGTCATCATGCCCCAGATGGGCGAGTCGATCTTCGAGGGCACGATCACTAAATGGCTCAAAACCATCGGCGACGCCGTTGAAAAAGACGAGCCGCTCCTCGAAATCTCCACCGATAAGGTCGACGCCGAACTTCCCTCGCCCGCAGCCGGCGTGCTGGCCGAGATCCGCTTCACTGAAGGCGCTACCGTTGAGGTCAACACAGTGGTCGCGGTGATTCGCGAAGCCGGCGCGACGATCCCCGCTACCGCGCAGGCAGCGGCAAACATTGCACAATCGCCAGTCCAAAGGTCTGCCCCACCGCAGGTGGCGCAGGTGGGCCGCATCCGTTCCTCGCCGCTCGCCCGCCGCATCGCCAAAGAGCACGGCATCGATCTCAGCCGCGTCGCCGGCACCGGCGCTGAAGGCCGCATCAACAAAGAAGACGTGCTCCGCGCTGCCACTACAGTTGGCCTGCGCAGCGAAGCCTCTTCGGCCACGCCGGTTGAAGTCGCCCGCGATAGCGGGCGGGCTGCCCCACCGCAGGTGCCCCCACCGCAGGTGGCGCAGACGCCCGCGCCGGACCCCTCGACTCTGCCCGTCGACCCCGTGCCCCTAACCCGCATGAGGGCCATCATCGCCGAGCGCATGGTTGAGAGCGTGCGCATCGCCCCGCACGTCCACACGGTTTACAAGATTGACATGACGCGCATCGCGCGCCTGCGCGACCAGCATAAGGACGCCTTCAACCAGCGCCACGGCGTCAAGCTCACCTACATGCCCTTCATCGCCGCCGCGGCCGTCGCCGCGCTGCGCCGCTTCCCCATCGTCAACGCCTCGCTCGAAAGCGCCCCCCAAAGCGATTCGGCCGGCCTCGCCATCCGCTACCACCAAACCATCGATCTCGGCATCGCCGTGGCCCTCGATTGGGGCCTCATCGTCCCCGTCATCCGCCGCGCCCACGAGCGCACCTTCGCCTCGCTCGCCCGCTCCATCGCCGATCTCGCCCTCCGCGCCCGCTCCAAAAAGCTCTTGCCCGACGAGGTCGGCAACTCCACCTTCACCCTCACCAACGCCGGAGCCTTCGGCGGCGAGTACGGCATGCCCATCATCAACCAGCCCGAGTCGGCCATCCTCGCCGTCGGCGGCCTGCGCAAGGAGCCCGCCGTCGTCACCGACGCCGAAGGCAACGACTCCATTGCGATTCGGTCGATGCAGTACTTCTGCCTCGGCTTCGACCACCGCCTCATCGACGGCGCCGACGGCGGCAAATTCATGCTCGAGTTCAAAAAGGTGCTGGAAAACTGGAATCAGGACATCGGCTGAGCAAACCGCTAAGCTGCAAGAAGGGAGCAGGCCCATCATGTTCCCAAATGCTTCGCGTATCTCTAAATGGGCTTTACAGTCTGTGTGCTCAGATCCAACAGCTGAATGGCTCCGCCATTCTCAAAGAGCGCTTTTTCGCTGGGTACGACCCGTAAATCCTTCGTCATCCCTTTCAGGTGAGTAAGCTGCTTGATTTCTGCCCCGGTCACGTCGCTCATTGAATAGATGTTGTAGTCATAGTCCCCGCCGGATGTATCTGTCGCAGCGAGAAACAGGATTTCCATCCCGTCATGTATGAAACGTGCCTCTCCGTAAGAAGGGCCCACTGACGATTCACCGGGAACGTGCGGCTGGAAAATTTTGTTTCGACCGGCGGCGTCTAAGTTGAACTCTTCAATTAGCTCTCCTATCGGATACCCCGATGTGCTAATCAGCAGCTTGGTCCCTCCCGGATTGAGCCCATCAGCGGTAGCATCAAGAGAACGAAGATCATAAAAAGATTCGTGAGTAATCTGAGTGGGCACAGTCCCCGCATGCGTACCTGATCCGACCGGAATTGAAAACAGATCCCAATCGTGTCGGGCAGGTCGAACAATCGGAGAGTAATGTCCGGAGAAGTTTGACACCGCATAAAAGACCTTTGTGTCGTCTGGGGAAAAAACCGGGTGAAGCGCGTCCTGATCGCTGTCGCTTATGGCGTGGGGGTTATTTCCATCCACACCCACCAGCCAAACAGCCGATTTGGAATTCGGCGAGTCTGCAAAGGTATAGACCACGAACTTGCCATCGTGGGAGAAGCTCGGTTCCGATTCAATTCCCTTCAGAGCACCCGTAAGTCGAGTTTTCTTTTTGCCGCTCGAATCCTGAAGGTACAGGAAGGAGGAGCTTCCACTTGCCTCGGAGAAAAGAATGAGGTTTCCCGACTGAGAAACCGCCTGCTGACCTTCTGGTGGCGGGAAGTTTTGCTGGCTACCAATCTTCGATAGCCCGAAAAGGCCTGCCGCCGCGACGGCTGCAGCGAGCACGATGAGGCTCGCTACGCTTGCGATGACGATAGTGATAATCTTTCCCGCCTTCATTTTTCGCTCCGCTGCCACGCATTTGACCTGAGATAAAGCTCAATCGCAATTTACAACATAGCCTTGTGCCATGTCCTAGCCCCGCTAGGGTGGGGTCGTTCTCCAACTCCGCTAACCCCGCTAGCTCCGCTGCTCCCCCTCACCACCCCATCTCCCGCATCCGCTCCAAAATGATCTCGCTGTAGTGGTCCATGCGCTCGGGTCGCCGCTTCAGCGGCCGCGGCAGAACCGCCGCCAGCCGCGCCGCCTCGTTCCGGTCGAGCTTCCGCGCCCCCACCCCGTAATACGCCCGGCTCGCCGCCTCCGCGCCATAAATTCCCGGCCCCCACTCCACCTCGTTCAGGTAAAGCTCCAGAATGCGCTGCTTGCCCAGCACGAACTCCGCCACCGGCACCAGCGATGCCTCCGCTCCCTTGCGCAGAAACGAGCGCTCCGTTCCGAAGAACAGGTTCTTCACCAGTTGCTGCGTGATCGTGGACCCTCCGCGAATGCGGCCGCCTTTCTCGTCCTGCTCGGCAGCAAGCTCAATGGCATGCCAATCGAACCCATGGTGCTCGTAAAAGCGCGCGTCCTCCGCGGCAATCACGGCGTGCTGCAAATTGGGTGAGATGTCTTTCAGCGGAACGAATGTGTAGCGTTCGTGATAGGGCTTCGAGTGAATCCACGCCTCGACGCGGCGCTCCATGTGCACCGCGGTCGTCGGCGGATCGATCCACTTGGCCGCCACCAGCATCAGCGCGGCAAGCGTCCAGCAAGCCGCTACGCCGATCGCAAACCATAGTATGCAAGTTCGGAGCAGGCTCTTCCGGCGCGGAGGCTTGGGGTTTCTGGTTCGTCGTACCTTCACCTTTCAGGATAACGGCCGGGGCGGGAAAGGATACCGAACAGGGATCGCTGTACAAGCCGGCTGAAGAAGCGGCAACCGAGCACCGCGAACTAAGAACTACGAACTACGAACTAAGAACTAAGAACTACGAACTGCCTTTACGCCCACGCCTTCGCCCGCTCCATGGCCTTCTGCCCGCGCCCGCGCGCCGGCCTTTCCCAGCGCCGCACACCCCTATATGTCGATACAACTTAGGGCAGCCTGCTGCCGGCGGCCTCCATCAGGATGCAGAACGCCTGGGCCTCGGTCGAGTTTCCGGGGCGGTCGAAGTTGGGCGCGCCGCAGGCGCCCTGAATGTAACCGTCGGCATCCATCTTCAAGCGGGCGGCGGCGCGCATCCGCTCCGCATGTTGCCGATAGCTGGGGGAGAGCCAGCCGGCGGCGACGCCCTCGAAAACCGCGAAGGCGAGCATCTGCGCCAGGTTGGTTTCCACGAAGGTCGCGGGCTGGTCCACCACGTCGTGAAAGAGACCGTCGGGCCGCTGGTGCTCGAGACAACCGTCCACAATCTCTCTAGCAAAGGCAGCCAGGCGCTGGCGGTCCTGGCGGCGTTCGGCCGGCAGGCTGCGCAGAACGCGGGCCAGGCCCGCTGCGGCCCAGCCGTTGCCGCCGCCCCAGAAGTTGCCGTCCCTGAACTGCCGTTTGCCGTCGTCCCAGATGTGGGCGAGGAGTTTCTTTTGCGGGTTCCAAAGCCGCTCCCTGTAGCCGTCGATCTGGGCCAGCGCCTCGTCATGGAAGCCCATCGCGGCCAGGAATGGCGGCGCGCAGTTCAGCCCGTCGGACCACATCTCCGGCGCGCCGAAGACGTGGTAGAGGATGCCTTCGGCGTTGCGCGGAGCTTTAGTCCGAATCCAGGCCAGCAGTCCGTCTACCGCTTGTTGAATCTGCGCATCGCCTGTCCATTCGGCCGCCTTCGCATAGGCGCAGCCGCCCATGGCGGGATCGGCCGGGCTGCCCGAGACCACCACGCCCAGCCGTCCGTCCGGCGTCCGCTGCACGATTGCGGCCCGGGTCAGCAGAATCGCTCCGCGCCGGTCGCCGGCCTCGGCCAACGCCTCGGCCAGAATTCCTTGCTCCCAGTCGCGGCGCTGCATTGCCATCGCCGCAGCCGCAGCTTTCTTGATCCGGCGGGCGCTTTCGGGATGCAAACTCTCGCCTGCAGCCGCACTCGCTGGGCCGCCGGTAGCCTGGGCTGCTGCTCCCGGAAAGACCATCAGCGGAGCAGTAAGCGCCGCTGCGCAATGCACGAAAGACCGCCGGTTCACCAGAGCACCTCACAGAAGACGGTATCCCCAAGCATGGTAGCGCGCCGGGCGCCCGCGCACCTTCATGAGTGCCTCTACTCAGTCCACGGGTTGTGCAGCTTGACCTGAATCCCGTCCACGTCGCGCGTGTTGCGTGTGACGAAGATCAGTCCGTGCACCACGGCCGTCGCCGCGAGCAACGTATCGACAACCGGTCGCGGGCGATCGCCCGACCAGTCGCCCCACAGCCGCGCTGTGGCGGGGTCGATGCTCAGAATGCGGTCGGCAAATCCGAACTCCAGCCCCTCGACCCATGCCGCGAGGCTTTTGGCCGCGGCAGAATCGGACCGCATCTTGGCAGCCACGCCTTTGCGCAGCTCGCCAATCGTCAACACGCTCAGAAAAAGCGAAGTGGAATCGGCCGCTTCGAGAAAAGCCATCACGCCCGGATCGGCCTTTTTCCTCCGCGTTTCGCTCAGTACATTGGTGTCGAGCAAATACGCAGGCGCCGTGCTCACAGAGCGATCTCGCGGCCCGCGTCGCGGTCGGGCTCAATCTCGAAGCTGTCCACCTTCGGTCCGCCGAGCAGGTACTCCTTCAGCCCCGGTTTGTGCGCTGTCAAGGCGCGGAAATCGTCGATCGACAGCACCACGGCCCGCTCCGCGCCATGCCGTGTGATGATCTGCGGACCCTGGCTGTGAGCCTCTTCGATCACCTCGCTCAACCGCGTCTTGGCCTCTTGTACCTGCCAGCGAGCCATCTCCTGCCTCCGCGCCAATTCTGACTATAATTATAGTTGTTCTAGTTGTAATAGTCAATATTATTTGTTTTCATTCGCTTACAAATGGACGAAGGCCTATTTTTCTGTTTTCTACCATTCGATTCATTCCAAACCTTTGTACCGGGACGATCCCTCTGGCGAAGCGCTCTTACCGCACCTTCCCCGCCTTATTCACCAGCACCACATTACTCAGCACCCCCGTGTCCACCGTCACCGGCAGATGCGAGCAGAAACCGATGCCAACGTAGAACGGCTCATCCAGATGCAGCTTGATGGGCGGCCCGAACTGGTGCATCGGCTCGCCGTCCAGGCTCACGAAGAGCGCAAACTCGTCGCCGCGCTTCTCGATCCCGATGCGCTTGGCGTTGATGGTCCCATTGCTGAACGGCTCCCCGGCGTCCGGTCCTCCGCTCCGGCTCATGCGAAAAGCGATATCCTCGAGGCTTGCATCACTCTCCAGGCGCCATGCCAGATGCACCAACCCGGCCCCATGCAGGGCCACCAGCGCTGTCTTCGAATTGTCATCCAGGCTCTGCCGGATCATCAGCACGGCCTTGCGGTCGCCGTAGCCATTGGGATCGGGGAAGGAGATATCGGCCGCCAGCGACACGTCTCCCGACATGCGCTTCCACAGAAAGCGGAACTCGTCGCGTGAGTACCAGATGTTATATCCCGCCGAGTGGATGGTGTACTTTCCCGTTGCGGCATCGTAGCTCGCGCTGCCCGGCGCCAGCGCGCTGCCGACGTCCGATTGGCCGTCGAAGATTCCGATCGGCGTGTTGAAATTTGTGCTCGGCCGGTGAAAGCCCGCGGGCGGCGGCACCTGTTGATGCGTTGCCGAGCCGGGTTGCTCCCAATCCGGAACCGGCGGCAGCGAGTTCTGCGCAGGAGGCGTCTGCGCGTGGATCCTCGGCGTTGCGCTGCAAACGGCGAGCGCGGCCAAAAGCGAAATCGCGTAAACCCATCGGCGAGTGTTGTGGATTCTCATGGCAACCCACTCTACCAGACTCCTTGTGCCGTTGCCCATGGTCTACTGTCGTTCTCCAGCCGGTCCGTGTTGTACCATTTCGATTGGATCAACGCCCGCGAAAAGGCCCCGATTGATGAGCTCTGCATCCTCTCCCACACTCCTCGTTCTCGCTGCCGGAATGGGCAACCGCTACGGCGGCCTCAAGCAAATCGATCCCGTTGGCCCGGCCGGCGAAACCATCATCGACTACTCCATCTACGACGCTCTTCGCGCCGGCTTCGGCAAACTCGTCTTCGTCATCCGTAGGGACATCGAGCAGCAATTCCGCGAGATCGTCGGCGCGCGCTTTGAAAAACGCGTTGCGGTCGAATACGTCTTTCAGGCCCTCGAAGACATTCCTCCTCGCTTCACCGTGCCTGCAGGACGCGCCAAGCCCTGGGGCACCACACAGGCCATCCTGCTCGCCGAGGGCGTCATCCATGAGCCCTTCGCCGCCATAAACGCCGACGACTTCTACGGTTCAGGCGGCTACCGCGAGCTGGCCAGGCATCTGACCTCCGGCTCGCCCGACTACGCCATGGTAGGCTTCATCCTGCGCAATACGCTCTCCGACTTCGGCTCCGTGGCGCGCGGCGTCTGCCAGGTTGCCGGCGACGGCTACCTCCAGCACATCGTCGAGCTCACCAAAATCGAGCGCGACACGAACGGAGCGCGCAACACCGATGCCGCGGGAAATGTGACGAAGCTCTCCGGCGACGAACCGGTCTCCATGAACATGTGGGGATTCACGCCCCGCGTCTTCGATCAACTGCGCGAGCGCTTCGAAAAGTTCCTTGAGGGCAGCGCCGGCGATTTGAAGGCCGAGTGTTTCATTCCCTCGACCGTCGGCGAGCTGGTTCAGTCGGGCCTGGCGCGAGTCAAGGTGCTGCATTCGAGCGACTCCTGGTTTGGCGTCACCTATCGCGAGGATCGCCCGCGCGTCGTCGAAAGCATCCGCCGCCTCATCGCCAATGGCCTCTATCCGGAAAGACTCTGGTCATGAGCGGCCTGCCCGACGCATACGCTGCGGCACGTCAATTTGAGTTCCACTGCGAAGTCTCAGCCATCGCGCCTTACGGCAACGGCCACATCAACGACACCTACGTCGTGTCGTGCCAGGGAGCCGGTGCGTCCGCGCGCTACATCTTGCAGCACATCAATCGCCGCGTCTTCTTGAATCCCGCCGCCCTGATGCAGAACATCGAGCGCGTCACGGCGCATCTTGCCGGGCAAGTGGCAGGCCAACCCGACGGCGCCCGGCGCGCGCTTCAGCTCGTTCCGGCGCAGGACGGACGCAACTGGCACGTGGACGCAGCCGGAGAAACCTGGCGCGCCTATCGCTTCATTGAGAACGCGTGCAGTTATGAAACCGCGGCCTCCGCGGAGCAGGCATTCCAGGCCGCACGCGCCTTCGGCCGCTTCCAGCAGCAGGTTGCCAGCTTGCCCCCGCCGCGCCTGCACGAAACCATTCCCAATTTTCATGACACGCCCAAGCGCTTCGCCGCGCTCGAACATGCCGTCGCCGCCGATGTCGCCGGCCGCTCCGCGCTCGCCAAGCCGGAGATCGAGTTTGCCCGCTCGCGCCAATCGATCGCCAACGTCCTGCTGAATGCCGGCCTGCCCGACCGCATCACCCACAACGACACCAAGTTCAACAATGTCCTGCTCGACGGCGCAACCGGCGAAGCCGTCTGCGTTATCGACCTCGACACCGTGATGCCTGGCCTGGCGCTTTACGATTTCGGCGACATGGTGCGCACCACTACCAGCCCCGCCCAGGAAGACGAACAGGATCTGTCGAAAGTCGCCATGCAGTTTCCGCTGTTCGAGGCCCTTGTCCGCGGTTATCTTGAATCGGCAGGAGGGTTCCTTGCCCCGGCGGAGAAGCAGCTCCTCGCCTTCTCGGGCAAGCTCATCACGTTCGAGACCGGCATCCGCTTTCTCGCCGATTATCTGGCCGGCGACACCTACTTCAAGGTGCATCTCGAAGGCCACAACCTCGACCGCTGCCGCACGCAATTCAAGTTGGTTGAGTCCATCGAGCGGCAGGAAGACAGAATGAACCGGCTGGTCGAGTCGATTGCGGGATGAGGAGCCGGGTTTACTGCCCATTCGCTGCGCGGGATAGCAGCCGGGAGGTCAGTCGGGCCATGGGGCTGTCAATCCGGCCGCCCCGTATAGTGCTGCATGTGATGGACTTCGGAGTGGTCCTTAAGCGACTCCAGATGCGTGATGACCTCCGCGGGCATCTCCAGATCGAGCGCCAGCCGCTCTTCCACCTGGGTCGCCAGCCGGTGGGCTTCGCCCAGCTTTATGCCGTCGGGAAACAGAAGGTGCACCTCGATGATCTGCCGGTAGCCGGTGGTGCGGAAACGCACCCCGTGGTATTGCACGCCAAGTTCCTCGCAAAGGGCGTCAAGCCGCGCCCGAATCTGGTGGCCGACCTTAGGATCGGAGTAATCGAGCAATCCTTTAAAGGACCGCCAAAGCAGCCGGCCGCCCGTAAAGAGAATGTTCGCCGCCACGCCGAAAGCCACCAACGGATCGAACGGCTTCCATCCCGTCGTCATCACCAGCAGCAAACCTGCAACCACGCTGAAGCTGGTCCAACTGTCGGTCAGCACGTGCTTCCCGTCGGCCTCCAGTATCAGCGAGTGATTGCGCCGGCCAAGCCGCAGCAAATACCACCCCAGCACGGCGTTCAGGATTCCGGCGGCAACGATCAGGACGACTCCGCCGCCAATGTTCTCCAGGGCCAGGCCGTGCCGCCACTTCTCGATGGTCGTATAGAGAATGCTTCCCGCGGCCAGCGCGATCATCGCGCCCTCAAAACCCGCGGAAAAGAAGGTGATTCGCTCGTATCCGTAGTGGAAATGCGTGACAGCAGGCCGCGCGCTCAGCCATAGGCTGAAGACGGCAAACGCCACAGCCACCACATGCACCACCGATTCCGCTGCATCGGAAAAGATCGCCGAGGAGTCCGTGTAGAGGTAAGCCGTCATCTTCCCGGCAAGCATGAGCACGCCAACGAACAACGACAGCCGCATGGCGAAGCGGGCATCGCGATACTGCTGTTGGCGCTTATCCTGCGAGTCTTGCTTGGGCGCGGCGTTCATGGCCGATCCTTCGTTGCGTGTGCTTCCCTTCTCGCACCCGGTCTACGCGCAGGCAGCGAACCTGGAACTCCGGGCATGGCAAACGGCCTTTGGTCTTTCTTACTGCACCTCGCCGGCATACACCCCGTACGGCCCCAGCTCGATCCGGTTCAATGCAACCGGCTCTGCCCCGCCGGGCGTTTTCAGCAGCGTTTTCAGTTTGCTGGGCCGGATGCCCGCGCCGCCGGTGGCCAGATTCACCGTCTGCGGCTCAGCCGTAAAGTTCACGCTCACCACCACCTGGGCCGCGCCCGGGGCTTGCCGCATCCAGCTCAGCACCTTTGTGTTTTCCGTATCCAGCATGATGTTCGCGCCATTCTCGAAGGCTGGAACCGTCTTCTTCAGCCGGATCAGCTCCTTGTACCACGCAAGCAGCGAATCGGGATCGCGCTCCTCGGCCTTCACGTTGATAGCCTCCGCGCTACCGGGCACAGGCAGCCAGGGCGTTCCGGTCGTGAACCCGGCGTTCGCGCTCCCGTCCCATTGCATCGGCGTGCGTTCGCCGTCGCGTCCCTTCTCCTTGGGCCAGCCGGTGATCCCGATCGGATCCTTCACATCTTCTTTGCGCTTGGGTGGCGTGGTCTTCATCCCAATTTCGTCGCCGTAGTACATCAGCGCCGACCCGCGGCTCGCCAGCAGGATGGCCGCAATCGCGCGCTGGATGTCCGTGTCGTGCGCGCCGTCGCCATAGCGCGCAGCGATCCGCGGATTGTCGTGATTATCGAAAAGCAGCAGCGGAGTATGAGTCCCCAGCCGCAACTCGGCATCGGCCAGCCGTTGCCGGAACACGGTCACATCCAGCTTGTTGATGAAAGCCACCTGCGTATCCATCGGCAGCTCGAACTCCGGTTGTTTCGGTGTTCCATACATCTTGCGGAGCTCGCCGATGTTGGGCAGATAGGTCTCGCCGATCATCACGCGCGCGCCGGGGAACGCGCTCCCACCGAACTTGTCCGCCTCGGCCCGCATCTCCGCGATCACCTCGTGCACGCCCGGCTGGTTGTCGGTCTTCGAGTCGTCCAGTTGCGGATCGCCGTAGGCATTGATCACCGGCTTGCCGTTCTTGTCCAGCACCACTCCCTCGTCGGCCAGGCTCGGGTCCTCAAACAGCGCCGTAATCGCGTCGAACCGGAACCCGCCCACTCCACGTTTCAGCCAGAACGCCATGATCTGCTTGAACGCCTCGTGCACCGCGGGGTTGTGCCAGTTCAGGTCGGGCTGCTGGATATAGAACTTGTGATAGTAGTACTGCCGCGTCTTCTCATCCCATTGCCACGCCGAGTGGCCAAAGAGCGACTGCCAGTTGTTGGGCGGCTCGCCCTTGCTTGTCGCGGTCTCGCCCTTGCCATCGTGCCACATATACCAGTCGCGGTAAGGGTTGTCGCGCGACGAACGCGATTGCAGGAACCACTCGTGCTGATCCGACGTGTGGTTCATCACCATGTCCATAATCACGCGGATGTGGCGCTTGCCGGCCTCGGCCACCAGCCGATCGAAGTCCGCCAGCGTGCCGTACTGCGGATCGATGTCCCGGTAATTCGAGATGTCGTAGCCGAAGTCCACCTGCGGCGAGGGGTACACGGGCGTCAGCCAGATTGCATCCACGCCCAGATCCTTCAGGTAGTCCAGCCGCGCCGTAATCCCGTTCAGGTCGCCGATCCCGTCGCCATTCGTATCTTGAAAGCTGCGCGGGTATACCTCGTAGATCACGGCATTCTTCCACCAGTTCCGTTCGCCCGCTGCCGTCGCCATGCTCGCATCCATCCTCGTTGTACCTGGCGCCGTTTGCCCTCCTGCGGCCAGGGCCGCGGCCACCAGCACCAGACCTGCGGTACAGCTCCCGATCCTTCGCAACATTCCACTCGCCACTTGCATCGCGTTTTTCCCCGTTCTCTTTCTTCTCCGCCTCGCGGTTTTCCCATCCTCGCAGGTTGCCGCTGCAATCCGCAAGGTTTCTGAAACCCGTGCGCCCCGCCTTATTGCGGCTCTCCCGGCATCTGCGGCGATGTGTGCTTCATGCGGTCGAAGTCGATCCCAAACTTCGGATCCTCCTGCGTGCCGCCGATATGAATTGGAACTTCGGTCCCCGCTCCGTCTCTCTTGAAGAAGCGATCGGCCGGCTTCAGCAGCAAGCCCTTCCACCCGCCCACCATCTGCGACACCGTCGCCTGTGTCTTGGCTGTTCCCTTGAATTCCAGCGCGCCGCCGTCCACGCGATACGTGCCCTTTAAGCCGATCTCCGCTCCCGGCACCGTGTACTTCACATCGGGCAGCGTAATCACGCCGCCCGCCATCGTGAAATCGCTCTCCATCGCCGAGCGCACTTCCGCTCCGCCATTCTTCGCATCCTTCGGCAGGCCCTGTCCGCGCAGGCTCAGCTCTCCCACGTCGTTCTGAAACTTCGCGCTGGTAAACTCGGCGTCCTGAAGCACAAAGCTCCCATTCAGCTTCAGCCGGTCGTGCACCGGCTCCGCACCCGGTGGAATTTCAAGCGTAGTCCTCAACGCCAGCGCGCCGGTCAGCAACGGCGTCCCGCTCTTGCTCGCCAGGCGCAGAAAGTCTTCCATCCGTCCCCGGTCCACTTTCACCTTCAGCGAGATCTCGTGCCCGCCCGGCCGCGCGGCGCCGTTGGGCAAAACTCCGGCCGGAACCCCCACAATCTCTCCCTCGGCGGTAAAGTGCGACTGCCCCAGCATCGCGTCGACCGGCTGCAGCCACGTGTCCCCGTTCGTTCCGTCCACGGTTGCGTGAAACACGGTGTGCAGCGGCAGCGCAGTGCCGAAGTGCGTCAGCCGGAAGTCCGGCGTATCCGTCTGCCCATCCACCGTCATGTCGCGCAAAGCGCCCTGGTACTTGCCCGTCGAATTCAGGATTCCCGCAATGCCTTTGAACACGCTCAGGTCCGCGTGCTCAAACCGGTATTCGCCCGCCACCGGAGTCTCACCCGGATCCTCAACCACCCACGGGCCCAGGCTGCCCGAGGTCGCAATCGTTCCCTTGGGCCGCGGATTGGTCAGCTCCGCATCGAAGTGCATCGACCCGCTCGCGCTCACATGGGTCAGGTTCATATGCGCGATAGCAAACTCCAGCGGAAGTTTTCCCGGCTTGCTCGTCTCCAGCATCAGGCGCGCATCTTTGCATTCAATTTTCTCCAATTGGAAACGCAGCCCCATCAGGCCGGCCGAATCCTCCTTCTCCGGCTCCGCGACGCCCGCCGTTGCCGCGTGCGTGAAGTGCGGCTTAGGCGGTACATCCACGTCCAACCCGTTCATCTCCACCACGGAAATCCCGATCGGCTTGCCTGGCCTGTAGCTGAGCGGCACATGAAAGCGAAACTCGGCGAGCTGGATCAGCGGCTTGGGCGCTCCGGCCGCGCCGGCTCCCTTTGCGCCCGGAACCGTCACACCCGCCACTTGCGCGGGCGGCCAGATCCGCAGCCCCTTGCCCTCGGCCCACAGCCCGCTCATCAGCGATACATGAAAGCTGTCCAACTCCACGCGCGCGTGAAAGCGCGCTGCCAGCCGTTGCACAATCTCGGCGCGCAACATGGGCTCGGCCCGGTGCAGGGCCACGGCAATCGCCACGCCCAGTGCGACCAGCGCCAGCACAACCGCGGCCGCGAACCACTTCAGCCATCGGCGCCTGCGCGGTTTTCTCGCTCGCCTCGCCGCCGCCATCCATCCTCTCCCGCTTCCATTTTCGCAGGCTTCCTTCACGCCGCAGGGTCAATTCCCGCTTCGTTTGACGCGATCTGCGCCAGAAATCGCATCGCAAGCACCGCGCTTCCTTTCCTTCTTGAAAAATCGCACCCCGCAGTCTCCGTTTTTGTTTCCTTACCCCTGGCTACGAGCCAGCAACCAGCAGCTAAGAACGAACAGCTAAGGACTAGCAGCTAGCAGCTAGCAACTCGTTCTGCGCCCTTGCTCCCTGTCCTTCCCCCCGCTCCATGCCTTAGACTTCTTGTCATCGATGCAAGCCCTGATTGAAAACCTCGTAAAGCTCCAGGCCATTGAACTCAACCGCGCCCGCGTCAACCATGAATTGCGCGCGCTGCCCGCCGAAATCGCCCAGGCCGAAGCCGCGCTTGCCGCCGCCGAGCGCCAATCCGCCGACGTCTCTGCCGCCCTCAGCCGCGAGGACTCGCTGCGCACCCGCCTGGAGCGCGAGATCGCCGCCCATCGCAAGAAAGCCGCCCACTTCCGCGAGCAGTTGGACTCCGTAAAGACTACCGAGCAGGCCGCGGCCGTCGAGCACGAGATTCAATTCGCCACCGCCGAAGCGGAGCGCCTGGAGAACGAAGAATACGCCAGCCTCGAGCGCTCGGAAGCCCTGGAAGCTCAACTCGCCCACGCACGCGCCCAGGTGGAACGGTTCGCCGCCGAGGTGGATGCCGTCCGCGCCAGTGTTGCCGCCCGCAAGCGCGAGCTCTCCGGCAAACTTGCCGCGCTCGACGCCGATCGCGAAGCCGCCCGCGCGGCTATCGATCCCGACTTGCTGGCCCGTTTCGACCGTATCGCCAAGGCCCGCGGCGCCGCCATCGCCCGCGCCGAGAATCAGCAGTGCACCGGCTGCAGCATGGGCGTGCGCCCGCAAACCTGGAACCAGCTCCGCAATGGCGAGCTGCTCGCCTGCGACAGTTGCAGCCGCCTCCTCTATTGGGACCCGGCGATGACTCCGCCCGCACCGAACCCCGCGCCCGACCCGGCCAAGGCGAGCGCCGGCCGCGCTCCGCGCAAACCGCGCCCCGCCGGCGCGTAAACCTCCTCCCATCCTGCTACCCTTTCCTTAGCAACCCGGTCTACCGCCCTGCGCCGGAAGGGACCGGCCGCTGACCACTGACCACTGTTTTCAGGAGCACCCCCGTGCAGCGCATCTGTGTCGATATGGACGAGGTCATGGCCGACACCCTCGCCGAGCACCTCCGCCGCTACAACCAGACCTTCGACGAGGACGTTACGCCGGATGATCTGGCGGGCAAAGGCCTCTGGGAGATCGCGCCCCTCGACCGCCAGGCCCAACTCCGCGCCTTCCTCGATGCCGAGGATTTCTTTGAAGACCTGGCGCTGATGCCCGATGCGCAGCCGGTCCTCCAAGATCTCTCCGCGCGCTTCGAGATCTACATCGCCACGCAGGCCATGGCCGTGCCCAACTCGCTCGGCTCCAAGTACCGGTGGCTGCAGCGCCACTTCCCCTTCATCCCGCCCTCGCATTACGTCTTTTGCGGCAACAAGAGCATCCTCCGCGCCGACTACCTCATCGACGACCAGCCCAAGAATCTCCTCCGCTTCGAAGGCCAGGGGCTGCTCTACTCCGCGCCGCACAACCTCAGCGCAACCGGCTTCGTCCGCGTAAACAACTGGCGCGAAGTCGCCGAGTACTTCGCCGCCGTCCCTTCCCAGCCTGAAAACCCCGCTTGAGCGTCCCCGCAAGCCGGACGCATCGCCCGCCTTCGCCGTCCCGCCGTAACCCGAGACACCGGCGGCGAACCCTCTCAACCTACTGCGCTTAGCCCCAGGGCAGGCGCCTGCGCCGTCGAAATCCGATACCATGAACTATGACAGTGTCTCGTCCCGCTCCGCAGTTGCTTATCACCCGCCGCCGCTTCCTGCTCTCAGGTGCGTGCGCCGGCGCCGGTCTGGCGCTCTACGCGGGCGAGATCGAGCGGCACTGGATCGAGATCACGTATCGCGACGTCGTCATCCCCGGCCTTCCCCAGGCGTTCGACGGCTTCCGCGTGGCGCAACTCAGTGACATCCACCTCGACGAATTCACTGAACCGTTCTTCCTCCGTGACGCCGTCCGCCATATCAACCGCATGAATCCCGATGCGGTGTTTCTCACCGGAGACTACGTAACCCACGAGCTCCTGCCCAAGAGATTTTCCATCGGCCCGGCGTGGCAGTGCGCCAATCTCCTCAACCGGCTCCAATGCCGGAACCGTTACGCCGTTCTCGGCAACCACGACGTGATCGTCGGGCGGAAATACGTCATCGAGGCGCTCACCGCAAACGCCATCACCGTCCTGGAGAATTCCTATCTTCCCATCGAACGCGCCGGGAGCCGCTTCTGGCTTGCCGGGGTCGACGATCCCGTGGCCGGCGATCCCGATCCCGAAGCCGCCATCCCCGCCTCCATCCGCGGCGTGCCGCACGAGCCCATCGTCCTCCTCTGCCACGCGCCCGATTACGTGGACGATCTCCTGCTGATTCCCGCGGGCCAGGCGCTCTCTCTCGTGCTGGCTGGCCACACCCATGGAGGCCAGATCCGCCTGCCATGGATCGGCCCTCTGGCTCTTCCAGAGTTCGGCCGCAAGTATGTCGAGGGCTGGTTCCGCATCGGAAATCTGCAACTCTACGTCAATCGCGGACTCGGCACCGTCGGCATTCCCTTCCGCCTCGACTGCCCGCCGGAAATCACGCTGCTCACGCTGCGTTCGGCGTAGAAACCGGACTGCGCCGCCCGCTCACGCCCCCGCAATCGTCATCCCGTCAATCCGCAGCGTCGGCGAAGCCACCGATCCGCGAAACACTAGATCGTTGCCGATGGCCGTCACGTTGCGCAGCATCTCGGCCAGGTTCCCGGCAATCGTCACCTCTTCTACGGCGTGCGTCAACCGGCCGTTTTCGATCCACAAGCCCGTCGCCCCGCGCGAGTAGTCGCCCGTCACCAGATTTGTGCCGAAGCCCATCAAGCCCGTCACGTAAAGCCCCGCCGGAACCTCCGCGACGATCTGTTCGGGCGTAAGCGTTCCCGGCTCCACGAAGAGATTGCCGCAACCGATCCCCGGAGCGCCCGCCAACCCGCGCGCGGCATTGTGCGTGGACTTCATGCCCAGCTTGCGCGCGGTGTAGGTGTTCAGCAGGTAATTGCGCAGCACGCCGTTCTCCACTATCACGGTGCGCCGTGAAGGCAGGCCCTCGTCGTCGAAAGGCGAAGTTCCAAATCCTCCCGCGCCCGTGGGCAACAGCATCGTGTTGTCGTCCACGATCGTCAGGCTGGGCGCGGCGATCGTCTCGCCCAGTTTCCCCGCGAGAAATGAAGCGCTGCGCCAGATGGCGTCGCCGGAAGCGGCTTCAAAGATCGATCCGACCAGCGTCCGCGCCGTCTCCGGCGCGAACACGATGGGAACCCGCTGCGTCGCCACGCGCCGCGCTCCCAGCCGCCGTAGCGTGCGGCGTGCCGCTTCCTTGCCAACGGCCTCAGGCGATTCGAGGTCCGCGAGCCGCCGCGCGCTCGACCACCAGCCGTCGCGCTGCATCTTGCCGTCGGCGTCCATGGCCAGCGGCGCGGCGGAAACGCCTGCATAACTGCTACGGTAGCTGCCCACAAAGCCGCGCGAGTTGGCCAGTGCCTTGCGGCCCGTTGTGGCGTCAAAGCTGCCGCCGTCGGAGTTCGTGATGCGCGGGTCGGCAGCCATCGCCGCCGCCTCGGCGCGCCGCGCCCACTCAATCCGCTCCGCTCCTGCGAGCGAGTACACATCCTCGTAGTACAGGTGCAGATCGCCCTCGACCGAGCCAAACTCGCCCACATCCGGAAGTCCGGCAAACGGATCCTCTTCCGTCACCTTCGCCAGCGCCAGCGCGCCCTCCACAAGCTGGCGAATTCCCTCCGCGGTCAGGTCGCTGGTCGAAGCCGAGCCCGACCGCTTGCCCAGGAAAACCCGCAATCCCAGTCCGCGCGAGCCCGATTCCGTCAGCGTCTCCACCTCGCCCATGCGCACGTTCACGCTGAACTCGTCGCCCTCGCGCGCCGCCGCCTCCGCGTCGCTCGCCCCCGCCTTCATGGCCAGCGCGACGACGTCGGAGACGAGAGACTCAAGGTCGAGAGATGGATTCGATGATTCGGCAGCGGCGTGAGCCATGAGTCAACAGTAACAAAACAGCTTGCGGACGAATTACTGTTCACGGCCCCGAGCCAAAAAGGCACGTTGCAATACTTATGATGAACTGATAACATTACAGGAGTATGCGGAAGCACGATCCCGCCCTGGATACGCTGCTCGACCTGGATGGCCTCACGTTCGTCGTCGATCCTGAAGCAGGGCACTGGGTCCGCTTTGTGGTCAATCAGGTACCGGTCACGCCGGAGAAACCGCACGGATTGGATTACTCGCTTACGCTGCATGGACGAAATGGCGAGCGGCTGGTGGGATTCGACAACGCCCACCCCATTGCAAAGCAAAAACGAGGCCGTCCGCAGGATCATCGTCACCGCATCCGCGCGGTGCGGCCTTATGAGTACCGCGATGCCGCCGCGTTGCTTGCAGATTTCTGGAGGGAAGTGGACGCTGTGCTGAAAGAGAGGG
The DNA here is from genome assembly GCA_049511595.1 of Occallatibacter sp. Lineage (GTDB taxonomy): Bacteria > Acidobacteriota > Terriglobia > Terriglobales > Acidobacteriaceae > Telmatobacter. Next base: position 16,188 of record JBEKXX010000001.1, on the reverse strand, counting down.
GAGTCCTCCCATGACGACGCTTCGAGTAGGAATCGCCAGCTACAAAGAGATGAAGGCCATGACCCTCGCCATTGCACGTGGCCAGCGCAAGCTCGCATCCCACGAGCCGCGCATCTGGTTTCCCTCCACGGAGTCCTTCGCCAGAGTGCTTTCGGCCGGCAATCGCGATCTGCTCCGTCTGATTGCCGAGAAGGCGCCGGGTTCTCTCGAAGAATTATCGCAACTCACCGGGCGCAAAAAGCCGAATCTCTCCCGCACGCTGAAGACCATGGCCAACTACGGCTTGGTTCGTCTGGTACGCGGGTCCCGCGGACGCATTGCGCCGAAAGTCGCACACCACCGGATCGAACTCGAACTGCCTCTGTTACGAAAAGGACGCGCCGCTTGAGGAGTGGCGGCCGGGATTTCGAGTTCCAGGAAGAGAGCTTCATACTCTCTCCGCACCTCGGGATTGGCCAGCAGCCTTGCCTTGAACTTGTCGAAGGGGATGATCATGGCATGTCTTTTCTCACTGCGATTCGGAACAATGCCAGGTTAGGAAGGAACTCTACGCCGTCAGCCGCTCCAGTTGATCGGGCTTCACGATGGTCAGGCTGGTGCCCTTGATGGTGACCCACTGGTCGCGGCGGAACTGGTTCAGCAGCCGTGTTACCGTCTCGCGCGAGGTGCCCGCCATGTTGGCAATCTCCTCGTGCGTCAGGGCCATGGTGAAACGAATCTCCGGCTTGCCGTTGGACGCCGCGCGTCCCCAATCCAGCAGCAGCCGCGCCAGCCGTCCCGCAGCCGAGCCCGAGAGCGCCAGCCGCTTGGCGTCGTGGAACACCGTCAGGTATTCGCCCGAGAGCGATTGCGCCGCGTGCATCGATGCGATCCCATGCCGACCCAGAAACTCGATAAATTCCTGCTTGCGGACCGTCTTCACCTGGCAGGGCTCGATGGCCTCCGCCGTTACCTCGTGCGGCACGTTGGCCAGCACCGCGCTCAACCCCATCACGTCGCCCGGCCCGGCAATCTTCAGGATCATCGTCTTGCCGTCGCGGGAAGTTGACGAGACCTTCACCTGCCCGAAACAGATAACAAAGACATTACGCGCCGGATCGCCCTCGGAGAACAGCTTGGCCCCGCGAGCGTGGCTCATCATGATGCCGATCTGATCGTAATCCGTCAGCGCCTCCGGTGTAAGATCGCAGAACATCCGTAAATGCCGGTGTTCGCAATTCAGGCAATCTTCCGGGGGGTGATGAGAATGGGCTGAAGCCATACATCTCCCGCGAGATTCAACGCTAGGAGAAGTATAGCGCAAATCCTCACCCGGCATGGCGGGTCTTTTCGTCTTCCCGGCTTCTACCCGATACTCACACTGTCCGGACTGGCTCTTGTCCTAAGCCAGTACCGCTCCATTTCCATGCCGCCGGACCGGCATCACGCGTGTCAAAGCGCAGGTGATGTAGGCGCGCGAAATCTCTCGTGCCAGTTCTTCCAGCAGACGCATCCGCAGCGGCGGATAGCTCTCAAACGCTCTTTGCAGCGCGTCCATCGGTAACTGCAGCAGCGCTCCGGAAGTCACTGCGGTCATCGTGCAGGTGTGATGTCCGTCTCCCAGCGCTGCGGCCAGCTCTACCAGGTCCCCGGGCCGCGCCGCGCCCAGCGTCACGCGCATATCGAAACGCTCTGCCTTGCGCACAAAATCGCCCGATACCACGACATACAACCCCCTACAGGGCCCGTGCTGCCGGAAAACCACCTGTCCGGCTTCGAAATCCACACACCGCGTCGCTCCGCTCAGCAGGTCTCCAGCCTCTTGCGGGCACTCCAGCAGCTCGGCGAGCGGACGTGCCGCCACGGCGGCTAAGCGCTCGAATCGAGTCTCGGGTTGAGTGGTCAGGTCCGCCATTCTTTCACCGTGTTCCCGGCTCTTTGGCATCTTGCTTGCGGTATCTGCTGCCCTTCTGCTTCCGGTAAGCGCGTCTTTTTCTTCGCTGCAAACCAACGTTTCACTGACCGCCATTCGCGGCGCAGCACATCGTCTTTGCACCATGCTGGGTTACATTTGCTTGGGATCGCTCAAAACGGTGCGGCTTCTCCTTTCGTCCGCCCATTCCCTGTTGGTAGCGATCGCGGCTCTCGCGGGCCCGTTTCTGTCCACCGATCACTGAGCGCACACTGGAACGGCAACTTCCCGCTCCACGGCAGCGCGCGACCCCTCCGGCGGAACGCAAAGAACCGGCACGCGCGAAGCAGACAACAATGCAAACGCCGTGCCATGCGGCCCCGGCGTCCCGCTCGCGCGTTTCACTCCGGCCACAAGAATGCAAGGGTGATTTTCGCGAATCGCCTCTGCAATGGCATCGGCCGGGTTGCCGTCCTTTACAAGGCAATGCACCGGCGCCTTGCCCTGCGCAGGAACGCCAAAATCTTCCAGGCGGGCGGCGCATGGATTCATCCCGGCCGCGGCTTCGGCAGCGGTTCGCACGTGCAGCGCCAGCAGAGGCCGAGCGAAAGTTTCGGCCAGTGAGTACGCCGTGGCTGCGGCAGTCGCGGCCGCATCGTTCCGTTCCATCGCCAGCAGCACCGGTCCGCCCGGAGTGGGCCGGTGCGGGCCCGCGTTCCAGTCCGCCGCCACGGCCAGCACCGGACACGGCGCCAGCCTCACCAGTTGCTCCGCAATGGCGCCCACCACCACAGGTCCGGCGCCTTCCATCCCCTTGGTGCCAATGACGATCAGCCCGGCATCATACTGCCGCGCCACATCCACCAGCATCTCCGCCACGGCCCCTTGCCGCACTTCGGAGTGGCTGTGAATCCCCTCCCGCAACAGATCCCCCGCCAGCTTGTCCAGCACCTTGCACGCCTCTGCTGTCAGGCGGCTGAGCACGCTGTCGGGCAGCGCGTCCACTGCGGCGTACTCCATCGGGTCCAGCCCGTGGGCGAGCACAATCCGCGCCCCATAGTTCGCTGCCAGCTTGCGGGCGTACTCCAGGGCTGCTTCTGCCTGACCCCCAAGGTCCGTCGCGACCACAATGGTCTTCAAACCCTCAGCAAAGCTCATGGTCGTCTCTCCGCGGCAGCCGCTGCTCTCTCTGGTTCACTGGTCCTTGAGTGTGCGCTCCCGGAATGGAGCAGGGCAGTGACCCCATTCACCCCCCCCTGTGATTCGAGTCACAATAGCCAAGGCCTTGATTTCGCTAGAGAAAGACCAAAGCCGCCTCAAACGCGGTTGAAACTAAGAAATTCTGCTTGCCGAAAGTGAAGTTTCTGGCCAGCCCCGCCACACTGTCTCCTCCTTCGGCTTTAGAACTCGCGAAAAAGTCGCTATTTTGGAGGCGCCCGGTTACAGCCGGGCCGACCCTGTACATCCGGCGGCCCAATGCGCTATCTTGGGCGCGTCATGAAAAACCGCTTGGAATGCCCTCGTTTATCGATTTTCTCTGCCGTTTTGATGGGTTTTTCGCTGGTTTGCCTCCCCGCTGCGGCCCAGGCTCCCGTGCCCGACTCGCCCGCCATTGAGGCTCAAGCACATGCCATGGTTTCCAGGCTCACGCTCGAACAGAAAATCGAGCTCCTCGGCGGCTTCGAAGGCGAGTTCACCCCACCCATGCCTGTCATCGGGCTGCCCGGCTTCAAAATGTCCGATGCGTCGGTGGGCGTGAACCACTGGGGGCCCGCGACGGCATACGCGGGCGGCGTAACGCTGGCCGCGACCTGGGACACGAACTTTGCGCGCACTCTGGGCGAGAGCCTGGGCAAGGATGCCCGCGCCCGCGGCGTCAACTTCCTGCTCGGCCCCGGCGTCAACATCGCCCGCTCGCCCGTGTGCGGCCGCAACTTCGAGTACCTCTCTGAGGACCCATTCCTGAACTCTGCCCTCGTGGTTCCCTATATCGAAGGGCTGCAGTCCCATGGCGTTATCGCCACGATGAAGCACTACGCGCTGAACAACGAGGAGTTTGACCGCCATAACGCCAGCGCCGACGTGGACGAGCGCACCATGCGCGAAATCTATCTGCCCAGCTTCGAGGCTGCGGTCACCAAAGGCCACGCGGACGCGGTGATGAACTCCTACAACCTGGTAAACGGAGTGCACGCAACACAGAACGACTTCCTCAACGTAAAGGTGCTGAAAGGCGATTGGGGCTTCAAAGGCATCCTGATGTCCGACTGGGATGCAACCTACGATGGCGTCGCCGCGGTCAACGGCGGCCTCGACCTCGAGATGCCCGGCCCCACATTCATGAACGCGAAGAATCTTATCCCGGCGGTCCAAAGCGGCCAGGTAAAGGAATCCACCATCGACGACCATATCCTGCGTCTCTTCCGCACCGAGCTGCGCTACGGCTTCACCGAGCGCCCACAATTCGATCCTGCCGATTCCATCTATTCGGTCGGCGGCCGCGCCGTCGCTCTTCAGGGCGCGCTCGAGAGCATCACGCTGCTCAAAAACGAGGGAAATCTCCTCCCGCTCGACCCCGCGAAAATCAAGACCATCGCCATCATCGGCCCTGACGCCTGGCCCGCGGTCCCCGGCGGCGGGGGATCGGCCGAGGTACACGCCTTCGAGCCCGTCAGCATCCTCACCGGCATCGCCAATCTCCTCGGTCCCGATGCGCACGTCCTCTATAGCCGTGGGCTGCCCGATATGAACGGTGTCTTTGGCAGCACCAGTTGGGAGAACGGCGTTCGGGTTGAGACCTTTCCCAGCCGGGACTTCACGGGCAAGCCGGAAACCAGCATGAGCGGGGACGTGGCCGGCTGGAGATACGGTCAGTGGGAGGCTCCCGATCCCCAGCCGCGCAGCATCCGCTACACCGCCGCCTTCAAGGCCGGCAAAGCCGGCAATTATCTGCTCCTTGCCGCCGCCAGCGGCGAAGATGCGTACAAAATCCTCGTCGACGGCAAACAAGTCCTCGAACAGATCCACGCCGAGGGCCAGGTGCCCCATTCCACTTCCCTCGATCTCGCCGCCGGCCAGACCGTCAGCCTCCAGGCCGATTACCTGCCCCACGCTGTCGGCTCCCGCTTCGGGTTCGGCATCGTTTATGGGCCGGACTTCGTCTCAGCCGACGCCAAAAAGTTTGCGTCTCTCGCCGATGTTGTGGTCGTGGCCGCAGGCTTCGACCCCGACTTCGAAGGCGAGGGCCACGACCGCACCTTCACCCTCCCGCCGGGCCAGGACGCGCTCATTGAGGCCATGGCCGCCGCCAACCCCCACACCATTGTTCTTCTTACCGGCGGAGGCGGCATGAATGTCGAGCACTGGCTTGACAGGGTCCCCGCGCTGCTTCACCTTTTCTATCCCGGCCAGGAGGGCGGCAGGGCTGTCGCGCAAATCCTCTTCGGCAAACACGACCCCGAGGGCAAGCTCCCCGTCACCTTCGATCGCAGTTGGCAAGACAACGCTTCGTATGCCTGGTACTACCCCGTCCCCGGCGCCGACACCACGCTCCACACCCCTGTCGCCAACGGCCGGCCCGTCGATTACACCATTGGGCACATCAAGTACGGCGACAAGCTCATGGTCGGCTACCGCTACTGGACCACAACCGGCAAGCACCCGCTCTTTCCCTTTGGCTTCGGCCTCAGCTACACCACGTTCCAGTTCTCAAAGCTCGACGTTCCTGCTTCGGCTGCCTCCGGCGCCACCGTAGCCGTCAGCTTCGACGTCACCAACACCGGCAGCGTGGCGGGAGCCGAAGTCGCCCAGCTCTACGTCTCCGACCCCTCCGCCCACGTCGATCGCCCCGAGCGCGAATTGAAGGGATTTGAAAAGGTCCGCCTTGCTCCCGGCGAGACCAAACACGTCACCCTCACGCTCGACGCGCGCGCCTTCAGCTATTGGGATGAATCCGCGCACAAATGGGCCATCGATCCCGGCAAGTTTGTCATTCGCGTCGGCGACTCCAGCGAGAACACGCCGCTCGCCGCCAACATGGAACTGCAATAGCCGATCGCTGGCACGAAAATCAACTTGAACTGGAGAGGAATCATCCGATGGGGAAACACTGCCTTTCATTAGCTGCCTGCGCCGCTCTGGTGCTCGTTCTCCCAGCGCCGTCCAGCGCCCAGTCCGTACCTCATCCGCAATGGGTAGGCACGTGGGCCGCGGCTCCCCTGCTGGTCGAGCGTGGCTTCAACCTACGCCCCCTCAGCGGCGTCACGCTGCGTGAAATCGTCCACGTCTCCGTCGGCGGCCCGCAACTTCGCGTGCGCTTCACCAACGCCTACGGCGCCGATCCGCTGACCATCGCCGATGCTCACGTGGCGCTCAGCGCCGGCAACGGAGCCATCCAGCCCGGCATCGATCACGCCGTCACCTTCGGCGGAGCAACCTCCGTCAATATCCCGCCCGGAGCCGAGCTCTTCTCCGATCCCGTCGCCCTCGCCGTTCCTCCGCTCTCCGATCTCGCCGTCAGTTTCTATCTGCCGCCGCAAGTCATGCGCGCCGAAACCTTTCACGACTTCGCCGACCAGGACAACTTCCTCGCCGACGGCGATGTCTCCACCGCGCAGGATCTGCCCGGCGCCACAAAATTCTCTTCGTGGTACTTCCTCGACGGCATCGATGTCTCCGCCGTCGCCGGTTCCCGCGCCATTGTCGCGCTCGGCGACTCCATCACCGACGGCTCGCTTTCTACTCCCAACGCCAATCGCCGCTGGCCCGACGTTCTCGCCGCACGCCTCCACGAAGATCCGAATCTCAAAAACGTCGCCGTCCTGAATGAAGGCATCGGCGGCAACCGCGTCCTCAACGAAGACTACGGACCCAGCGCCCTCGCGCGCCTTGACCGCGACGTGCTTGCGCAGAGCGGCGTGCGCTACGTCATCGTGCTCGAAAGCATCAACGACATCGGCAGCCTCGAGCGGCCCCGGGCTCCGTACGATGAGATCGACGCGCAGCAGTTGGAGATGGCCCTCAAACAGATTGCCGATGCCGCGCACGAGCACGGCATCAAAGCCATCGGCGCTACGCTTACGCCCTACGGCGGCGCGTTCTACTACTCCGGCAAGGGCGAGCAGATCCGCGAAGCCGTCAACGACTGGATTCGCAATAGCGGCACGTTCGACGGCGTCGCCGACTTCGACAAAGCCACGCGCGATCCGCAGGATCCCAATCGCTTCAACCCGGCCTACGACTCAGGCGATCACCTGCACCCCAAAGACGCAGGCTATAAAGCCATGGGCGAAGCCATCGACCTCACGCTCTTCGCGCAGCAAACCACGCGGTGACGGCTGAAACATCACCCGGCGTCAATCCGGTCAGGCTGCTTTATTCCGGCAGCTTGGCCAGTTTAATAGTCTTTCCCGTCCGCACGGACTCGCGCGCGGCATCAAGAATCTGCATCACCACCACATTCGTGTCCAGCGCGCTCAGGTCGCCCTTCGACTCGATCTGTCCGTTCAACACGGCAGCCAGGTAATCGAGTGAATTATCCTCGGGCGCGTTCAGCGGCGGCGCCGTGATCAGTTGCTCCGCCGCGTCGTGCTCGTGACGCACGCGCACCTGGTCCGCGCCCACCGTGATCGCGTAACCCGTCGCGCCACACACTTCCATATCCTTGCGGTTGAACGGCCAGTTCCACGAAGCCTGAATCACCGCCTGCGCGCGGGGATAAGTCAGCACGATCGTCGCGTCGTCATCCACGCGCGGATACATCTCAGGCTTGTCGTGGTTCGTCACGGCCGTCACCGTCAGAGGCGTCTCTCCGTGCATCAGCCATGTCATCAGATCCACGCCGTAGCAGCCGAAATCGTAGAGCGCGCCGGCTCCGTTCTGCGCCGGGTCGGTCAGCCAGCGAAGAAATTCAGGCGGCGTGTGAATCTCCACGGGACCCTGGTGGCCATCGTGCGCCACCACGCGCCGGATCGCGCCCAGTTGCCCCTGCTCCACGGCGTCGTAGGCGGCGCGGTTGCTCGCGTACCACGTCGTCTCGTAATTCACCAGCACATGTATGTGGTGCTCGCGCGCGGCCTTGCGAATCGCCAGCGCATCCTCGAGCGAGATGGTCAGCGGCTTCTCCACCATCACTGAGACGCCATACTGCGCCGCCTTCTCGATCACGCCGCGGTGCTGCGCGATGGGCGCGTACACCAGCAGCGCCTGCGGATGCTGCGCCGGGATCATCGCTTCCAGGCTCGGGTAGAACAGGCTCGGCGGCAGGTTGAATTTCTTCTGGTACTTCTCTGCCAGCGCCTGGTCAGCATCCACAACCGCTACCAGAGTGACGTCTTTGTGTTGTGGCAGCGCCCGCAGAAACGCCTCCACATGCCCGTGTTCCAGGCCCACAATCGCCACACGCAACGGCGCCGGCCCCGCCTGCGCATCCTGCGCGCCGTACATCGAGGCAGGCCGGCACACCAGCAAAACCGCGCTCAACGCCAATAAACGCCAGCCGCCGATGCGATCGGCAAAGAAATTGATCTTCATGGTTCTGCTCATCTCCCGGTCCGATTATAGGCGGCGTCATCGCCCGTTACGGAATCTGCTTCCGGCACTGCTGCCGCTATCATCGTTCTATGAAGCGCGTTCTTCTCTCCTGGAGCAGCGGCAAAGACAGCGCGTGGGCGCTACACGCCCTGCGCCGCGATCCCGCCATCGAAATTTGCGGCCTTCTCACCACACTCAACTCCGAGTTCGACCGCGTCGCCATGCACGGCGTCCGCCGCGCGGTCCTCGAGGCGCAGGCTGCCGCCGCCGGACTCCCGCTCTGGATCGTTCCGCTTCCCTGGCCCTGTCCCAATGAAGTCTATGAGCAGCGCATGGCCGAAACCTGCGAGCGCGCCATCAATGAACACATCGAAGCCGTCGCCTTCGGAGATTTATTTCTTGAAGACGTCCGCGCCTATCGCGTTCGCCAGCTTGCGCCCACCGGCCTTGAGCCGCTCTTTCCTCTTTGGCAGCTCCCCACCGATGCGCTCGCGCGCGAGATGATCGCCGGCGGCCTGCGCGCCCGCCTCTCCTGTGTCGACACGAAGCAACTCCCCGCCGCCTTTGCCGGCCGTGAATTCGATGAGGATTTTTTACGCGATCTTCCGTCCCAGGCCGACCCCTGCGGTGAGCGCGGCGAGTTTCACACCTGCGTCTACGCCGGCCCCATGTTCTCCGCTCCGCTTCCGCTCACGACCGGCGAAATCGTCACCCGCGACGGCTTCACCTTCGCCGACTTTGTTGTTGCCGGCGCGTAAGCGGCGTTTTCTGACCCCTGACCACTGATCACTGACCACTGACCACTAGTTTTTAAGTCCCCGCAGCGCCGGATACAGCTTCCTCCACCGCTCATATCCGGCCTTGTACGCCGCAACATCGCCCGCATCCGGCTCAATCCGCTGCGCCACTTCGATCGCCTGCCCGCAGGCTTCGTCCAGGTTCTTCCAGTGTCCCGCGCCCACGCCGGCCATCAGCGCGCAGCCAAACGCGCCGCCCTCTTCGGCTGCGAGCACCTCCACCGCGTGCCCGTAGATGCCCGCCTGAATCTTCTGCCACAGTGCGCCGCGCGCGCCGCCGCCGCCCAGGCGAATGCCGCTCACCGGAATCCCAAGCTCGCGGAATAGCGCAAAGGTATCTTCGAGCGAATACGCCACGCCCTCGAGAACCGCCCTCACAAAGTGCGCCGCCGAGTGCTGCGCGCTAATGCCCGCAAACGCTGCCCGCACCTCCGGATCGAGATGTGGCGTCCGTTCGCCCAGCAGATACGGCGCCCACTCCAGGCCTTCGCTCCCAGCCGAAACCCGCGCCGCCGCCTCGCTCATCGCGTCGTAGCTCTGTCCGGCAAAGAACGTTCCGCGCAGCCAGTTCAGGCTCAAGCCCGCGCTCTGCGTCACGCCCATCACGTGCCACAATCCCGGCACGGCATGGCAAAAGGTGTGCAGCCTTCCCTTCGGATCCTTCGTAGGCTCGGCCGTTGCCGCGAACACCACGCCCGAAGTCCCGATTGTTGCCGACACGCTGCCCGGCTCCAGAATCCCCATGCCCACCGCGCCCGCGCCCTGGTCGCCTGCGCCCGCGGCTACCGGCGTTCCCGCATTCAGTCCGGTCAGCCCCGCAGCCTTCTCGCTGATCCGCGCGCAAATCTCCGGCGACTCATACACCTTGGGCAGCCAGCTCATTTCAATCCCCGCCGCCTCGGCTACCTCGCGCGACCAGCGCCGGTGCGTCACGTCCAGCAGCAGCGTTCCGCTCGCCTCCTGCACGTCGATGGCAAACTCGCCCGTCAGCCGGTAGCGCACATAGTCCTTCGGGCACATCGCGTGCCTGATTTTCTTGAACGTCTCCGGCTCGTGCTTCTTTACCCACAGCAGCTTGGTCAGCGTAAAGTTGGGCAGCGCGGGATTGCACGTGAGCTCGATCAGCCTCTCGTACCCGATCTTTTCCGTCAGCCAGTCGCACTCCGGCTGCGTTCGCGTGTCGCACCAGATCAGCGACGGCCGCAGCACCGCTCCCGTCTCGTCCAGCATCACCGCCCCGTGCATCTGCCCGGTCAGCGCAATGGCTGCCACCGGCTCCCGCGGCTCCGGCGTCGCGGCCAGTGCCCCACGGATCGCCTTCTGCGCCGCGCGCCACCAATCCTCGGGATCTTGCTCCGCCCAGCCCGGATGCTCGGCGCGGAAAGGCTTGTGCTCGCTCGAAGCTGTGCCCTTCAGCTTGCCCGCGCCGTCCACGACGACTGCCCGCGTTCCGCCCGTCCCCACATCCATCCCCAGGAACCACATGGTCGCAATCCTTCTTATCTAAATCGCTTTTCTCTGCGCCCGCAGCATACCAGCTTCCGCACGTCTCCGAAAAGCCGCCTCTCCTTCCGGCTGCATCACTCTGTTCCGCCGTACAATCACTCTGAACGCGCGACGCGCTCCACGCGAGGTGACCACGGCCCGTGCCGAATGACTTCCAAAGCGTATCCTTCGATCCGGCCAACCCCAAAGCCGCGCTCGCCCAACTGCCGTCATCGCCCGCCGTCTTCGCGCTCTACGGAGCAGACTCTCGCGCCGAACCCTACATCGGCCGCACGCCCAACCTCCGTTCCAGACTTGACCGCCTGCTCCAGCCCTCGCCCCGCCATCCGCGCCGCCTGCATCTCGCCGGCTTGGTTCGCCGCATCGCATGGCGCATCACCGGCTCCGAATTCGAGTCGCTGCTGATTCAGTTTGAACTCGTCCAAAAGGTATACGGCACGAAGTGCCTTGAACGCATGCACCTGCGCCACCCGGCGTTTGTGCGCTTTCTCGGCAGCAATCCCTACCCGCGCCTCACCGTCACCTACCGTCCCAGCCTGCGCCAAGCCGATTGGGCCTACGGGCCGTTTCCCTCGCGCGCCGCGGCCGAGCGCTACGCCGAAGAAATGCTCAAGCTCTTTCTCCTGCGCCGCTGCACCTTCGAGCTCGCGCCCGACCCCAGCTATCCCGGCTGTGTCTACTCCGAGATGAAGATGTGTCTCGCCCCCTGCTACAAGGGCTGCTCGGACGAGCGCTACGCCGAAGAATCCGTAGCCGTCGAGAGCTTTCTCTCCACGCGTGGCGAAAGCCGCCTTGTAGCCCTCCGCACCCAGCGCGACCAAGCCTCGGCAAATCTCGAATTCGAATCCGCCGCTGCGCTCCACGCTCAAGCGCAGCGCGTCGAAGCCGTGAGCGCCCTCGCCGCCGAACTCGTTCGCCCCCTGAGCCGCCTGCGCGCCGTCATTCTGCAGGCCTCCGCCAACCCCGGCGAAGTAGCCGTCTTTCTCTTTGAAAGTGGCCGTCTGCGCGGCCCCGCCGCCTTCTCCACTCTCGGCATGAGAATCCAGAACGAAAACACCACTTCGACTTCGCTCTTCGCCCAGCCCATGGCCATCGAACCGATTCCGGAAGCCCCAGAGAACAGTGAACAGAGTTCTGAGAACAGAGAGCAGGGAACAGGACGTAGGGAACAGGGAAACGAAATCAATACAGACCAATCGGAAGAAGTCTTGAAAGGGCACGGCTTCAGTCGTGCCGAAAGCGGCCCCATAGATGATGGGGCTTTAGCCCCTGGGGGAAACATCGCGCCCGCAAAGCTCGCTCGCGGCGTTCTCGAATCCCGCCTCGAAGCCGCACTCGCCTTGCTGGCGCAGGACACCGCCACGCCCTCCGCAACCGTTCGCCAGGCCCATCTCGCTCTGCTCAAGCGCTGGTACTACCGCCCCGAAGCCCGCCGCACGGGCGAAATCTTCTTCCCCGACGCCGATAACCGCTGGCCCATCAAAGCCATCCTGCGCGGTATCGGCCGTGTGGCAGCCGAGAAGTTGAAGTCTTCCATTTCTTAGCGGCTTCAACCGCCACAAACCCCCGCTCCCGCTGATACACTGTCCCCGCAAGGAGTTCCACACGAATCCCATGGTTGAGCTGCTGCCCTCCATCCTCTCCGCGGATTTTGCCCACCTGGCCGATCAGATTGCCGCAGCCGAACGCGGCGGCGGCACGGCCATCCACGTCGATGTCATGGACGGCCACTTCGTCCCCAACTTGACCCTCGGCCCGCCCGTGGTTGCCAGCGTGCGCAAGGCCACACGCCTGCCCCTCGACTGCCACCTGATGATCGATAACCCCAACGATTTCATCGCCGCCTTTGCCGAAGCGGGAGCCAACTGGCTCAGCGTCCACTACGAGACCTGCCCCCACCTGCACCGCTCGCTCCAGATGATCCTTCATCACGGCATGAAGCCCGGCGTGGTTCTCAACCCCGCCACGCGCGTCGAACTCATTTTGGACATCCTCCCCATGGTCCATCACGTGCTCGTCATGAGCGTCAATCCCGGCTTCGCCGGGCAGGAGTTTATCCCCTTCTCGCTCGAAAAGATCCGCCGCCTGGCGGAAATCCGGCAAGAGCTCGGCTTGGCATTTAAAATCGAGGTGGACGGCGGCGTGGCTCACGACACGGTAGCGCCAATCGTCCAAGCGGGTGCGGATCTGTTCGTCGCGGGCAGTGCTGTTTTCGGCGCCGGGCAGCCGGAGCGCGATGCGCGCGCCCTGCTGGCCGCGGCTCGTGAGGCCGCCGATCGGATCATGGTCAGCCAGGTAGCGGGCGGAAAGAGTAAAATTCACTGAAAAGCGTATGTCATGCAGTGGGCAGCCCACCCTCAGGGCTCTCCTCCAACGAGGTGGTATGAATCGGTTGTCTCTCAAGATCGTCGCTGTCGCACTTGCCGTGTTGTTTCTGGGTGGGGTTTCGGCAGATGCCAGAACCAAGAAGAAGCCAAAGAAGGCCTACGATCTGAACGCCAACCCGCTGGCCGGCGTGCAGTCCAAGCAGCCCGACAAGGAACTCTACGACAAAGCCATGGTGGCCATGAAGAAAGGCCGCTACGACGTGGCCCGCCTCGACTTGCAGACCCTGCTCAACACCTATCCCGAGTCGGAATACCGCATGAGAGCCAAGCTCTCGGTCGGCGACACCTGGTTCAAGGAGGGCGGCTCCGCGGCTCTCACCCAGGCCGAGGCCGAGTACGAGGACTTCATCACCTTCTTCCCCAACGCGCCCGAGGCTGCCGAAGCCAAGATGAAGGTGGCTGACATCTACTACCAGCAGATGGAGAAGCCCGATCGCGACTTCACCAACGTCCAGCAAGCCGAGAAGGAATACCGGGAGATGATCAACATGTTCCCGGATTCGAGCCTCGTTCCGCGCGCCAAGCAGAAGCTGCGCGACGTGCAGGAGGTTTTGGCCGAGCGCGAGTTCCAGATCGGCAGTTACTACGAGAGCCGCGAAGATTATCCCGCCGCCATCGCCCGCCTGCAAACCGTGGCCGATTCCTATCCCCTCTACTCCAAGAGCGACCAGGTGCTGATCGGCATCGGCGACGCTTATGCAGGCCAGGCGCACAGCGTTAGTATTGTTCGCGGCCTGCCCGGCGCAATCAAAGAGCGTCTCCGCGCCATGTACGAAGACAAGGCCGCTGCGGCCTACGACAAGGTGATCGTGCGCTATCCCATGGCAGCCCACGTTGAAGATGCCCGTGACCGCCTCGTCGCCATGAACCGCCCCGTCCCCGAGCCCACCAGCGCTGCCATCGCCGAAAGCGACGCCGAAGAGCGCAGCCGCCAGCCCCTGCACTTTACTGACAAGACGCTCGATATCATCAAGCGCGGCCCCACCGTGGTTGAGGCCGTACATGTCGGCGAGCCCACTCTCGAAGATCCCACGCGTACGCTTGCTCCCCAGGTTTCTCAGGAAAACAGGACCATGTTACTGGAGGCTGTAAACGCCGGCAAGCCGCCGGCGCCGGCCGCTGCCGTCACCCCCACCGGTCCCAACGAGCCGCCGCGCAGCGATCAACCCTCTACGGCCCCGTTGCAAATGCAGGCTCCCGCTGAAGGCACCGGCGTCGGTGTCGAAGTGGTGAGTGCGCCGAATACTACGGCTCAGGCCCCCGCCAGCGCCGGCCAAACCCCCGGCGGCGCCGCGCAGGCAGATCCCAACGCTCTAGTAAAGCCGGTCGGCCCCGTCAACACGGCTCTGCCGGTCGCGGAAAAACCCGCCGAGGCGCCCCTCCAGATCAACGACATTAAGCCCGGCACGAACCCGGCTCAGCCCGCCACCGCTGAGAATCAAAAGCAAAAGAAACCCAAGACCGACCTGAGCGACGAGTCCTCCAGCAAAAAGAAAAAGAAGAAGGGCCTCGGAAAGCTCAACCCGTTCTAATCCTTTGACTTAAGCCAATGTTAGGGCCGCCGCGAGGCGGCCCGTGGTATTTGCGCTTTGACACTGAAAAGTATTACCATAATGAGGGAAAGTAATACTTTGGAGCGCAACCCATGGCAACCACGGTCACCAGCAAAGGGCAAGTAACGATTCCGAAGCACGTGCGCGAGGCCATGAAGATCAAACCAGGGACGAAGGTAGCAATCGAGTTGAGCGGCGACGGTGAAGCCATCATGCGCAAGGTGCGGCCGGTTGAAAGAAGGCCTGACCGATTCGACCGCGCCCTGGGTTCCGCAGAAATCAAGTGGCATGGGACCACGGACGAATACATGGAGTTCATCCGCGGCTATAAGGACGATCCCGGTTTCAAGTAAAGCTCCCTTATGGTGATCGTCGACTCCAACATCATCTTCGACCTCTGGGATATGGATCCCGTGTGGGGTTCCTGGTCGGCGCAACAATTGCGATCGCTTTCAACTGCGCATGACCTGGTGATTAACGCAGTGATCTATGCGGAGATTTCAGCGAGATTCTCGTCCCAGGCAAACCTCGACAAAGCCGTCGATGAGCTCGGCCTGATCGTGTTGGAGATTCCTCGCGATGCGGCTTTCCTTGCCGGCAAGGCTTTCCAGCAATACCGGCGGCAAGGCGGCAACAGGAGTAACGTCCTTCCCGATTTCTTCATCGGCGCTCACGCTGCATCGCTTCGCTGCGAAATTCTGACGCGAGATACGCGGCCATACTCCACTTATTTCCCTGCCGTTCCCCTCATCGCACCCTGAATTCCACCCCAACGCTATCTGCTAACCTGATGGGTAGTCCCCTCGTGCAAAACCCTTTCGTCATGGGGAGTTGGCGCACACACCTGGGGACTTCCAAGCGAACCATGCCTCACGACCTGCCCAAAGCCTACGACCCCACCGCCATTGAAGATCATTGGGCCGGTTACTGGGTCCGCGAAAATCTCTTCGTCCAGCCCACACCCGGCACTCCCGCTGACCAAGACCAAGGCTTGGACGGCCAGTCCGCCTTCACCATCCTCCTGCCTCCGCCCAACGTCACGGGCCGCCTGCACATGGGCCACATGCTCAACCAGACGGAGATGGACATCCTCACCCGCTGGCGCCGCATGAGCGGCCGCCGCGCCCTCTGGGTTCCCGGCACCGACCACGCCGGCATCGCCACCCAGATGATGGTCGAGCGCCAGCTCGCCGAGGAAGGCAGCTCGCGCCAGAAGCTCGGCCGCGAGGCCTTCGTCGAGCGCGTCTGGCAGTGGCGGCGTCACTACGGCGGAGCCATCCTCGAGCAGATGAAGCGCCTCGGCGTCTCCGTCGATTGGAGCCGCGAGTTCTTCACCATGGACGAGCCCCGCTCTCTCGCCGTGCGCGAGGCCTTCGCCCGCCTCTACCATCAGGGCCTCATTTACCGCGGCGCGTACATCGTCAACTGGTGCCCCCGCTGCCAAACCGCCATCAGCGATCTCGAAGTCGTCCACCAGGAACAAAAAGGCCATCTCTGGGAAATTCGCTACCCAGTCCTCGACG